>JAJFUA010000403.1 GCA_021372635.1 Desulfobacteraceae bacterium | reverse complement strand
GGTAAGTGTACGCCTTGTAGAATCGGCACTCTGCATCTTTTGAAAGTGATGGATCGTATCATTGCTGGAGAGGGCGGGGAGCAGGACCTCCAACTGCTGGAATCCCTGAGCGGAGCGATCAAAGAAGGTTCGTTGTGCGGCTTGGGAAAGACCGCTCCGAATCCTGTCCTGACATCCCTTGAATATTACAGAGACGAGTACGAGGCGCATATCAGGGAAAAGCGCTGCCCTGCGGCAATGTGCCGAAAGCTGACCGCGTTCTATATCGATCCGGACCGGTGCGCGCGTGGTTGTGATGTTTGTGCCGGGTGCTGTCCCGTGGACGCCATTTTTACCGCAAAGGGGCGGAAGAAGGCCGTCGATCAGGCGCTCTGCGTCAAGTGCGGTGAATGTGAGGCTGCATGCCCGGCGGAATATGATGCCGTGCGGAGGGTCTCGCCGGCTCATCTGGCTCCGGTTGTGGAGCGGCCCAAGGAATAGGAATCCATGATAAAGCTTACGGTCGATGGGAAGGTAATCGAAGCGGAAGGGGGGAAATCCCTGCTTCAGGTGTGTCTGGACAACGACATCTACATCCCGAACCTGTGCTTCCTCGAGGAGATGGCAAATCCGCCGGCTTCCTGTCGGCTCTGCTTTGTCGAGATCGAAGGAGAACCCAGACCCGTAACGTCCTGCAAGGTCCGGGTGAAGGAAGGCATGGTGGTGAGAACGGACACCGAACCGGTGAGAGAGCTTCAGCGGGCGGTGTTCAACCTCCTCTTTTCCGCGCATCACATGGACTGCAAGAATTGTCTTTCGAGAAAGACGTGCCAGCTCCAGCGCATTGCGAAGTTCCTGGGGATCCGCCTGAAGGCCAGGAAGCTCGAAGAGCTTGGACGCGACCTGACCGTACAGCCGGAGCACCCGTTTTTCGAATTGCTGCCCGCGCGATGTATTTTGTGCCACAAATGCCTGTACGTGTGCCGTAAGCGGAATGAGAGCCCTGTCCTGACGATCGTCAGGCGGGGTTTCGACAGCGCGATCGGGTGCTATGAGGGGATTGACTCGGGGAATCTTCCCTGCGGGGAATGCGGAGCGTGCGTGGAAGTCTGCCCGGTCAGCGCCATCGTGCCGAAGAAAGAGGAACTGAAGGAGGCGGCACCCGGAATCTGAGCCGCGACGGGTGTCCGTTCCGGTGCAGAAGGGTGCAGGCGGTCAATTCGACCTGGATTGTAGGTATAACGGTATCCTTGACATGTTTCTTGAATATTGATTAGATAGGAATAGTTCTGACGGTGTGTGTGGGCCGGGCTGTCTTCCGCCGGTGTGAGTGCGTGCGGGATATTGCTCGTAAAAGGCAACCCGGTCCGGAAGGACGGAACGCAAGGCTGCCGGCCCGAATCCGGACGGGCACGGCGGCAGGACTGCCGAGCGGATAATGCCGGGAAGTGGCGGGGTTCCCTCCTCTCCTCCCGTCCGTGATGTTCCTGTCGTTTTATTTGCTCCGCCTGGTTTCCGGGTTCATGCTTTCGGGAGGAAACCAAGGGCTCCACCCCCGTGCAGGGGAGAGCCTTGCGGTGAACCTATTTTCAGGAGGGGAAAATGGTCAGGGAACTCAGCGAGTTAGAAGTACAGGGCCTTCATTATGAGCTGATGCTGAAGGATATCATCTCCGCCGCTGAGAAGCTGCCCCCTTTTCCCGACATTGCATGGAAGGTGCTCGCGCTGATCCGGAAGACGGCCCCGGTGGGCGAGATCGAGGCCGTGATCCGGTACGACCAGGCGATTACGGCCAGAGTGCTCGCCTTGAGCCAGTCGATGTATTACAGGCGGCGCCACAATATCACCTCCATACAGGATGCCATTGTCGTCCTGGGCGGCCAGAAGCTGGTGCAAATCGTGCTTGCGGCCTGCTCGGAGCGCTATTACACCCGGACGGCCTCCAGCAACAAGGAAGATGACCGGGCGCTGTGGCATCATTCCGTGTCGACCGCCATCGTGGGAGATCTTCTGGCGCGCCGCCTCAGGCACCGGAAAATCCTCACCATCTATACTGCCTGCCTGCTCCACGATATCGGCAAGACCGTGCTCAACGCCTATGCCAGGATCTATCTCCACTCCAGCCTGAACCAGATCCGCGGTCAGGGCATGGAGGTCATCGAGGCCGAACGCAAGGCCCTGGGCATCGGCCACCAGGAATTGGGCGAGATGATTGCCCGCCGCTGGCATTTTCCCTCCGAACTCGTCATGTCCATAGGGCATCACCACGATCCTCTGAAGGCCCTGAGCGACCAGGATGTGGCAAGCATCGTCTACGCGGCCAACCAGGTCGTTACCGAAATGGACCGTGAAGACGGTGACTTCGAATGGGAAATTCTCGAAGAGGACGCCGTTTTCAAGGGCCTGGGAATCAGGGCGGTGGACATCCTGGATTTCCAGGACGAACTTGTAGACGCGATGAGCGAGATCAGCCAGTCCCTTTCGCTTTAGCCGACGGCGCAGGCGCGGCCCGACGATCGGGAGATTATTGTACCCTCCGTCCGGTGTTCCGGGGCATGCAGAAAAAAGGCGCATGGTTGGACGTGAAGGTGGGGGGATCGTTTCTGAGAATGGCTGCGACCGCAGGATGCCTCTTGAATTCTTTGTCCAGGAATTGTCTTACCAGTCCCCGGTCCCATCCCGAGGGATGCGAGAAACCGGTGTAGAGGGAAAGATCCCCTTCGCTGAAGGGATTGGTGTCCACGAACCGGGTGTCGGGGCTGTGGATGGGCATATTGAAGATCGCCAGGTTCAGAAAATCGATGACGTCACTGTGCCGGACGGTGAAATCGAGGGTCTTTCGGGCTTTTGCGGCCGTCTCTGCCGGCGTGCCGAACAGCAGATAGACGTACGTTCCGATGCCCGCACGCTTGAGCGACCGCAACGCGAGCGACGCCGTTTCCAGGTCGATTCCCTTCTGTTCCCGGTCGATCACATCCTGGTCCCCGGATTCGAGGCCAAGTTTCAGCATGACGCACCCGGAACGCCTCAGGGACCGGCAGAAATCTTCGTCAGCAAGATGGCGGGTCACTCTCGCGAAGCCATACCAGGGCGCTCCGGGGGGATGGCCGCAGAGAGCCTCCATGAGCGAGGGGCTCAGGGCGTTGTCCAGCAGATGGAAGAGCGAGGGCGAGAGGCTCCGGGACAGTTCGCCCAGGTCTCTGACGACCCGTCCGGGCGGAATCGGCCGGTAGGGATTCCCTTCGGCCCTTTCCGGGCAGAAGGAACAGTTGTTCCAGTAGCAGCCGGTCGAGGCGCTGTAGGGAACGATTCTTCCCGGCGCCAGGTAGTCTTCGAGGGGCAGAGGCCGATAGCCGGGCAGCGTGCAGTCCACATCGGCCCCGGAGAAACCGAGCAGTTCGAGCAGAGGACCTTCCCCGGGGCCCGAGACGAGGGTATCGACCAGGCCGTCGAAAGGGTTTTTCCAGCCGGGCCGGCTCATCCAGGACGTGACGAGACCTCCTCCAAGGATGATGGGCAATCCCGGGCATTCCCTCCTCATGAATCCGATCATTGCGAAGGTGCACAGCACCTGGCTGAGGAAGTTCAGCGAAAAGCCGACCATCCGGGGCTGCCGGTGGTGCAGGAGTGCCCTGAGCCGTTTGCTGAGGTAGGGAAAGAACGGATTTCCATCAGGGTTTTCGGCGGCCCGGATGGCGTCCCGGCTTCTCACGGGCGAGAGATCCGGGCTCTGATAGTTCGCCAGGCTCAGATGTGCATTGCCGCCCGCGGCGACCTCGACGGCGCGCGTAAGGTCGGAAACTGCCCGTTTGTACCGGTCGATGCTGTGGCAGGCCCGGTGCTGTTTCAGAAAAGAAAGATTTTTCGGTGTGTTTCGAATCGCGCGGAGCGACCACCTGTCGGATGCGGGCCGGGGGTGGTCCAGCAGGTGGAGAAGCCCTTCGATGCCGGCGTCCAGAACGGTGCATTCGATGCCGCGCTGCTGGAGCGCGGCCGCAATCCTCGCGATGCCCGCGGGAGGTTCGCAGGGCTTTGCGACGGGCGGATGGATCAGTAGCATGGTATCCTCTTCTCTGTGCTGCCTGTGTGCCAGAGGTCTATAACAGCATATGGAGAGCAAGGAAACCGGAAAATCCGCTTCTTGCCATCGGGAAACCGCGGAAGGGGAGTGCGTGGGCTTTGATGGAGGGGGAATGAATGAGGGACGAGAGGGAGACTGACTGCGGCGACCGGCCGGCTGAGGTGCCGCACGGCCGGTCGCCGCAAAGAATGGACCCGCAGTCTACTCTTCCATCTCCAGAAGGTCGATCTGCTTTTCTTCGCCGAGGTTGAAGACCCGGTAATCCCCGTAGGACTGGTCCAGCGCCACCAGCATGGGCATCTGCCTGCTCGCCGGTCCCCAGTGCTGAATCGGCCCGGGGCTGCTGAAGAGATCCTCATTCGCCCATTTGTCGCGGCATTTCGCAAACACCTGGAACGACGGGCTCGACGTGGCGACCAGGGATTTTTCGATGACTTGCTCTTCTTTCCCTTTCCGCATTTCAGTCGTAATCAGGCCCGAAAGCGGCAGGGCGAGAACTCGTCCGCCCTTCTCGAATTCGGTAACCACCGCCATGTAGCCGGTCTTCCCTTCCAGCACAAGGGAGGCCGCAGTCAGCCCGAGATTGAAGGTGAAGGAGGCGTCGAACGCCGTGGGGCGGGCGGAGCGCCCTTCGTAGCCAAGGAAATGCGACTGGATGGAAAGAGTCTCGCTCTTGTACCGTTCGATCTGCTCCGGGGTTGCCGGGATCTTTCCTTCGCCTTCCCCGAAGTACTTGCCTGTATGCCGCTTGACTTCGGACATCTTGTACCGGATCTTCTCGATCAGCAGCTTTTCGGTTTCTATCTGGGACACCTTCACATTCCCGTGGTCGTCCCGGTCCAGGACCAGCATCTCTTCGATCTCTTCCGGAAGAGACGCCATGAGTTGCGCGGATTGCGGGGACAGGAGCGGATAGATGAATTCCTGCTTGTTCTTCAGGGTGGGAAGGTCCTTGATGTCGGTTTCATACTCGGCGAGGACCCGGTTCAACTCGCTGATGAGCTTTTTCATCTCGGGGATGAACTCGATCAGGCCTTCCGGAATCAGGATGACCCCGTGATTGATGCCGTTCAGACGCCGGTGGATCATCACGTGGACAATATAATCGACGATTTGATCGATCGACATGTCCTTTTCCGCGATTTCCTCCGAAATCAGGGTAACGGCCGGCTTCGTCTGAAGGGCTACTTCCAGCGTGATCTTGCTAGCGGTGCGACCCATGAGTTTTACGAAGTGGTAGTATTTTACGGCGGAAGCGGCGTCCTGGGTCAGGTTTCCCACCAGTTCGGCGTAAACCTTGGTCGCAGTGTCGTAGCCGAAGGAAATGGGGAGAAACTTTCCGACGGCCATGTCACCGTCGATGGTTTTGGGGATTCCGACGACGCTGCAAGGGACGCCCTCCTTCTCTAGGTATTCCGCGATGAAGGCGGCGTTCGTGTTCGAATCGTCCCCGCCTACGACCACCAGGCCGTCGATCCGGTTATTCAGAACGGTTTCCTTCACGTTTTCAAATTGCTGCTGCGACTTGATCTTGGTCCGGTCCGTGCCGAGAAAATCGAAGCCGCCGGTGTTGAGGAAGTTCTGGGCGGCCCGGCCGGAAACCTCGAACACGTCTCCCTGGATCAGTCCTTTCGGGCCACGCTTGATCCCGAGGAGGGTATTGTGTTTTCCCAGTCCGGCCTTGAGTCCTGCCAGGACGTTGTGGCCTCCCGCCGCCGGCCCTCCGGAGAACAGCACGGCCACTCTTTTCCCCGTGATTCCAGGTTGCCCGTTTGCGGGGCGACCTTCCAGTATGACATTCTTGTGCCTCGCCACCGTCAGGGGGAATGCCTTTTCCGTGCGCTCCTGGTTCTTGGCGGGCAGGGTGAGGTTGGACGCCTGGAAACGCGCGGGTGCAATGTTGCCCTCTTTATCGAGAAAAACCCTGCACACCTGGACGGTAAGCTTTCGGGATGCATCCTCGAAGAGCGAATGTCTCCCTTCGGTGTCGGAGATCTTCGATACCAGGTCGGTGGAAATATTTTTATGGTTAGCCATCGCCTTACTCCTCTCGTTCTTTTCTCGTCAATCTTCCCTCTATATATGCAGCGCCCGGCGACCAATGGCGTTACTGAGTACGAAACTGCGTGGAACATACACTAAAGGAATATTCGAATACAAATGAATACATATCTATCCGGCCGCTGGAGAACGGATATCGGCTTCCCGCCGACGGCCGCATGCGTTGTGGGGGACGATTTCCGGTGGCCCTCATGCCCGGGGCGGTG
>JAJFUA010000371.1 GCA_021372635.1 Desulfobacteraceae bacterium | reverse complement strand
TCAAACTGCGGTACACCCAGCCCGTGGAAACCGACAGCGGCGGCTTGACGAGCACCAGCGGATAGTCCGGCACCCCTTCGACGGGCTCCAGGATCTCCCCGATGCCGGTCGCCACGGCCGGGCGGCAATACAGGAAAAATGGAACGTCCGCTCCGAGCAGGCTTGCCACCTCGTGCAGCCGCCCGGGAGACAGGGGAGCGTCGAAGAGGCGGTTCAACGCCAGCAGCATGCCTGCCGCATCCGAACTGCCTCCTCCGAGTCCCGCGCCGGAAGGGATGTGCTTCTCCAGGCGGATCTGCAGCCCTCCCCCGAACCCGGCCGCCTCCATGAAGCGCTTTGCGGCTTTCCAGACGAGATTGCCCGCGTCGGAAGGCACCTGCGGATCGGTGCAATCGAGGCGGATCACTTCCTCGTCCAGCCGGGTCAGCTCCATGCGATCGTATACACCGATCGGCAGCATCAGGCTGGAAAGATCGTGGTACCCGTCGCTTCGCTTGCCGAGTATCTCCAGCCACAGATTGATCTTTGCGGGAACACGGATTTCGAGCTGCAAACTGTCTCCCTGGCCTGCTGTGGCCCGCCGCGCGGACCGGTTTATTTTCCGCTCTTCTGCACGTAGCGCATCCGGAGATCGTAGAGCACCGTCTTGAGAAGCCTGTCCTCATCGGGCTCCAGATTCCCCCGCGTCTTGTCCTGCAGCATTCCGAGCGTATCGATGATCTGCTTCGCCATCGGAAGGTCCATGTGGACGTTCTGCGTGTCGGGTTCCGGGATTTCTCCCAGGTGAACGAGGGCGGAGGAAGAGAGCGAAAAGATGAACGTCGAAAGCGTCACTTCGGGAAGAGGCACGCGACCCCTTTCCTCCGCCCCCCGGGACGCCTCTTCGAATCTCGCCTTCGCGCTTGCCTCTTCCCTTGCCGCCGTATCGGCCGCGGACTCGTACCCGTTCTTCTCTTCTTTCTCGTCCAGGGAGATCTTCCGGCGATCGTTTACCTTGAATCCCTTGTCTTCGTTCTCTTCCATGCTTCACCCCTTCTCTTCGAGATCAGAGTTCCACTGCCTGGACCACGTTCACGTTGTCCATGGCCAGCAGTTCCTGGACAACATGTTGCGGAACGGCCGTATCCGTCTTGAGATAGATGATGTTCTGCCCGCGTTCCAGCACCTGTCCCACGTCCATCATGGAGATGTTCACGCCGTGACGGCCGAGGCAGGTCCCGATCGCCCCGATGGTGCCGGGAGTGTCTATATTGTAGATCAGCAACGTGTGGCCCTCCATGGCGGCTTCCAGGCGAAAATCGTTGATGCGCACCATGCGCGGGTCTTTTTTCCCGAACATCGTTCCGGCGACCAGGTTCTTATCGACGGAAGTCTTCACGGATATGCTGATGAGATTGGTGAAGTCTTCCGCTTCGCTTCTCATCGATTCGGTCACCCGGATGCTTCTTTCCTTGACGATCACGGGCACGTTGACGAAATTGACCATGTCGCCGAGGATGGGCTGCAGCATTCCTTTGAGGATCGAATAGGTCAGAGGCTGCGTCTCGACCTTCGCCACGTCTCCGACGTATTCGATGCAGACTTCCTGTATCGCGCCCTTGGTGATCTGGGCCAGAACGCCGCCCAGTTTTTCCGAAAGCGTCAGGTAGGGCCGCAGCCGTGCGAGCACCGCGCCGTCGAGATTCGGGGCGTTGACCGCATTGCGGATGGTTCCGCGCAGCAGGTAGTCGATGACCTGGTCCGCAACGGCAATGGCCACGTTTTCCTGCGCCTCGTCCGTGGAGGCCCCCAGGTGGGGCGTCGCGATAATCTGTTCCATACCGACCAGGGGACAGTCGGCAGGCGGTTCCTTGATGAAAACGTCCAGCGCCGCTCCCGCCACGATCCCTTCCTTGATGGCTTCGGAAAGGTCCAACTCGTTGACGATTCCGCCGCGCGCGCAGTTGATGATGTACACGCCCTTTTTCATCTTGCGGAATGCCTCGGCGTTGATGATGCCACGCGTCTCGGCGGTCATGGGCGTGTGGACGGTGATGTAGTCGGACCGGGCAAACAGCTCATCCAGTCCCACCCCCTCGATCCCCAGCGAGTTGATGACGTCCGTGCTGATGTAGGGATCGTAGGCGATGACGTTCATCTTGAGGCCTTTCGCCCGGTCGGCCACGACGCGGCCGATCCGTCCGACCCCGATGATTCCGAGCACCTTGTGGAACACTTCCCTGCCCTGGAAACGCTTCTTCTCCCACTTCCCGCTCTTGATGGAACTGGTCGCCTGGGGAATGTTGCGGGTCAACGACAGCATCATGGCGATGGCATGTTCCGCCGTGGTGATTACGTTTCCCTCGGGCGTGTTCATGACCACGATCCCGCGTTTGCTCGCATGAGCTATATCCACATTGTCCAGGCCGATGCCGGCCCGGGCGACGACTTTCAGGTTCTCCGCCGCATC
>JAJFUA010000145.1 GCA_021372635.1 Desulfobacteraceae bacterium | reverse complement strand
GAAACCTCTCCGGACGCAGGGCACGGCCGTCTTCATGACCCTGTCGCCGGTCAACACTCCTTCGGCGCTCCTGCACCATTTCAAGCACAACCACATGCTGCACGAGAGGGTCATCGTGCTTTCCATCCGCCCGGCGGACGTCCCTGCCGTTTCCACGGCGGAAAGGCTGAAGATCGAAATCATGGGCCAGGGATTCTATAGGATCCTCGCCTTTTACGGGTACATGGAAAGGCCCAGTGCGCCGGAAGTCCTGAGACTGGCGAAGCGGTACGGCCTCGAAACCGAACCGGCTGAAACGACCTACTTCCTCGGGCGGGAGACGCTGGGGACAACCGGAAACGCGAAGATGATGAAGTGGCGCAAGTCCCTGTTCGCGTTCATGTCCAGGAATGCGTGGACGGCGCCGGCCTATTTCGGCATTCCCTCGGACAGGGTCATCGAACTGGGCATTCAGATCGATCTTTGACGGGGGGAAGGCCCCCTCCGGCCGCCGGCGCCCGGAGGGGCGATTGTCAGGCGGCGAGGTCCTCCTCCCGCATTCCCTCTGCCATTCCGGTAAGTTCCGCCTTCCATACTATCTCGATGAGCGTGGGAATATACTTGCGGTGGTTGCAGTTTCCGCCTTGGATGGCGAGGTTCTTGTTCATGGCCTCGCCGATGGGAAAAGTCCGGGCCACTTGCGGATAAACGCCGATGACGCTCAGTGTGCCCGCATTGTCGACGGAAAGCACCCGGATCGCGGGCGCATGAACGGAACCGTTCTCAGCCTGCGCTTGGCACAGGTATTCCTGTCAGTGTGCTGTTCGATCGATATATCCATAAGTTAGGATCAGGCCGGGGGGATGGGAAGGATAGGAGCCCCGCAGTGGTCCGGACAAGCCGATGATCCGGGCCACTACCGGGGAGGAAAAGACGGTCGATCCGGCGGAAAGCGCGGAACCGCCTGGATTCGCTGTGCATCCCCTCTTTTATCTTGGGATGGACACGTTGTGTTCGCTGAATTGGCCCTGGGCCGCCGTTTTGTGGCAGGCGATGCAGTTGGCCAGGGAGCCTACCGACTGCTTCTTGAAAACGGCCGGATCGATCTTCCGGTGCTTGTGCTGCAGGTAGGGGACGTCCGTGATCCTTTCCGGAAGAGATCTGCCAAGCCGGTCCATGATCTTCCTGGCCACCTTGGTGGACGAGTTTTCGGCCGCATTCGCCTTGAGATATGCCTGGAGGATCTTCACCGTCCCGGGATCGAGATCCACGTCCTGGCCGCCGAAATGGCCCGGAAGTCTCGAGAGCATCTTCTCCCAGGAACCGGAGGGCAGAAGGAACGGCTGGTAGGCAAGATGGCAGCCCCCGCAGGATTCCTGGTAAGTGGTCGCCGGTGTCGCCTGCGCTCCGGCGACCACGACGATGCCGATCGAAAAATACAGGGCCGTGAAGACAATACTCCATACTTTCATGGTGCGCATAAACTCCTCCTTTTGCGATCTTCCCTCTGGACCTGGGGGGTACTCCCGAACGAGAACCCCGGAAACGCGTTGAAGCCGCGGACGAACAGCGGCGCAGGGGGGGGCGAAGCTGCCCCGGGGTGTATTGTCGATCATAATAGCCTAATCCTGCGGCCCGCGCTATATTCACTTGCACGCGGAAACGGGTTTTCACGAACGGCCGGCGGCGTCCGCGGGGGAAAGGCGGTTTCCCCCCGGGCAGGCTGGGTTTTCCGACAGTCCGGACGCGCACGGCAGGGTGTTCGGGTGCATCGCACAAGGAGCGAAACAAAGGGATGGAAGCGGTCTTTGAATGTCCTCTGAGGGTCCAGGCCCACGATGCGGACAGCATCGGCAGGCTGAAAGTCAATTCCATGTTCAACTATATCCAGGACATGGCCTCGGCCCATGCGGAAAGTCTCGGAGTGGGCCTCGGCGACGTTCTGCGGCGGGGAATGTTCTGGGTGCTTTCCTGGGCGAGGCTGGAATTCACCTCCCTTCCCCGTTTCGGAGAGGAACTCCGCGGGAGAACCTGGCCCAAACGCGAGCAGAAACTTTTCTCGATCAGGGATTTCCTGTTCCTCGACCGGTGCGGCGAAGTGTTCTGCCGGGCAACCACGGCCTGGATGCTGGTGGATATACAAAGGAAAAAAGCCGTGAGCGCCCGGTGCATCCGGGACAGCATTCCCTACCAGGGGCACGAGAGCGCGCTGGATTGCCTGCCCGAGAAGTTCTGCCCGCGCGAAGATGCGGAAGACGTGTATACGAGGCGGATCAGGTATTCCGACCTCGACGTCAACCGGCACGTGAACAATGCCCGGTACGTCGAGTATCTCACCGATTGCTTCGGCCTGGAACACCACCGCCGGCACATGGTGAAATCCATTACCGTCTCCTTCGTCTCCGAGGCGAAGTTCGGGGATGAGATCCGGTTCCGCATGTGCAACGGCATGGAGAAAGGTTTCACCTGTTTTGTGGAAGGATGCGACAATGAAGCCGGAACCCCCGTGGTCCAGGCTTCCATCGAATGGGCCCCGCTGGAACCGCCGCGGCCGCTCTGCGGAAAATGATCTCGCCACAGTCGCCCGGCCGTCCGGCTACTTTTCCAGTGAGACGCTTCCGTTCCAGTCGGGAGCCGGCGGGTTGCCGTCGAACTGGAGGCATCGTTCCAGGAAAGTCAGGCAGGGCCCGTCCCCGCCGCAAACCGCGACGGCATGTTCGAAGGCGTGCGCTGCTTCCTTCCAGTGCCGGCCGACGTACAGGGTGCGGGCTTCGGCGAAATGCCGGTTGAGCAGGCATCGGCCCTCGTCCAGGCAGCCCTTTTCGCCTTGCAGTTCGAAAATCCTGATGGGTTCGTGCTTGCCCTTCACGTTGACCAAGTCGATTTCCCGCAGCTCGAACGCTTCCCCCACGAACTCGGCGGTGTTCTGGCCGATCATGACGACCGTTCCGTATGCCTTGTTCACCCCCTCCAGGCGCGAAGCGAGATTCACGTTGTCTCCGAGCACGGTGTAGCTGAAATGCTTGGTTCCGCCCACGTTTCCGGCTATCATCCTGCCGCTGTTGATGCCGATGCGGACCCGCAGATGCACGCCGGTTCCCAGCTTTTGTTCCTCTTCCGTGAGCCTTCTGAGCGTCTCCAGAATTTCGAGTGCGGCCCCGCATGCCCGGAAGGCATGGTCGGGCTGGTGGACGGCCGCGCCCCACGTCGCCATGAGCGCATCGCCCATGTACTTGTCCAGCATGCCTTCCCTCCGGATGACGACGTCCGAGAATTCTCCCAGGTAACGGTTGACCACCTGAACGAGTTCCTTCGGATGCGTGCGCTCCGACAGGGTGGTGAATCCCACGATGTCGAGGAAGAGCGCGGTGGCTTCCACCATTTTGCCGCCCAGCGACAGCTTTTCGGGGTCCCTGATCAGTTCGTTGACCACGGCGGGGGCCAGGTACGTTGCAAACGCCCGCCGGATGAAGCTCTTCTCCTTCCAGACCTGCCAGTAGTGCACGAAGGGGCTCACCAGGAACGTTGCGGAAACGCAGGTGAAAAAATAGGGGAAAGGCAGGCGGAATGCCTTTGCCGCAAAGGCCCAGAAGGAAACTCCGAATCCGGCGGCGAGGATGACCGCCCAGAAAATGCCCGCCGCGACGGGTCTCACCCGCAGGAAGAGAACCGCGGACAGTCCCCCTGCTGCGAGTGCCGCCAGGATTGCCGGAAGCTGAGGAAGCCGCTGCAGGGAATTGCCCCGGATGAAGTTCAGGGTGGCGCTGGCGTGAATTTCCACGCCAGCCATGTAGGTGTACCCCCATCGGGAGAAAGGGATGGGAAAGTTGTCGGATCCTTTGCCCTTTCCCATGATGGAGCTGCCGAGGGAGAGGCCGACGAAAACGAGCTTTCCGCTGAAGATCCCTTCGCGCAGGAAACGCCTGGGATCGAGCGCCTGGTAATAGGAAACCGTTTCCACCGTCCGCTGCGGGCCGGGGAAGTTGATCTCCCGGCGGTCGGCTGCAAGGTCTTCCGATGCCGCGAAGCCGGGGCAGGCGGCGTCCAGGCAGTACAGTGACGCCGCCTGCATGGCCAGCGACGGCAGCCCTTCGCGGGAATGGGGCAGACGGCGCACGACGCCGTCGGTATCCAGGGGGACATTGGCGATCCCGGTGGACGTCAGCGGGCCGAGAACGTCCGCATGAGGGCTGACCAGGATCTCCTGAAAGTAATGCTTTTCGCTGATTTCGTTGATTTCACTCGCGAGAGCGACCGGCGGATGGCGTTCGAGTGCGGCCTGCAGCTCCCGGTCCTCTCCGGGGTCGGACGCTTCGGCGAAAATGATGTCGAAGACCACCGCCCGCGCTCCGGCGGCGAAAAGGCTGTCGATCAGGCGGGCATGAAGGCTCCGCGGCCACGGCCACTGTTTTTCGATGGTTCCGAAGGACGGTTCGTCCACCGCCACGATGACGATCTCGGAAGGGGTTTCCACGGGACCGCGAAGAGTGAAGAACATGTCCCCGATGAACTGGTCCCATGCGCGTCCCCAGGGGGAGGCGCAGAAAGCGGCGGCGAACAGGAGGACCGCCAGTGCGATCGCCCCTTTCGCCGTCGACTTCAGGCGATAACCGGTGACCATCCTAGAAGTCCATGGACGCGGTGAAAAGAATCTGTCGCCTGGGCACCCGGCCGTCGAAGATGTAAGGATCCACGACCCAGTCGAAATGGCGGTCGAAGAGGTTGTTGACGGCCAGGCGCAGTCTGCCCCGCTTTCCAGGCAGTTGATAGCCGATGCCCACGTCGGTAAGCCAGATTTCCTGGCTGGCCAGTCCCGACTGCTTCAGGTCGAAATAGCGCAGGGATTCGGTCACCCAGGCCGACAGGCCCGAAGAGTGGAGGTACTGGAGCGAGGCGAACAGGCGATGGTCCCAGCGCGCGGTTGCCGGAGTATC
>JAJFUA010000356.1 GCA_021372635.1 Desulfobacteraceae bacterium | reverse complement strand
GGTCTTGTCGAGCTTCGCCATCGAACCGCCGACGGCTCCGGATCTTTCGACCAGGTACACGTAATAGCCGCTGTTGGCAAGATCCAGCGCCGCCTGCACGCCGGCGATCCCGCCTCCGACAACCATTACCGCCCCCACCTTATCCTCAAACATCATTTGGAGGTCCTCCTGAAGCGTTCCACCGTGCCACGGCTCCCGGACTGGATCAGGGAATCCGCCACCAGTTGCCAGATCTGTTTGACTTCAATATCGAGGTCGTATTCCTTGCGTATGCTCTTCATGATCTGATCCCGGCAGTTGTGACAGGAAGTGATCACGAGTTTGGCCCCGCTGTGCTGAATCTGCCTGGCTTTGAACCTGGCAAAAAAGACCCGCTCCTCCTTGAAAGGCATGGCCAACCCGCCGCCTCCGGCCCCGCAGCAGTAATTGCCTTCCCGGTCGGGGTACATGTCCACGAAATTGGGAGCACATTGTCTGACGATGTGCCGGCTTTCCTCGTAATACCCTTTTCCGAAAGCCTTTTCCGACTTGCGGCCGTAGTTGCAGGAATCGTGAAAGGTCGTCAGGTCGAGATGCCGGGACGGGTCGACGCTGATGCGCCCTTCCCTGAAATAACGCTCCAGGAGGTCGAAGATCGAAATGACCTCGAACTTTTTCAGCTCCTCCGGGAACCAGCGGTTCAGGGCGTACCGGGTTGCATAATAGGCGTGGCCGCATTCGGGAAGGAGCAGGGTTCTGCACTTGAGACGATACATATTGTCAACGAGGTGTCCGACAGTCTTTCGGACGGATTCGTCGTCCCCGGTGAAAATGCCCCAGTTCACACCGTCCCAGTATTCGGACGGAATCGTCCACGATTCGCCGGCCGCATAGAAGATCTTCCACCAGTGCTTCAAATCATCGGGTTCGGCGAACGGCACCTTGGAATTGACCGTGACCAGCATATCGGCGCCTTTTACGTCGATGGGCACGGTGAATCCCGGGCAGCTTTCCTCCGCAAGGTCCTCGCCCACGGCCTTGAGGAGATCGACGAAATCCTCCCTGGGGATCCCGAGATTGTTGCCCTTTTCCAGGCACATGATCACCCCCTTGTGCAGGGGGCCGGGGACCTTGTCCCTGTCCCGGAGGCTTCTCACGTGGGACATAAGGGACACGATCTCGATATTCATCGGACAGGCTTCTTCGCATTTCCCGCACAGCGTGCACTTCCAGGGCCACTGGGAGGCGATCAGTTCGTCCTCGAGCCCGAGCACCGCCATGCGGATGGCCTTGCGGGGATCGAGGCCGTCCACGCCGGAGATGGCGCAGGCACTGGCACAGCTGCCGCAGGTCAGGCAGATGTCTCCCCACTGGGGTGTGGGCCGCAGCCGCTCGGAACGCAGCCCGATGCTGCGCACGTTCTCTTCCATCAATGCCAGCTCCCGGCTCATGACCGGACTTCCCGGCACGTATTTCAGCCTCATGGACGAGCGCTCGAGTCCGAATTCCTGGCAGAGCTTGCCGAAGCTGGTCTCGGAAATGAGATACCGTTTCCCGGGTATCGATCTCGCCGGCAGTTTGCCGCTGTTGATCCAGTTGCGAATCGTGTTTCGGTGTACGCCGAGTTGTTCCGCCAACTGTCCGATTCGGATGACAATCATAGAATTCCCTCTTTATCCCGTCCCATCACAGTTTCCGATTCGGAAACGGCCCCTTCCGGCCCACGACAACCGCCAGCAACACAAACGGACTTGACGAGCCCGGGCCACATAGCGATAATTCCCCGCCGACGCACTTCCGTGCCGTGCGAAATCGCCCATCCCCGGGGCGACAGACTTTCCGTTCCAGAATGAATCCTTGGCGTAGAGTTCGGCTGATCGCCGTCGGTAGTTGCATAAAATGCATATTTATGCACATCAAAGACGTTCGCTTTTACACATATTCCTCTTAATTGACAGTGTCAACAGATTTTTTTCACAAACTTTCACCGCATTTATTCATTCTGTTCCATGCTCTGTGCATTTCTGCCATCTCGCACGCATTTCCCTCCCCGGGGCGCGGATGAGCGACCGGGCGGCGCACAGTTCCCGCTGCCGGACAGACGGTGCCCGCAGGGTACCGCGGGATTTCCGGGAATGCATTTTTCCCTGATGCGCCAGGCGTCACTGGCAAAGAAGGGCTTCTACGGACCGGAAGGGATGAGGACCGGGGTGGTCGGAAACGGGCGCATTGACCCGTTCGACGCCGAGGCGCCATCCGCCGGGGCGGGAACTTCCCGCCACTGGGGATGGCGCCGCCTTTTCAAGCCGTTCGCTGGATCTCAATACCTGGATTTTTCTTAGTATAATTTCCGGAGCGCCTGCCCGGCGGCATTCCCTGACAGGTTCCCCCGTTCCGCCAGGCCGGGGAACAGAGGAGAAGCCCTGCCCGGACACCCGGTTCATTCGCCCATGCAGGAAAGCCCCCCGCCCTCCTGCAATCGCGCACGCTAATCCCGCAGTCCCGTCAACTCCCGGATGGCTCCGGCGATCTTGCTGTGGGCGCCGACCCTCTCCTTCGCCTTTTCGAGGTGAGGAAGGGCCTCGGGGTTTTTGTGCCGTCCCAGGGCCTGTGCCGCCCAGTTGACGACGTACGCGTCTTCGTGTTCCGTGAATTTCACTAGTATGGCAAAACTCGCCGGAGAAGGGATGTTTCCGAGGACTGTGAGCAGGCCGGTCTTCAGTTCATCGAAGGGAGTGTTCTCGACCAGGACGGATTCGATGGCGGGAATCGCCCTTTCTCCGAGCTTTTCCAGGCCGGTCAGGCACATCTGCGCAAAATAGGGGTAGCGGAACATGGAAAGCTCCGCCAGAAGCCGGACGCTCTCATCCGTCTCGAAAGCGAGAAGCAACTCCGGAATGAAGAGCGTCGCCCAGGAAAAATGATAGGCGAGGGGCATCAGGTAAGGGATCACGGCAGGCCCTTCCCGCCTCAACTGCTCCAGGAGAGGTTCCAGCGCCGCCTTTCGCATGGCGTATCCCTCTTCCTGGCGGCCGGGAAACCGTTTCGTGTCGTTGGCCGCCTTAAGTCCTTCCGCCATCTTCGACAGTCTTGGGTCTTCGCTCCTGGGGAAAAGATTTTCATAGGCCCTGGCGCGCTGTGCGATCCAGAATTTCTCGAGCCAGGTGGCGGGCGAGTAGAAATGAACCAACTGGTCCCGGTTCAATCCTTCCCGTTTGTGAGAGCCGTTTTCCTGGTAGTATTCCTTTTCCTCCCTGGCGACCTGCCAGCGCCTGCGGCACAGGTTGAAGGCGCTGTCGTAGTCGCCTTCCGCAAGGCACGCCGTGACCAGGATATCGTGGAGGCGATCGTCTTCGGGAAAGTCCTCGATCAGGCGGGCGGCCAAGCGCCTGGCCTTGTCGAACTCCTGGCGATAGAGTTGTTCGAACCCCTTTTTCAACTCCGCTTCGAGTTCTTCCCGCTTCCTCGCCTGTTCCTCCATCTCCCGAAGCTTGTCCGGGGGAATCCTTTTTCTGGCCTCTTCATGCTGCGGCAGACAGCACTTCTTATACTTCTTACCCGACCCGCAGGGGCAGGGATCGTTTCTTCCCGCTTTTACAAGGGTCAGGTTTTCCATGAGGGCCGCCTGGCGCCTCGACACCTGGTATTCCTGGAACAGCCTGTCCAGTTCCCCGCGGTCGATTCCGTATTTTTCGCAAACCGCGTCGGGGTGGACTCCCTGCAGCACTTCCATAACGGGCTGCACGGGGTTGGGAGGCGACGTTTCTGCCGAAGACCGGATCTTTTCCATCCAACGTTCCTTTCTCGAAAGTGATTGCCCGCACGGACGCTCCCGGGTGCAACGGGCGCTTTCATTTTGAAGGGATAAGGTGCAG
>JAJFUA010000326.1 GCA_021372635.1 Desulfobacteraceae bacterium | reverse complement strand
CCACTTCGACCACGCCGCCGAATTCGGGTTCGCCAACGTCAGGCCCGTCGATTCCTATCGCCATATCTACTACTCCCTGGACGGGGATTCCATCGGCAGGCTGGCCCACTACTTCGACTACGACTATGCATCGGGCCAGCGACCGAAGGAATACGTCGCCCGGCTCGAAAAAGCGGTCCGGGACTGGAGGAAAGCGTGGCCGTCGAGCGTCCTGTACCTCGTTGACGATTCCTTGCGCCCGGTACTCTGGAATACGCGGCCCGGAGCCGCCCGGAAAGCGACCGTGCTGAGCCCGCTGCAAAAGCGCATCCTCCTCGCCTGCGAGGAGAACGCGGACGCAGGGCAGATCGTGGAGTCCGTGCGGGAGAAGACCCGGGAAGGCTTTTCGGAAGCGGCGGTCGCAGAGGAACTGGAGGGTTTCCTCGCAACGGGCGTGATGATCCGCAGCGGCGGGAGGTACCTGTCCCTGGCCTTTTCCGTGGCGGGGGAAAGGAAGGCAGCCCTGCTGCCGCACGTGGAAGCCGTGCTCGCCCGCGAGGCTGCCGAGGCGGAATACCGGAAGCTTCGCAGGAAAGTCCGCCTGGGGAAGGTGGAAGGGGAAACGAAGATCGGTGCCGGCGAGAAGAGGCGCGCGCTGCGCGATTTCCTCCCGTGCTGACACAGATCCCGAAAGTCTGGAATGGGAAGGGTTACCAGGCGCTTCGCCTTTGATTTCCAGAGGCTCATTTTTTTCTTGACATGAAGTTCCTGAGGATAGTATAAGGCATCCAATTTGGACGAATTAGCTAATTTATCCAAATTAAGAGAGCCGGGACCCGTCGCGGATCGGAAGACCGATCCGGAAAGAACGGCGTTCGACGGGTTTTACCGGGGTTTCGGAGCTTTCCGGAAAAGCTGTCCAGTCGGCCCCGCCCCAACCGATGCATGCCCATCCGGAAAGATTCCGGGAGTAATCCCCTCCCCAGGTTCGGGTCCGGAAAAGTCGGTGCGGCGACGCATCGATCCCGGGCCGGTTTTTCCAGCCCGCTCGATCCGTATCACCCCCCCCACGGTTCAATCGAGCGGGCTCTTTTTTCCCAGCGAAACACCGGAGTCATTCGAACTGCTCCCGCAGCCAGTCCTGCCAGATCATCTCTTTCACGGCGGTCCGAACCGCCGGAGAGTCCAGATACTTCGCCCTGTCCGCCTTCTGTTCCAAAGCGTCCTTGAACTTGGCCACCAGCAGGCTGGTTTCGAGGAACTGCTCGAGGTCGTCCAGGGAAAGGCCTTTCGAACACAGCCACTCCTTCATATCCTCGCTCTTGTGCAGCCCCCTGCCGATGCGAAAGACATCCGCGGCGTCCTGGAGTTCCTCGTCGGAAACCGTGATCCCGGACTTCCTCGCGGCTTCCGACGTGACCCTGCGCAGGATCGCCTCTCTGAGGCCGGCATCGAACTGGTTGTTGATTCTCATCATGTTGACGACTTCTGCAACGCTGACTTCGATTTCCTCGACCTTCGCCATGATGCGGTTTCCTTTCCCGATGGAGTGACCCGGTGCCGTGCGAAAGCGGTTCCATGCCGAACGGAACAAGGCTGGATCTATCGGCCGCATTTAATCCGGGAACCCGTTCGCGGGCAAGAGGAAAAATCCCGTGGGACCGATCGCCGAGGGAGAAGCGGAACTGCCCGGCGCCCGGAGAATTCATTACTGTTTCCCGCATGGAATATGGTATAGGGGAATAAAATGCCAGAGCGTGTTTAGGGGGAGTCAGCCTGCTCCGCCTTTTTTTCCACAGCGGACTTTTTTTGCGTGGATCGGGTTGCCGGGCGTCACTCGCCGGCATCCGCCAGGAAACGGGAAGCCGATCGCACCGGCGGGCCGGCAGGGAACCCGCCGGACGGGAAGGGCCGGGCCGTGCACGACCGCATGTCCGGAATCCGAAGTTCGCGGGTTTTCCGGAGGGCAGGCCAACGCAAGGGGATCGGTTCATGGGATGGGTACGCCGCTGCATCGTGTCGCTTCTGCTTTCCTGGCTCTTCCTGCTGCCGTCGGGCGTATACGGAGCGCCCGTGAGGCTCTCCCTGTCGGAAGCTCTCAAGACCACTCTCAGGGAGAACAAGATCATCCAGGCTTATTCCATCGGGAAGGCCATCGCGGAAGATCGAATCGGCGCCGAAAAGGGCATCTACGATCCTTTCATCAGCAGCTCGACCTACTGGAGCAGGGACAAGACAACCATCCTCGGCAACAACACCGTCGGCTCGCTCGATTCCCTGATCGTCAGCGGCGGCGTCGGACAGAAGAACTCCATCGGCGGCACGTCCTCGGTAAATATGTCCTACGAGCGCGAGGTGACCAAATACCAGATTCCGTTTCGTCTCGAAGACAACCTTTCCAGGATCTATTTCAAGTACGATCAGCCGATTCTCCGCGGGTTCGGGCAGGCGATCACGAACCTGAAAATTTCCAGGGCGAAGATCGGCAGGGAGTTTTCGGAGCAGCAGTACGAAGAAATGAAATCCGGCGCCGTCTACGCCGCGTACAAAGCCTATCTGAATCTCTACCTCTCCCTGGAACAGGAGCAACTGATCCGGGAAGTGAGGCAAAGCTCCGAAGAGATCTACCGGATCGTCAAGGAAAAGTACGAGGTGAGAAAACTCACGGTCACGGACCTCAACAAGATCGAGGCGACCCTTCTGCAGCAGGATAACGAACTCGTGAGGCTGCGCAACGCGATCACGCAGAACCGCCGGGAACTGCTGTTCGCCATCTATAGCGATTCCGGCAGCCCGGAGGACCCCGAAGTGGACCCGGTCACCTCTCCCGACCGGATCGCCGCCGCGGCCGCGGCGTTTCAAAAGGAAGAGACCCTGGGATTGAAGAAGAAATACGATTTCGACCTCATCAGCATGAGAAACGACCTGAGCCTGCTCGAAAAGGACCTCGTGGAAGCCCGCGACGCCATGAAGCCGGACCTGAGCATATCCGCGGAGCTGGGGGTGAGCGGGTACAGCCCCACGGACGCCGGCCGCTCGGTGAAGGACATCTCCGGCGACAACTACTCCGCCCGGGTAAAAGGGACCCTGATGCTC
>JAJFUA010000325.1 GCA_021372635.1 Desulfobacteraceae bacterium | reverse complement strand
GATGCCGTAGATGATCGCGTATTCCCGCAGCGAGGGGAGCAGCATCTGCTGCATGCGTTCCTTTTGCAGGCGAAGCACCATGATGACGTCGGCGTCCGGGATGACTTGTTCCGGGTGCAGGGACACCTCGACGCCCATCTGCCCGATTTCGGGGGGGAGGAGCGTGGGGGGGGCGCAGAGAACCACGCGAATGCCCATTTTCCTCATTCCCCAGATGTTGGATCGAGCCACGCGGCTGTGGGCGATGTCGCCGACGATGAGCACCGTCAGGCCGTCCAGGCGACCTTTGTGTTCCCGGATGGTCATCATGTCCAGCAGCGCCTGCGAGGGGTGCTCGTGCATTCCGTCGCCTGCGTTGATGATGGATGCGCTCGTCCTCTTCGCCATGGCGTGAGGCGCCCCGGAGGCGGAATGCCGGATGACGAACACATCCGGCTTCATGGCTTCGAGGTTTTTCAGGGTATCCAGAAAGGTTTCCCCCTTGGTCATCGAACTCGTCGACGCGGTAATGCTGTACGTGTCCGCACTGAGGCGCTTCGCGGCGATGTCGAAGGAGGTTCTCGTACGTGTGCTGGCCTCGTAAAAGAGGTGAACGACCGTCTTGCCGCGCAGCGTCGGCACTTTTTTGATCGTCCGAGTGTTGATTTCCTTCAGTGAAGCGGCCAACTCCAGAATGTGTTCGATTTCACCGACCTCAAGATCGCGCAGACCCAGGAGATCTTTTCTTCCGAACGGCATGGAAAAATCCTCATTGTCTCTGTTGGAAACGGGTTCCCTTTGTGAAAGACATCGTGGTACTGTAGCACGAAATGCGGTGCATGGGACAATAAATTTGCAGGAGAACGGGGGGCGGCGTCGGCCGGTCCCGGCCCGGAGGAAATGCTTTGTCTGCGGAGGCTGGTTCAAACTTGACAGATCCGCTGAATATTATTAAATCAAACGGCAATCATTCATGAAGGGAGATTTTTGATGCCGAGAATACCGATTACAAAAGATGGATTTGAACGCCTGAAAAGCGAGCTGGCACGGCTCCAGAAGGAAGAGAGGCCGGCGGTCATACGGGCCATCGAGGAAGCCCGGGGGCACGGGGACATTTCGGAAAACGCCGAATATGAGTCCGCCAAGGACAAGCAGGGGCTCATCGAGGGGCGCATCAGCGATCTGCTCGATAAGCTGGCCAATTCCGAGATCATCGATTCTTCCAACGGCGATGGGCACGGCAAGGTCATCTTCGGTTCCACCGTAGTGGTCGAGGACATGGAAACCGGCGAGGTCACGACCTTCCGGATGGTCGGGCCCTACGAAGCGGACGTGCAGGCCGGCACCCTTTCCGTCACGTCTCCCCTGGGCAAGGCCCTGATCGGCAAGGAAGAAGGCGAAGAGGTTCGCGTCCAGACCCCCAAGGGAATCCGCAACATGGAGATCCTGGAAGTTCAGTACCAGTACTGAACGTTCTTTGATTTCTGCTGGGGTCCGCTCCGGAATTCCCTCCCGATACGGAAATCCCCCCGTCGAGCCTACAATCAGAGTGAATGCGCACCGGGTCAGTGCCTTTCTTCATGGCGCCGGGTGGTGATGCTTTGGCCGGTTCGGCGGGTGCGGTCTGCAAGGGCAGGATGGGGAGCCTTCCGCAGGCGGAAAGGCGGTCCTGCCGGAAACCCGAGTGGAACGGCAGTTTTGCGCGCTCACGGAAACGCGTGGTCCTGGTACGGCAAAGCGCAAGTCGGTCCGGGCTTCCCGGGAGGCGATGCTTCGGAGCCCCCGCGGGAAGCCGGGAATGCTTTTCGCCTTGCCGTTTCCGGATCCCGTCATGGGTGCGGGTTGCCTCGCTCCTTCCCGGCTACGGCCTGGTAGACCATCCTCGTGAGAGTGATGATGTCGAAGACGGGAATCCCGAAACGCTGCTGAATCAGGTGGGCAAAGGGGGGGAGGTCCGTGCATTCGATTACGAGTGCGCCCATGTCGGGGTTTTCCCGGACCAGGGTATCCACCTCCGCGAGCACTTCGCCTTCGAGCTTCGTGAAATCGAGTTCCTTTCGCCTTCTCTCGATGATGACCTCGCAGAACTCCCGGCGTGCGTCCATGCCGGCCACGCAGACCGGAGTGGAGTCCGCCCCCACGGCTTTCAGGTGATCCTGCGTGAGAGATGCCTTGTTCGCGACCAGTAGTCCCACCTTTTGATCGCTCCGGAGCATCCGGTGGACCATGGGTACCTGGATCAGGCTGGACAGGAAGACGGGAACTTCAACGGAGTCGGCCAGTTCTTTCTGGAATATCACCAGGAAGCCGCAGCTTCCCGTGATTGCCTTTACGCCTTCCTCCTGCAGTTCCCTGGCCGCTTCGATGAAAGGTTCCAGCAGACGCCGGTCCGCACCGTTCACCACCCGCTCGGGAGTCGCCCCCTTGACCACCTTGTACGTCACGGGAAAATCGAATGTCGTGGCATTCTTGATATGCCCGGGCACCTTGGTGTAGTACGATTCGAGGCACAGGACACCAATGGGAATTCCGTAGATGTTATTCCCGCCGCTGAGAATCATCCTTTCCCTCCTTCATTCGCGTTTTCGATCAGGCTTGCATACCGATGTGGAACAAGTCCTTCACCTTTGCCACGAAATGCTCGACGTGCCATATGAGAAGCTTTTCCAGTGCTTCGGCGTCCTTTGCCCTGAGAGCGGCAATCACCTTCGGCATGTCCGCCTGCATCCTGTCCGGCCGTATCTGCATGAGGTTCTGAATTCTCGTGAACTGGTCCCGTACGTTGGAGGAATACCTGTCCAGCAGGGGGTTCTTGGTGGCCCGCACCATGATCTGGTGGAATTTCGTGTCGCACTCCAGCAGTTCCATGAAGTTGTCGTCGGTCATCCGCTCCATGTCCGCCATAAGTGCTTCCAGGTCGGCGATGTCCTGTTCGGTGGCGTTGCTTGCGGCCAGTTGCGCGATGCCCCGCTCGATCATGAGCCTCACTTCGATGATGTGCTGAAAGTCCTTGAGGTTGATTTCCGAGACGCGCGCCCCCACGTTGGGAACCATCGTGACGAAGCTGTCCTCCGCGGAGAGCCGGATGAGGGCTTCGCGGACGGGAGTGCGACTTACCTGGAGTTCTTTTGCGAGCCTGAGTTCGCTCAGGGACTCGCCCGGCTTGTAGTGGGCGTTGATGATCCTCTTCCTTAGTATGCCCAGGATTTCTGAACGCATGCTTTTCCCTCGTCTGTTGAGTGTGCACCTGGAAAAGAGACGGCTTCCAGGGATTATCGCACATTTTTCGCTTGACATCGACCGGGAGTTAGTATTGTATATGAATCGTATACAACATTGTATACAAATTCCATACAATGACTCAAGCATAGTGTAATTTCTTCTCCTTAGCAAGTTCCATTTTCTTCGGAAGCCCCGTTTTCCGGGTTTCCCGCTTCTCGGTTTCGCAGATTTCTTTTTACTGTTCCTTGTGCTCTGCCGGCCCCCGCGCCGGCCGGTTCCGAACGGCAAGTATTCTGCATTCAGCGACTTTCTCAACAACACCAAAATTTGTGGAGGCGTAGATCATGAACGCTGGCAAGACACTGGTCCTCACGTCGAAAGACATTCAAGACCTGCACGTCACGTTTGCCGATACCTACGGTGCCATACGGGTTGCCCTCGCCGAGCATGGCAGAAAGTCCGTCCTCATGCCCCCCAAGTTCGGCATCCATCCCCACAAGGTGAAAGGTTCCCACTGCAATGCCATGCCGGCTTACGTGCCCAAGCTCGAAGCCCTGGGAATCAAGTGGGTTT
>JAJFUA010000311.1 GCA_021372635.1 Desulfobacteraceae bacterium | reverse complement strand
CCGCCGCTTCGACAATCCCGTCTTCAGCCTGGCGATCGTCAGATCCGACGGCGTCTACTGCATCCGGGAGCGAACGCGATACCACGGCGTCGCGATCCCGTACATCGAGGGGGAGGGGGAGTTCAGCGTGGAAATCGACCCTCTGCAGTTGAATTCGGGGCGGTATCGCACGGAAATCATCATCTGGGACACGGAAATCGTCCTCCCGTACGTCGATCGCATGCAGGACGATTTCGTCGTCAGCTCCCATGTTCCGTCCATACCGGACAATATCGGCCAGAGCGTCTTTCACCCCCACGTCAGGTGGCGTGTTCCCGGAGCGTAGATGCACAGCGAACTCGAAGTCTTTCACGTTGGCGAGGCCGCCATGAGGGCGCGGCGGCACGGGGCGGCGCCGGTGCTGCGGTGGACGTGCGACCGGCCGCTGCGGTTCGCCTGCCTGCCGGGAGTGTTTTACGGCTTCGGTGGAGAGGACTTTGACGCTCGCGGGATTGCCGACCTTCCCGTCATGCCCTGGTACTGCAAGGTTTCCGTGCCTCCGCAGACTATAGACGGGCGGTCCTACCTCTGCGGAATCTACGTCAAGGCCCCCGTGTGCATCTTCCTGGGCGACGAAGCCCTCGGGCTGCGGTTCAACCCCGTCCTTCCCGGGAACAGGCCGGTTCCCCTGTTCTTTTCGTTCCGGAGAGTCGGCGGCCGGACGGAATTCGAACTGGCGCTGCTGCGAAGCTATGTGCTGCGCAGAAGGTCGCGCGAGCAGTTCGAAACCTGGAGCCACCAGGACAGGACCTTTTCCGAGGAGACCGTCGAGTTGCGGGACGGCCCCGGTTTTCCGGAGGGCTGCGTCGAGCACCGGTTGCTTCGCGCCGGGACGGCCGGGGAAATCCTCGAGCAGGTCGCCGGGCGGGAGGAATGCGCGGCGGAGTCTTCTGCGCCCTCCTTCGGAGACCTTTGCAGGCGCCATTTCAACAAGTCCTTTTCCTGGCTGCTGGGAATGTACCATCCCTGGGCCGACACCTACGTGAGCATGCGTGCCCGGAACCGGAACACGGCCGTGAGGGGCATGATCCTTCCCGCCTACAACACCCTGGCGTCGGATTTCTACCAGCTGTCCAGGTACTACCCCCGCGATGAGGGAGTCCTCCGCCTTTCGAACGCCGCATGCCGCCTGCATCTCAGGAAGGGCGCGCATGTTTCCCTCTCGGATGGCGGCCTCGTTTTCAGGAACACCGCGCACCTTTCCGTCAACCGGCGCGGCGTGGTTTTTTCCGACCATCTGGGCGTCGGCCTGGCGGGCTATCCCGGGGGGCAGGCCACAGTGGTTCGATCCCTGGCCGAGAGGTGGACGCGGGGGGACCGGAACCCGGCGGTGCGAACGGTGGGGGAAGCGGGCGCGCGGTGGCTGCGAAGGGTGCAGAGTGAAGACGGCAGCTGGTGGAGGACCTGGAAGGGACCGGAGTACACCGAACCGGAAGAGTCTCTCCTGCCGTCTCCCGGCGCCTGCGCCGAGGGCGCCATGGCCTTGATGGAGGCATACGAAGCCTTCGGCGGGAGGGAAGACCTCCTCGCCGCGGAGCGCGCCCTGGGTTACGTCAATGGAAAGCTGGCCGATTCCATGGTGCTGACGGGGTATTTCCGCGACTGCTCGCAGGAAGAGGCAGAAGCGGCTTCCGGGATTTTCATTGCCCTGGCGAACCTGCGGGCGTTCGAAGTCTCGAAGGACCGGAACCATCTGCGGGCGGCGGAAACGGCGCTCCGCTACTGCCTGGGCTGGCATCGCTGGTGGTTCGACGACGGCATGGATTCCATCCAGCATTCGTTCACCCCGAGAATCGCCACCTGCCAGACGGTCTGGGCGGCCCAGGCCTACCTCGCCTTCCACACGGCCACCGGAGACGATTTCTGGAAGCGGGCGGCGGCGAGGAGCGTCGCGTGCCTCGACTACGACGATTCGTATCCGGGCTACGGCGACGGGGTGTATAACGACGAGGAGCTGAAACCTTATCCGGTGGGGTTCGAATGCAGCTACTCCGCTTCGGCGATTCTCCGGTTCGCCATGACGGCGCTCCGCGAGGACATGGAGCGGGGAAAACCGGTTCTTCCCGAACGGGGGCATACCTTTCCCGAGGACATCCGGCCGCCGTCTCCCGCTTCGGATCTGCTCCAGGCGCTGCGTGCGGCGAAATCGTGCGTGGAATCACTCGCCAGGCCCGTTCGCGCTGTCCTGGCGGGCCGGGGTGTCCCGGGCGGGACGAAAACGGGCTGAACCCGAAGCTCGGTTGAGAGGAGTACTCAGGCGCATGTGCCATGGATGGACGCTCGCGTGTGGATTTTCCAGGCCCTCTTCGGCGGGAAGGCTGGTTGCATGATGGTTGGGCACGACTCGACGGTTCCGGCCCGGAGCATCGCCTTTTGGAACAGCCTGTGGGATGAGGCCACGGGCGGATTTCGCTTCGCGCCGGGGTGCCCTCCGACCCTCATGGCGACCGCCTATGCGGTGCTCGGCCTGGAACTCGCCGGAGGCCTGGGCGGAATCGGCGCGGCGAGGGAGTCGGCGATCGTCGCCTTCCTGATGTCCGGCGCGCAGCCGGACGGATCGTTCGCGGACCCGACGGTGGGGCCGGAAGATCTTCTGCCGGGGGAGCACGATTCCGGCTACTTCCGGGAGGAGACGACCACGTTTTGCCAGCAGGCCCTCGACGCGCTCCTGGCCCCCGCGCCTCCTCCCCGGCGCCTGCCGGCGGAATGGCTGGCCCCGGAATCGCTGGCGGCTCACCTGGAATCCTTTCCCTGGCGGAATCCCTGGCTCGATTCCAACCGAGTGATGTTCGTCCTGAGCCAGCTCTGCCACGAAGCGGAGCGGCACCGGAGACCCGAACTTCTCTTCCTGGTCGATGCGGCCCTCGACTGGGTGGATGCCCACCAGGACCCGCAGACGGGGTTGTGGAGGGGCCCGCATCCGGCAAGTCTCGAAAACGCCATGGCCGCGACGTTCCATTTTGCATTCTACTACGGCTATCGGGGCAGGTCCCTGCCCCACGTGGAGCGGATCGTCGATTCATGCCTTTCCCTGCAGCAGGCCCACGGCCTGTTCAGCGGCGACGGGAACGGGCATACCTGCCTGGACTACGACGCCCTGGACCTGCTGGCCAAGGCTTCCCTGTCCACGGACTACAGGCGGGATGCCGTGCGCGGGGCGATGCGCAGGGCGGAGGCGGCCCTGCTGATGCTGGAAGGTGAAAACGGCGGCTTCTGCCACTGCGGGGAGCGGCCCGGGCATTCCTTCGGGGTGCGCGCGGACGGAATCCTGAGAAAGCTGGGGCTTTTCCGGTTCGTGCCTTTCAAACCCTCCGGTGGAGAATACTCGGTCTGCCGGCGCTCGCTTTCCTGTCCGACGGCCGCCGGCAACGCGTTTTCCACGTGGTTCCGCCTGCTGTCGCTGCTCCTGGCGACGCAGCAGGACTGGCTCAAAGCCGGTATCCCGCCCCGTTTTTCTTTCAGGAGGCTGCCGTTCCTGGGTTATCACGATGCGCTCGCCATCCAGTCCGCGCAGGGCGTGACGGCGTCGGATCCTCTCACGGTCGATCCGCGGCCCCGGCCGAAGCGGGAAGGCGCGGGGATCGAATACCGGCCGCTCGTCTCCGTCATCGTGCCTGCCCGCAATGCCCGGCGCTATCTCGACGGCGCCCTGTCCGGGCTGCGCGCCCAGACTTATCCCGGCTGGGAGTGCATCGTCGTCGACGACGGGTCCGAAGACGGCACGGGTGAGATCGCCCGCAGGTGGGCCGGTTCCGACTCCCGCATCCGGGTGATCGCCCAGGAAAACAGGGGGCTCGCAGCGGCCCGCAACGCGGCCCTCGCCCTGGCCGGCGGCGAACTGGTGCACTGCCTGGATGCGGACGATCGGATCGGACCCCGTTTCTACGAAAGCGTCCTGCGGGAGCTTTCCCGGCATCGCGGCGGGGACGTGCCCGGAACGTGCGCATTTTCCAGCGCCCGCGTCTTTGCGGACGGCTGCCGGATGGTGTCATCCCGGAAGGCTCTGCCCCCGGGCAGCTTCTCGTTTGGCGCACTTTCCCGGACCAATCCCGGGGAACCGGTCTGCTATGTTTTCGAGCGCCGGATTCTGGAAGAAACCGGTGTGTTCGACGAGAGCCTCCGCCATTGCCAGGACTGGGACCTCTGGCTCCGCTTCTCGCGGATCGGGGTGCGGTTCGTGCCGGTGGACGCGGCGGAAGCGTTCTACAGGATCGCGGCGGGCAGCCTCAGCACGAATTACGTCTCCTACGTCGATGCGGCGGCCCGGGTCATGCGGCGCGCCGCCGCGGACGATCCGCGCTGTTCGCCGTCCGGGAGCGGGGCCGCACCCGTTGCCGAAGAGCACGTGCGTGCGGGCATCGCGGGTTTCTGGCTCCACAACGTGATGAGAGCCCTGAACGCCGGGTCCGAAGAGGCAGTCGGAGGACTCTTCGAATGGGCGAGGTGCAATCTGCCCCCGGAGTTCTGGAGCGATCCGGGAAGCTTCGGGGTTCGTCCGGAATTCCACTGGGCCGGCTGTCCCCCCGATTCCGAGTGCGCCGTGGAAATACGGTGGCGCCGCACGGGGCGGTTCCTGGCCCTGCTGGAGCGCCTCTGGCCGGAACTTCCCGGAGAGGCGACCCGGAACATTACCGGATCGCTTGCGCGGGCGACCGTCATCCATATGTCAGAGCGCCGGGAGCGTCTGCCCGTGAAACGGTACGCGGCGCTCGCCGCAGAGGCCATGCGCTCCATGAACCCGCGAGCCTGGAGGCGGGGGGACCTGCTGCTGGTGCTCGCCGCACCGTTCCTCCCGGGGGCGGTTCTGCGGGGCGTCTTGAAGATCCGGGCCGAAATCCGGGGAGTCTGAATGAAGATCGTTTTGACCGTACACCAGTTTCTGCCGGAATACACCTACGGGACGGAGATCATCGCCTGCAACATCGCCCGGGAACTCCGGTCGCGCGGCCATGAAATCTCCATCGTGACGGGGTTCGATGCCAAAACGCCGCTGGCCGACGAGGCACGCTTCGGCCGCTACGAGTATGAAGGATTCCCGGTCCACCGGTTCCTCCACGCCTGCGTGCCCATGGGCGGCCAGGACGATGTCGTCGAGATCGAGTACAACAACCGCCTGTTTTATGGCTGGTTCAGGAATTACCTGTCGGATTGTCGCCCCGATGTCGTCCATTTCGTTCACATGGGCCGGCTGTCGGCTTCCGCCATGGATGCCTGCGTGGAGATGGGCGTTCCCGCCGTTTTTACCGCCACCGATTTCTGGCCGGTCTGCCCGACCAACCAGCTGCTGTTGCCCGACGGTTCCATGTGCGGCGGGCCGGACGCCCTCGCATCGAACTGCCTGCGCCACATCGTGGCCATAACGCAGCCGGCTTTGATACGGACGGCGGTCGAGCGCCTGCCGGACCCGCTCCTGGAGTCGGCGATCCGCCTGTGCAGAAAAGTCCGGGTACGGTACCCGGAGCGAATCCGAAACGTCGCCTCGCTGGCTTCGCGACTGGAGTTCATCCGGCAGCGGATGAACCTGCTGCGGAGGATCGTCGTTCCCTCCCGGATCATGGGAGAGGTGCTTGCGAGGTGCTTTCCCGGCGTGGTGTCCATCGTCCATCTTCCCTACGGCATCGACGTCCGGCGCATTCCCAGGTTGAACGGCAAGGGGGAACGGGCGGCGCTTCGCCTCGGGTTCGTCGGACGGATCCAGGAGAGCAAGGGCCTGCACGTGCTCGTTCGCGCCGTCAGGTCCCTCGAATCGACGGTGCCCGTGGAGCTGAAAATCCACGGAAACGACGGGGAACACCCGGAATATGTGCGGGCACTGCGAAGAACGGCCGACGGCGACCCGCGCATCGGGTTCTGCGGGCCTTTTGAAAACGGCAGGATCGGGGAGGTACTCCGGGACGTCGACGTGCTCGTATGTCCCTCCGTCTGGTACGAAAACACCCCGCTGGTCATCCGCGAGGCCCAGGCGGCCGGATGCCCGGTCATCGCCTCGAACCTTCCGGGCATGGCGGAAGCGATCGAGCCGGGCGTGGACGGCATGCTCTTCGATCCCGGAAACAGCGGCGATCTGGCCGCCGTCCTGAGGCGGCTGGAAGCGGACCGGCCTTTGGTGTCGCGGCTTTCTTCCGGAACCGGGGAGCCTCTATCCGTTTCGGATCACGTGGATGCCCTGGAACGGATATACGAAGAGATCCTGCCGGCTCACGGCGGGAAGAAGCGGGGGGCCGGGTCCGCCCGCGGCGGCGAATCGTGCGGGACGTTCACCGCCGGTTTCAGAAGAGCCTTCTGATTGCCTTTTCCAGCTTGTCCTTTGCCTTGTTGATTTCATCTTCGGGCAGGGGAACGTCGATAGTGCGTACGATCCTTTTTTCGAACGGGGGAAGCGACCCTTCCTCCGTCGCGCTGTACAGCCTCGGACTTCCGTGGACCCGGGCCTTGACCGTGACCGGCATGGATTTGCGGTTGGCCAGGAACCGGTCGATCGCCGGGCCGATGGCGTGCAGCAGTTCCTTGTAAACGACGGTCACCGGGACCGTGACGGCGGTCTCGCTCGCTGGGGGCAGATCGACGTCGATGGCTCTTCCCGAGGCGAACCGGCTTTCGTCCAGGTACAGTTCGTAATCCGCGGAAACGCCCCGGATGCCCACGGGGTTCGGATTGTCCACCAGGACGATGAAATCGACCTCCGCCCGCCTGTCGGTCACCTGCCTGATACGGTACCCGGAAAACTCGATCTTCGGCTGCTCGAACTTCGTCGAATGCGCAAGGTTGTAGGCGGTGCATCCGGCAGGGAGAAGCATGAGCATGAGCAGAAAAAACGCGGCGCTTCGCCTTTCCATCGCAAAAACCTCGAAACGGTGACATGAGTGCCATAGCCAGGACATGTTCCGGCACCATTATGCCCCACATTCACAGCTTTTCAAGGTTCTCGTGCGTGTCGGCCGACGAAGACAGTCCGGACCGTACGAACGGCCGTCTGCCGCATCGCATTCCGCCTTCAGATATTGCGCCATCCTGAACGGCTGTCGTCTTCGGATGCAAAGGGTCCGTAACGCGCTCTAGGAATAGACGTAATCGCGGGTCGTCGGCAGATCGCCGCTCAATCCTTTCGAAAAGAGCACCTGGAATACGCGCAGTTCGCCGTATTTGAACGATGCCGAAGAACCGCGCAGGTACAGTCGCCACATGCGGACGAACCTGTCGTCGAACATCCTGCGTACCTCGTCCGCGTTGCGTTCGAAATTCTCCGCCCAGAGATCCAGGGTCCGGGCATAGTGCAGGCGCAGATTTTCCACGTCGCAGACGCTGAACCCGGCCGCTCCCATTTCCCGCACGATCTCGTCCAGCGCGGGAATGTAGTATCCCGGGAAGATGTATTTCCACGTCCAGGGATCGCCGGACGAGGCCTTATCCCTGCCGATGGTGTGCAAGAGCCCCAGGCCGCCGTCCTTCAGGAGCCCGTTCACTCTTCTCATGAATGCCGGGATGAACTTGCGCCCGACGTGTTCGAACATTCCGATGGAGACGACTTTATCGAACTTTCCATCAAGATTCCGATAATCCTCTAAAATCACCCGTATTTTGTTTTCCAGGCCCAGTTCCTTTCTCTTTTCCTGGATGTAGTCATACTGGGGCATTGATACGGTATTCCCGAGCGCGCTCACGCCATAGTTCCCGGCCGCGTGGAAGAGCATCCCTCCCCAGCCGCAGCCGATGTCGAGCAACGTCTCGCCCGGTTTGAGAAGGAGTTTGCGCGCGATATGGTCGTACTTCTGAACCTGTGCCCGCTCCAGCGAATCGTCGGGATTGCGGAAATAGGCGCAGGAGTAGGTCATGGTCGGGTCGAGGTAGAGAGAATAGAAATCCTCGCCCCGGTCGTAATGGTGCGACACGTTTTGACTTGCGTGGCTGCGGTTGTTTCGGGCGAACACCCGATACGCCCAGAAGAGAATCCGCTGCCAGGGCGACGGGGAGCGCTGATCGAACCCGATGCGCATGCCCAGGCGCAGCAGTTCCGGGAGATCGCCGTCCAGTTCGATGTCGCCGTCCATGTAGGCTTCCCCGAAGCCCAGAAAACCGTCGGCAATGATGCGCCGGCAGGCTTCGGGCGACTTGAACCGCAGGGTGACGTCGGGAGAATGGATGGAACCTCCGTAGCATAACCGCTCACCGTCCCCGAACTCGAATGCGAAATGCGCCTCGGGTTCGGCCTGATGCATCATTGCAGCAATCTTCCTGAAGGCTTCTTTCATGAGTTGTTCTCCTTCCCGATTAAAGCTGCAGACGAATTGCGCCCCGTGGTGTTCGGTGAAGTCCGGAAGGAAACCGGGCAGAAGGTTTTCCGGGTTTTTCCGGAATCCCTGCCGCTTCCTTTCGAGCAAGCCTCGCTCCGGCGCGCCCGGAATCCTCCGGACCGGCCGGCATCAGTTCTGCGCGGAAGCGCTCAACCGTGACATCAGGTCGTACAGATCGGCTTTGCTCGGTACGTGATGGTAGAGCGTCATCACACCGAACCGAGTTCCAGCGCGATGTCCCACATCGTGATCTTTTCCGCGCCCTTGCGGTCTGCCAGCTTCATTGCGGCGCTAACGATGCGCTCCACGGTGATGGGAGCGGAGTCCCCGTCCGGATTGTTGCGCATCCGCTCCCGGATGGCATGAGCGTTGGAACGCCTGCGAGGTGCTTTCGCCTTCCCGGTCTCTTTCTCGGCCATGCCGTTCTCCCGGCATCTGCATCCTGCCCGAACCATGGTCGTACGATGTACTGCTTTCGTTTCATACAGTATATGACTGTTGCCGGCGGAAGAAAGAAAAATATAGTCGGCGGGTTGAAGGCAACGCTGCCTGAAAAGCCACCATCCGGGAGGGGGCTTTTCAGGCAAACCGCATTGCCCTCCGAGGGGAAAATGGAGATTTTTCAAAGAAAGGAGATGATTTTCGAAAAGGGAAGGGGAATTGTGCTCACGGGGGGGCGGTGAGATGGTGCGGGAGTTGAGAGGGTCGCTCGAGAGGGGAACCGCGTGCCGGGAGTGGCAGCATTCCGCCGGGCGCAACGGTGATTTTCCCGACAGTACCTGCGGGGCAAGGGGGAGGTACTGTCGGGGAAACGGGGCGGGGATGGTGACCGCCCCGTTTCTTTTCGTGCTCGCCGACAATCCTGCGTTCTTCAGAAATCGTCCGATTCTTTACTGGTGAATTGCGGTACAGAGGCATTCAGGGACCTTGCCGTAATCGCCTCGCGCAGTGTCTTCCGTGTGCCGTTTCCATTGGAGTTCCTGTGCGTTGCGACACTTTTGGAGCCTGCGGCCTTTTTCAAAACCACCGGATTCTCCTTCTTCCTGCGGGAGGCGCTTTCGCCTGCGACGGCGGTTTTCGCCTTCTTTTCCGCTTTTCCCGTACCGCCGATGATGGCGACGAGTTCCTCGACGAATTGCCTCATGTGTTCCGCCTGTGCGTTCATCTCTTCCGATGCGGCCGCGGACTCTTCCGCGTTTGTCGCGTTTTGCTGCACGACCTGGTCCATCCCGCTTACCGCCTTGTTGACCTGCTCGATTCCGTTGGCCTGTTCGGACGAAGCGGCGGTGATCTCCCCGATCAGCATGCCCATTTTCTCCGTACCGGACGCCACGTCGGCGAATTCGGAACCGGTCTTCCGCACGACCTCCGTTCCCTCCTTGACCTTGGAAACGGTTCCTTCGATGAGATTCGCCGTGTTCTTGGCGGCATCCGCGGATCGCATGGCAAGGTTTCTCACCTCGTCGGCCACGACGGCGAACCCAGCTCCGGCCTCGCCGGCTCTGGCAGCCTCAACGGCCGCATTGAGCGCGAGCAGGTTCGTCTGGAAGGCGATTTCATCGATGGTCTTGATGATCTTCTGTGTCGCTTCGCTGGCACTCGATATTTCCGCCATGGCGCCGGTGAGTTCGGTCATGGAATGGCTGGCGCGGTCGACCGTGTTCCTCGTTTGTATCATCAGTGTGTTGGTCTCTTTCGAGTTCTCGGCGTTCTGCCTGGTCATCGAGAATATTTCCTCCAGGGTGGAGGCCGTTTCCTCCGTGGCGGCCGCCTGTTCGGAGGTCATGCCCGCGAGTTGCTGGCTTGCGGCGAGCACCTGGTTGGCCGCACTCGACACCTTCCCCGCGCTTTCGTTCAGAAGAGACATTCTCTGGAGCATCGGCTTGATCATTGAGCGGCTCATCCAGTAACTCAGCACGGCGAGCAGCAGTCCGGCGATCGTCACGGCAATGAGCACCGTCAGGACGACCTCCTGAAAGATCCTTTCGATCACTGCGCGATCTCTTCCCACAAAGAACATGCCGGCAATCTTGCCGTCCGCTCCGATGAGGGGCCAGTAGGCGGTGTCGTAGGATCTGCCCTGGATCGTGTTCCTCGACAGGAATTCCCTTCCCCCCTTGAGCACCGTTTCAATCACCTGGGGGTTGTCCATTTTCGTCCCGACCATGCGTTTCCCGTCCCTTTCCAGGGTCGTCGAGACGCGCTCGTCGCCGAAGAACAGCGTGCACTCGAGGCCGAAACGCTTCTTTATGTCGTCGACAAAAGAGTTGTTCCCGCTCAGGTCGAATCCCGGTGTGATCGTTCCCACGACATTTCCGTTATGCTTGATGGGAGCGCCTGCGCGCAGAGAGAATTTTACGACGGTTCCGTCCTCGATCCCGACGCTGACCTCCCCTGCGATGGCACGCCTGACGTTGAGCTGATTGGCTATGCTGTCCCCCGCTTTCTCGGAATGCCCCCGGGCAATGACTTTCCCGTCGCTTCCCGCAATGGTGAGAACCCCGAGCCTGTTGTTGGCCACCAGTTCCTTGGCGATGTGCCGGAGGTTGGGTGTGTCATTGTTCATGACGGCTTCCACGAGGTCGGGGCGCGAGGCGAAGGATACGGCGTTGATCTTCAAGCCTTCCGCCATGTCGCTCAGGCGTTCCTTGACCGCTTGAGCCGTCAGGTCTATCGACTTTTTCGACTGCTGGTCAAAGCCGTTCGAGAAGAAATAGTATGCGAATCCAAACGTGGTGCAACTGATGATGATGACTGTGAACAGGACGAGGGTGGTGATCTTCCCCGAAAGAGACAATCTGGTCACTTTCATTTCCAACTCCTTCATAATCAACCGATGTTAATGTGCCAAAGATGAAAGATAACTTTTTATGGCGATGCAACGGTTCGTAAAAGCAGACAAAACAACTGGCTTGTCCGTTTTTGTGGAATGTCTGTATGGTTGACAGGGCAAACAGATTTTGCTCAAGCGGCCATCTAAACTTTTCTCTTTGTTTTTCGAACACTTTTACAGCACCAATCGGATGGTTGCCGGAAAACCTTGAGAAAAAGATCACACCCCGGAATGAAATATCATAACTTCATAAATACTCTTCTTTGGCGATCGCTCTTCTATCGCAGCAGATGCTTTCGGCGCCTTCCCTTCGCCTTGTTCCGACTGGCGGGCGGGAACCTGCAGCGGAAAGAGGACATCCCCCGTTTGTGAACTGGCCAAAAGCCGTCCGGCCGTGTCCGCGCATTCCCGTGGCCAACTTGCTGCCGTTTTGTCCATACCCTCCGGCCGGGTATGACAATGATCCCTCCATGGTGCTCCTGGAGGATTGTGCAAGTTTCAGCCGGCTCAGCGGCTGCACGGGAGAAGTACGAATGCCCATCCGCCGCGCCGACGCCGTGGTGCACGGGATCGCGGACCTGCGCGGGCGGATTTTCAGTGTCTTTCCGGCGAATCGATACCGCTCATGGCGGGTATGCGAAAATCGGCGACAACGGGGGCGAATCGGGCCGTTGGGATGCGACGGGTCGAAAACCGACGTCGAACTTGTGATTACTCGCGCGAGGCAGCCGTGGGAAGGGTATCGGTGAGAATCCGGGGGAATACTCATAATCTTGCAGCGGAAAATGTTCGTGGAGCATCTGCGGATTGTGCCGGAACGCTATCCGCAGATACTCCACGGTATGGACAATCGAATCGTCGGAGTTTACCGGCGTCTAGAAATCGTTGAGTTCCTTTTCGTCGAAAGGAATCAGCTTCTCGGGAGACACTTCGCGCGGCAGCTGTGCCTTTTTCAGGGTCTGGCCGCCCGCTTTTGGGGGGGCGGCGGCACGTACTGCCCGGGCCTTCCTGCCGTTCCCGTTCGCAGCCGGTCCTTTTCCCTCGCCCCTTATGACCGTCTCCAGCTCTTCCACGTAGACCTTCATCTGCTCGGCTTGGGCATTCATCTCCTCAGAGGCTGCGGCGGACTCCTCCGCATTGGCGGCGTTCTTCTGGACGACCCTGTCCATCTCGGAGATCCCCCTGCTGATCTGCTCGATCCCCTGCGCCTGCTCCCTGGATGCTGCGGCGATCTCTTCGATGAGTTCGCTCATCTTTGCAGAGCTTTCCACCACCCTGGAGAACTCGGCATTGGTCTTTCCGACCACCTCCGAGCCGTCCTTGA
>JAJFUA010000282.1 GCA_021372635.1 Desulfobacteraceae bacterium | reverse complement strand
GAACGCCTTGACGGAAACCAGCGGGAAGGTGCCGATCTTCTGCATCCACTGTTCTTCCTTCAGGCCTTCGATGATGTCCAGTTCGCCCGTGCGCAGGCCGAACTCGCGGGAGCTGACGCTGGGCATGTAGCGGACGACGACTTCCTCCAGGACGGGCTTGCCGCGGAAGTATCGGGGATTGCCGGTGAGAGTGGTCTTCTGCTGTGGCTCATAGCTCTTGAACACGAAAGGCCCCGTGCCGACCGGATGCATCTTGAACCAGTCGTTCCCCTGGGCCTCGATGGCTTTCCTGGATACGATGAATCCCCCCGCGTAGTTGGACACCTTGGCGAGAAAAAGCGTCTCGGACATCGGTTTCTTCACGGTGATCTCGACCGTGGCGGGGTCGACGGCCTTGAAGGCAAGGTCCGAATACTCGCTGGCATAGGCGGAGGTCTTGGTGTCGGCCGCCCGCTGGAGCGAGTAGACCACGTCGTCGGAAGTCATCTCGTAGCCTTCGTTTCCCGGAAAGGGATGGAACTTGACGCCTTTTTTCAGCTTGAAGGTCCAGCTCTTGCCGTCTTCGGAAACCTTCCAGGATTCGGCCAGGTCGGGTTCGAACCCCACCTGGTTGCCGAGCGGATAGCGGACGAGACCGTTGAAGACCATGTCCACCGTGGCGCGGTCGACGGTCGTTGCGGCCATGTGCGGATCCAGGGTTTTGGCGTCTCCGGCGTCGAACCCCATGGTCAAGACCTGCTTCTTGGCCAGGTTATCGGCGGCCGGCGCGCCCGTGGCGAACAAGGCGAGAAACATCAGGGCAATCACGGCAATTCCGACGAACCGTCCTTTCATGGTTTCCACTCCTTCTCCTGTGTTGGTTATCGACGTGCGGCCACTGGCAAATGCCCGCCCCACCTGGCTCCTTCCGCCGGTTGAAATCCCGCATGGCGGGCACGACTTCATCGTGCCACCCCACTGAAGTCAACAGGGCCAGGGACCCTTGATGCAACAGCATGGCAGTCCCAACGCCCGTCTCTCGGGATTCAGGAATGCGAATGCCGGAAACCCGGCCGGAACGATCGTCCATCCGCGCGGGGCAGCATGGATGAAACATAAATATTACGGGTGCCGCATGCCCTGGAACAGGCTCGGTGGAATGGATCAGCGATGATGAGATGAAATTCAGTTGTATGGCGAACGCATACCCGCAGCCCCCGGAGTTCTCCGGTCGGACGCCTGCTCTCGAAACCATCTTCGGAATTGAGGAAAAGACCCTGCGAAACTTGCTGCCGGTCGCGATTCAGACCTGCTGCGGCCCATTGGAACGACCGGAACGCCGGACCTCCTGAAAAACACTGCCCGGCAGCCCGGCCGGAGCGCGAAGCCGGCGACCCCCCTGTTTCGGAACCGACCTTGTAACGAATATATTCAGAATCGAGAGAAATTTCTTATTTCCATGTCGGAAACGAGGCTGAGAAAAAATGCAGACACAGCCTCATAATGAAACAAAATAAAGCAAACGCATACCCCCTGTCAAGCATTATCCAGGGACGGACGGCAGCTGCCTCCGGGAGCGCCGGGGGGGGCCGCCCTTTCCCTTTGCCCCTCGTCAGGAAGCCCGTGCGGCCCGGCCTTCCGGGACCGCTCTCTGAAAAGTGCGCCGGTGTCGGGCAGAGGAAGTGCTGGACTTTGAAACACAAATGAAACAAAATAATTCATATGTGGATGCGTACAGGCCCTTTGTGACCCCAACCATCGACTTGGATGCGCAATTTATGGATCAGCCAACCAGTTTTTCACTTCTGGAACGCATGTACAAGGTGGAGGAGCAGCTCACTCCCAAGGCGAAAATCCTCATGCAATACGTCATCCAGAACCCGAGGGAGGCGGTCTTCATGCGGACCCGGGCGCTGGCCGCGGCCTGCGGGGTGAGCGAGGCGACGGTCGTGCGCTTCGTCGTGCAGCTGGGTTATTCCGGGTACCGCGAGTTCATCCGGGCGCTGAGGGACCTTGCGGACAGCGAGATGACGCTGGTGGACCGGGTGAAGATCGCCCGGAACGGCAATGCGGACCCGCACGGTTTCGACGGCGTCATCTGGGAGGAGATCGGCAATCTCAAGAGGCTCCTGGAAGTCCTCGACGCCGCGTCGGTCCGGAAGGCCGCCGACCTGGTCGTCGAGGCGCCGCATGTGTTCGTTATCGGCTCCAGGCTTTCCTTCACGTTTTCCTATTATCTCGGCTGGTCGCTCACCAAGCTGCGCTCCGGCATCTCCATCCTGAAGGGGAGCGACAGCACGGCGATGGACTCGTTGACTCTCGCCGGTACGCCGGGCCTCGTCGTCATCGTCGCGACGACACGCTATCCCAACGAGTTGATCCGCCTGGCGAAAGTCGCGAGAAGAAACGGGCACACGCTTCTTCTGATCGCGGACAGCCCCCTGTGCCCCATTTCCCAGTTTGCCCACGTGACGCTCATGGCCCCCTACGAACGCTTTCCCGTCGTGGGAAGCCCGAGTTCGATTTCCTGCCTGATCAACTGCATTGTGCTCGAGATCATCCGGCGCGAGGGGGACAACCTGCGCCGGCACCAGGAGAAGCTCGAACAGGCGTTCCTGGAAAACGACGTGCTCTACAATTTCGAAAAGATCTGACACGCAACGCGGCGCCCCCTGGAACGACCTGCATTACCCGGCAAAGTGCATGGCCTGGCGATTGAAACGCATGCAGACGGGGCAGGTGCCAGGGGGTAAGCAGAACATTTCAGAAATGGAGGCACAGAGTCCGGACCCTCCTCTTCCCTTGCTTGACTCGAAAACCACCCGTACCTAACTTCAACGATTGAATCATTCCGTGTGGGGAATTTCCGAAAGCATCTCGAGCCGAAAACCTGGGAATCAAAGGAGATATCATGGCAGAACGACCCGGAGCGGTGACTTTTCAGGGGAATCAGTTGACGCTGCTCGGAAACGAAGTCAAGGTGGGGGACAAGGCACCCGATTTTACGGCCGTGAAAAACGATCTTTCCCCGGCAGGCCTGTCCTCGTACAGGGGGAAAGTGGTGATCCTCTCCGCCGTTCCCTCCCTGGACACCCCCGTATGCGATCTCGAAACGAAACGCTTCAACACCGAGGCTTCAGAGCTGGGGGACCGGGTTGCGGTGCTCACCGTCAGCATGGACCTTCCCTTCGCGCAGAAGAGATGGTGCGGGGCCGCCGGAGCGAACCACGTGACCACGCTCTCCGATCACAGGGAAGCCTCTTTTGGCGAGGCCTACGGCGTGCTGATCAAGGAACTGCGGCTGTTGTCGAGGGCCGTCTTCGTCGTCGACCGCGAGGGAATCGTGCGCTACGCGGACCTGGTCAAGGAAATCACCAACGAGCCGGATTACGACGCGGTGCTGAAATCCATCAGGGAATGCCTGTAAGACTGTCCCGCGGGGCAGTGCCGTGCACTGGGTTTTGCCTGTCCGGCGACTGCCCCTTTTGTCCCGCCCGTTGCGTCAAGCGGCCGCTTCCCGCACCGCCTCTTCGAAAATGGTGAGTCCCACGTCGACTTCTTCGGGGGATATGGTGAGGGCGGGGCAGAAGCGGATCGTGTTCTCCCCGCAGCCGAGGAGGAGCAGTCCGCGGCGGAACGCGCCCTGGACGATGGCGTCCCGCCATTTGGCGGCCCTTTCCTTCGTGTGGCGGTCCTTCACGATTTCCACGCCGATCATGAGCCCCTTGCCCCGGACGTCGCCGAGGCACTCGAGGCACTTTTGCAGTTCGCGCAAGCCGGACATGAGCTGTTCGCCGCGTTCGGCGGCGTTGGACATGAGTGCTTCCTCGAGGAGTTCCATGGTGGCCAGGGCGGCCGCGCAGGAGACGGGATTCCCACCGAAGGTGGAAGCGTGCGACCCGGCTTCCCAGTCCATGATGCCCGCGGGAGCGATGGTCGCCCCGAGGGGCATGCCCGAAGCGATTCCCTTGGCCAGCGCCACGATGTCCGGAGCCACTCCGAAATGCTCGATGGCCAGCATCTTTCCGGTGCGGCCCATCCCGGCCTGGACCTCGTCGGTGACGTACAGGATTCCGTATTTCCCAGCGAGTTCGAACAGCTTTCTGTGGAAGGATGCCGGGGGCACGATGTACCCGCCTTCTCCCTGGATCGGTTCGACGAAGATCGCGGCCACCTCTTCGGCGGGCAGGCTGGTGCGGAAGAGGGTTTCTTCGATCCACCGGGTGCATTCGACGTCGCAGTGCGAATCGCATTGGCCCAGGGGGCAGCGGTAGCAGTTAGGGGTAGGGCACGTGGGTGATTCCGGGCAGAAGAGGGCCGTAGTGCTTTTTCTGAACGACCTTACGCGGAGGCGGGAAGAGAGGCGGGCAATCTCCATAGGGGGAGACGGTGCAGACGACACGGGTCCCCCTGCGCCGGACAGGAGTTCCTGGCGGGCTTTCCGGGGGATCCCCGGCATGAAATGTGAAACACGCCGCCTAGCCATGCCCACGCCGTATACTTATCTTTAGTGCACTTTTGTCGCAGCGCGCGAAGGGCCGATCCGCCCTTACAACCAGAAATACAGCCTCTTATCCAGTCCACTTCCCGTCGTGAGGTAAGAAAATGCCGAGAACAGAGATAGAACTTCCCTACCGGCTTGAGTTCCTGTCCATCCTGGACCAGGAAGGCAGGGCGGATACGAGCCTCGATCCGGGGCTTCCGGATGAGCTGCTGCTCAGGCTCTATCGCGGAATGCTCCTTGCCCGGTTTTTCGACGACCGCATGCTGATCCTGCAGCGCCAGGGCAGAATCGGGACCTTTGCGCCCACCAAGGGGCAGGAGGCGCAGGTGGGGGCGGTGGCGCCCCTCGAACCCGACGACTGGCTGGTGCCTTCCTTCCGGGAGATGCCCGCCGAGGTGTGGCGGGGGAAAAGCCTGCAAAGCGTCCTGCTGTTCTACGCGGGCTACAACGAGGGTGGCTTCGTGCCTCCGGGGCTCAACAACCTTCCGGTTTCCGTGCCCGTAGGCACCCAGATGCTGCACGCGGTGGGGATCGGCTACGGCATGAAGTACCGGGGGAAGAAAAACGTGGTGATGACGTTTTTCGGAGACGGAGCGACGTCCGAAGGGGACTTTCACGAAGCGATGAACTTCGCGGGGGTTTTCCGGACGCCGGTGATCTTCATCTGCCAGAACAACCACTGGGCCATTTCGCTTCCGAGGAACAAACAGACCCGCTCCCGGACGATCGCCCAGAAGGCCCTCGGCTACGGCATCCAGGGGATACAGGTGGACGGCAACGACGTACTGGCGGTTTACGCGGCCGCGAAGGAAGCGGTGGAGCGTGCCAGGGCCGGCGATGGCCCCACTCTCATCGAAAGCGTCACCTACCGGCTGTCGGTGCACACAACGGCGGACGACCCGAAAAAATACCGCAAGCAGGAGGAAGTGGACGAGTGGCTGCGGCGCGATCCCCTGGTGCGGTTCCGGAATTACCTGTCGGGCAGGGGGCTGCTTTCCGAAGAGAAGGCCGGGGGCATGGAAGACGAAGTCAAGGCGGAGATCAAGGCGGCCGAAGAGGACTGGGCTGGCCGGGTCGAGAAGCCTCTGGACCCGCTGGAGATGTTCACCTACGCATATGCCGAGCCGCCTCCCTATCTCCGGATGCAGCGGGATGAGCTGGCGCGGGAACTGGAAGCCAGGCGGGGCGATACGAAGAAGGAATCTGTTGCCCGGGATTGACGGCCTCTGCGGAGGCCGGTCCCCGCGGAACGGGAGAGGATCGAACATGGCCAAGATGACGATGGTGCAGGCGATCAACCTGGCGCTTCTCCAGGAAATGGAGAAGGACGACCGGGTGATCATCCTGGGTGAGGACGTCGGGGTGGACGGAGGGGTCTTTCGCGTGACGGACGGACTCCTGGCGAAATTCGGCCCGGAGAGGGTCCTGGATACTCCCCTCGCGGAATCCGGTATTGCGGGCTTCTCCATCGGCATGGCACTCTACGGGCTGCGCCCGGTCTGCGAGATGCAGTTTTCGGGCTTCAGCTACCTGGCGTTTCACCAGATGGAGTCCCATGCATCGCGGCTTCGGGGTCGCTCCTTCGGGAGCTATACCGTGCCCATGGTTTTGCGGGCGCCCTACGGCGGAGGGGTGCGCGCGCTGGAACACCATTCCGAAAGCCGGGAAATCTACTGGGCGCACACGCCGGGGCTCAAGACGGTCATCCCCTCCGGACCGCGCAATGCCCGGGCGCTCCTGGTGAGCGCCATCCGGGATCCGGATCCCGTCGTTTTCTACGAGCCGAAAGCGGTTTACCGCGCCTTCCGCGAGGAAGTCCCCGAAGAGGAAGAGACCCTTCCCATCGGCAAATCGCGGATCGTCCGGGAGGGGAAGGACGTGACGCTCGTCTCCTACGGCGCGACCATGCACGTGACCCTCGAAGCCGCCGCCGAACTGAAGGAAAGAGACGGCGTCGAAGCCGAGGTGATCGACCTGTTGACCATCGCACCCATGGACGACGAACTGTTTGCGGAGTCCGCCCGGAAGACGGGCCGGGTGGTGGTTGTCCACGAAGCGCCGCGCAGCTTCGGAGCGGGGGCGGAAGTGGTCGCGAGGCTGGTGGAGAAGTCGTTCCTCTACCTGGAAGCCCCGGTCCGGCGCGTGACGGGCTTCGACGTCGTGATTCCCTATTACCAGCGGGAACAGGACTACCTGCCTGGGGTGTTCCGCATCGTCCAGGCGGTTCGGGAGACCTTGGAATTCTAGAGGACCGTGCCCGTTCGCCGGGCTTTCGAAGCTGGAGCCGATCTCCGGGGGGGCATTTCCCGGGGTTGCGCTGTGCAGGAGGAGTTATGCCCAGAGAATTCAAGCTTCCCGACCTGGGGGAAGGCATCCATGAAGGTGAAATTGTCGAGGTGCTCGTATCCGTGGGCGATCGGGTGGAGGACGGGCAGACGATCCTGATCGTCGAGACGGACAAGGCGACGACGGAAGTTCCCGCGCCCGTCGACGGCACGGTGAAGGAAATCCGGGTGAAGCCGGGCCAGGTCGTGAAGGTGGGAGACGTGCTCATGACGTTTCTCGAAGAGGGTGAAGCCGGGCGCGCGGTCCCAGCGGCGGAAGAGGAGAAGCCGGCTCGAAAGCCCGAAGGAAAACCGGCGGAGGCCCCGGTGCCCACTGCAACTCCAGGTGGTCCGGTGCCTGCGGCCCCCTCCACCCGGCGACTGGCGCGCGAGTTGGGTGTGGATCTGAGGCAGGTGACTCCCTCCGGCCCCGGGGGGCGCGTGACGGCGGAAGACGTCCAGGTTTTTTCCCGGAAAACGGAGCAGGCGGCCGGCGAGCCGCCTCCGGTTCCCGCGCAGCCTTTTCCGGAACCCATGAAAGCCCCACCGCTCCCCGACTTCTCCCGGTGGGGCGCGGTGGAGCGCGTTCCCCTGCGCTCCATCCGCCGTGCGACGGCAAGGCACATGGCCCTTTCCTGGTCACAGATCCCTCACGTTTTCCACCAGGACGTCGTCGACGTCACCGAACTGGAAGCCTTCCGCGGGAAGCACAAGGCCGAAATCGAAAAGCGGGGCGGTTCGCTGAGCATGACGGTTTTCGCGTTGAAGGCCGCTGTGGCCGCCCTGAAGGCTTACCCGAGCTTCAACTCGAGCCTGGATTCCGAATCCGGAGAGGTCATCCTGAAGCGCTACTATCACATCGGGGTCGCGGTGGACACGGAAAGGGGCCTGATCGTCCCGGTGATCCGCGACGTCGACCGGAAAAGCATCACGGAGCTTGCCGTGGAGCTGCGCGAACTCGCCGGCCGGGTGCGCGGGGGGAAGGTCGACCAGGAGGACCTGGCCGGCGGGTCGTTTACCATCACCAACATCGGGCCGCTGGGCGGAACGGGGTTCGCCCCCATCGTCAACTATCCGCAGGCGGCGATCCTGGGCATGGCCCGGGCGCGCCTCCAGCCGGTGGTCCGCGGAAGCGCCGGCAGCTTCGAAATCGTGCCCCGGCTGATGCTTCCGCTCGTCCTGGGGTTCGACCACCGCGTCGTGGACGGGGCCGACGCCGCCCGGTTCGTCGGGACGATCATCGAGGAACTCCAGAGCCCCGAAAAGCTGCTGCTGACGATCTGACGGGGTGAGGCAGGAGGTTGATATCCCATGGTTATGGGCGAATTCACTCAAGAGACCGATTTGCTGGTCGTCGGCGGGGGGCCGGGCGGCTATGCGGCCGCGTTCCGCGCCGCGGACCTGGGGCTGGATGTGACCATGGTGGACGCGGGGGCGCGCCCGGGGGGCGTATGCCTTTTCCGCGGATGCATCCCGTCCAAGACCCTGCTGCACCTCTCCCAGTTGCTCTACGACGCGGGGCGTGCCCGGGAGATGGGAATCACGTTCGACAAGCCGAAGGTGGACCTGGACGCGGTGCGGCGGTGGAAAAACGAGGTCATCGACCGATTGTCGAAGGGGTTGGTGGAACTGTGCCGGAAGCGCGGCGTGCAGTTTCTCACGGGCCGCGCCGCCTTCGAATCCTCCGACCACGCCCGCGTTCTCGGTTCCGAGGTGAGCCGCCTCAAGTTCCGGCACGCCATCGTCGCGACCGGATCCTTCGCCCGGTCCCTGCCGGGGGTTCCCTTCAGCAAGGGAGGGAGGATCATGGGTTCCACGGGAGCCCTGGAGCTTCCCGACGTTCCGGAGAAACTCCTCGTGGTGGGCGGCGGCTACGTCGGCGTGGAACTGGGCTCGGTCTACGCCTCCCTGGGCAGCCGGGTGACCATGGTGGAAGCCGGCGGCAGACTCATGGCGGGAGCGGACCAGGACCTGGTGCAGCCCCTCCTGCGCCGGCTCGACGAACTCTTCGAGTCGATCCACGTGGGAACCGGCGTAAAGGCCGTGGAAGAGGCGGGTGACGGCGTGAAGGTCTCCTTTGCGGGCGGGGATCTTGCAGAGGAGAAATACGACCGGGTGCTGGTCGCCATCGGGAGAGCGCCCAATTCGAAGGACATTGGGCTCGAAAAGACCGGAGTGCGCGTGGACGAACGCGGGTTCATCATCGTGGACGAACAGCTCCGCACCACCGATCCCCGGATATTCGCCATCGGCGACGTCGCGGGGGGGATCATGCTGGCCCACAAGGCCATGCACGAGGGCAAGGTGGCGGCCGAAGTGATCGCGGGGGAGCGTTCCGGGTTCGACTTCCAGGCGATTCCTGCAGTCGTCTATACGGACCCGCAGCTTTCGTGGTGCGGCCTGACCGAGGAGGAAGCCAGAAGGCAGAACCGACAGGTGAAGGTGTCCCGCTTTCCCTGGTCCGCCTCCGGGCGTGCCGTTTCCATGGGGGTTTCCAAGGGAATGACCAAGGTGATCGTGGATTCGGCGACGGAAAGAGTGCTGGGAATGGGAATCGTCGGCCGCGACGCCGGGGAGATGATCGCCGAAGGGGTCCTGGCGGTGGAAATGGGGGCGCTGGCGCAGGACCTTGCCCTGACGATCCATCCCCACCCGACCCTGTCGGAGGGCGAAGAGGAAGCGGCCGAAGCGTTCCTCGGCAGCTCCACCCATATCCTGCCCATGAAGAAGTAGGGAA
>JAJFUA010000271.1 GCA_021372635.1 Desulfobacteraceae bacterium | reverse complement strand
CGTGAACGAACACAACTGCGGTCTCGACCGCAGGGCGGCCACGTACATCCGGTACGCGCAGGCGGTGCCCCTGGTCTACTCCATCGATCCCGCAACGTGCATCGGCTGCGGCCTGTGCGAAAAGGTCTGCCTCGCCGAAGCCGTGCTCTACGCGGATGCCCCGCGCAGGACGAACCTGGAGGTGGGGGCGGTGATCCTGGCCACGGGCAACGAAGTGTTCGCCCCCTCGGTGTTCGACACGTACGAATACGCAAACCACCCCAACGTCATCACGAGCCTCGAGTTCGAGCGCATCCTCAGCGCCTCCGGTCCCTTCCGCGGGCACCTCATGCGCCCCTACGACCGCGAGGAACCGAAGAAGATCGCGTGGCTCCAGTGCGTGGGATCGAGAGACCTGCACCACTGCGACAACAAGTACTGTTCGGGCGTGTGCTGCATGTACGCCATCAAGGAAGCCACCATCGCGATGGAGCACTCGCACAGCGGGCTCGACGCGGCGGTCTTCTACATGGACATGCGCACCTACGGCAAGGATTTCGAACACTACTACAACAAGGCGAAGGACCATCACGGCGTGCGGTTCATCCGCTCCCGCGTCCACACGATCACGCCCTGCGGCGACGGCGACCTCGCCATCACCTATGCGGACGAAAAGGGCGGAATGCACTCCGAGGTGTTCAACCTGGTGGTCCTTTCGGTCGGCTTCCAGGTTGGGCAGGAGACTGTCGACCTGGCAAAGCGCCTGGGCATCGACCTGAACGAGAACCGCTTCGCGAAGACGACCAGTTTCTCGCCGGTGGTGGCTTCCAGGCCGGGAGTTTTCGTCTGCGGCGCAATCCAGGGACCCAAGGACATTCCGCAGTCGGTCATGGAGGCTTCTGCGGCCGCATCCGCGTCCAGCCTGCTTTTGAGCGAAGTCCGGTGGAGCATGGCGAAGGCGAAGGAATACCCGCCCGAGACCAACGTGGTCGGTGAACGTCCGCGCGTGGGCGTGTTCGTCTGCCAGTGCGGCATCAACATCGGCGGCGTGGTCAACGTTCCGGAAGTCCGGGAATACGCCAAGACCCTGCCCTATGTCGTCTACGTCGAGGACAACCTGTACACCTGCTCCCAGGACACCCAGGTAAAGCTCACCCAGGTAATCAAGGAACAGGGCATCAACCGGGTGGTCGTGGCCGCCTGTACGCCGCGCACCCATGAGCCGCTCTTCCAGGAAACCCTCGCCAACGCGGGTCTGAACAAATACCTGTTCGAGATGGCCAACATCCGGAACCAGGATTCCTGGGTCCACGGCGCGGATCCGAAGAAGGCCACCGAAAAGGCGAAAGACCTCGTCCGCATGGCCGTGTCGAAGGTCGCCCTGCTGGAGCCGCTGCAGGAACCCGAACTGAGCGTCACGCAGAAGGCGCTGATCGTCGGCGGCGGTGTCGCCGGCATGGTTGCGGCGAAGGTCATCGCCGACCAGGGCTATCCCGTTTTCCTGATCGAGGAGTCGGACAGGCTCGGCGGGCAGGCCCTTGGGTTGTACCAGACCTGGCGCGGCGAGAACGTGCAGGAATATGTCAGGGAACTCGTGGAGAACGTTCGGAACCACCCCGGAATCGACGTCCATCTGTCCACGTCGCTCAAGAACGTCGAAGGGTTCGTGGGGAATTTCAAAAGCACGATTCAAAACGGCGGCGAACCGCAGGTTCTCGAACACGGGATCGCGGTGATCGCGACGGGCGGACGGGAATTCCGGCCCGAGGAATACGCTCTCGGCCGTCACCCCGGCATCCTGACGCACCACGACCTGGATCGGAAGTTCATGGAAAACGATCCGTCTCTGCAGAACGTGAAGACGGCCGTGTTCGTCCAGTGCGTGGGCTCCAGGGAGACCGACCGGCCCTATTGCAGCCGCGTCTGCTGCACCCATTCGGTCGAAAGCGCCCTGAAGCTGAAGAAGATCAACCCGGAAGCGGAAGTCTACATCATGTACCGCGACCTGAGGTCCTACGGCGAGCGCGAGACCCTGTACCTGGAAGCCAGGAAGCAGGGAGTGATCTTCATGCGCTACGCGGTCGACGCCAAGCCTCAGGTCTCCGTGGAAGGCGGCAAGCTCACGGTCACAATGGTCGACCATGTGCTCCAGCGCCCCGTCACCCTGACCCCGGACATCCTGACGCTCGCGACCGCCATCGTTCCCAACAGGACCGACGAGCTGTCGCAGTTCTTCAAGGTGCCCGTGAACAGCGACGGGTTCTTCATCGAGGCGCACGCGAAACTGCGCCCGGTGGATTTCGCGACGGACGGCGTCTTCATGTGCGGTCTGGCTCACTATCCCAAGGCCATCGACGAGAGCATCGCGCAGGCACAGGCCGCCGCGGCCCGCGCGGCGGTGCTCCTCGCCCGGGATACCATCCACTTCAGCGGCACGGTCGCCTTCACCACCCCGGCGATGTGCAGCAGTTGCGGGACTTGTGTGAGCATCTGCCCGTTTTCGGCGCCCCATTTCATGGAAACGGGACGGGACGCCGGCAAGGCGGAAGTCAACTCGGCCCTGTGCAAGGGCTGCGGTCTTTGCGTGGCTTCCTGCCGCTCGGGGGCCATCCGCCTGCGCGGCTTCGACGACGCACAGATTTTCGCCATGATCGACAGCTTATAGAGTCATCCGGCGCCACGGACGGACGGGCGGGTCGAAAAGGCCCCCGGCCGCCCGATGGACCAGGACCTTTTTCTATGGACTTCCCCCGCCGAAGGGGGAGGGCACGGTTGGGAGGGTCGGCTAAGCGGTCCCCGACAACCGAACCCGAGGAGACATACAAATGGCCGAGTGGGAACCGAAAATTGTCGCCTTCCTTTGCAACTGGTGTTCGTACGGAGCCGCGGACCTCGCCGGCGTGAGCCGGATGCAGTATCCGCCGAATTTTCGCATCATCCGGGTGCCATGCTCCGGACGGATCAACCCGAAGTTCATCCTCGCCGCCCTGCGCCACGGAGCGGACGGGGTATGGATTTCCGGCTGCCATCCCGGAGAC
>JAJFUA010000249.1 GCA_021372635.1 Desulfobacteraceae bacterium | reverse complement strand
AAGATCCGACCGGAAGCGTCCCTTTTCCACGAGGGATACCAGGTCGACGTTGGTCGCCGTGATGACCCTGACGTCCACCGGAACGGGCCGGGAAGCCCCCACAGGGACGATTTCCTTTTCCTGGAGCACCCGCAGCAGCTTTGTCTGCACCGCCAGGTTGCTTTCGGCGATCTCGTCCAGGAAGATGGTCCCGCCGCGGGCTTCGACGAAAAACCCCTTCTGGCCGCCGCGCCTGGCCCCGGTGAACGCACCTTCCACGTAGCCGAAGAGCTGGCTTTCCTGGAGCGTATCGGGTATGGCCCCGCAGTTCACGCAGATGAACGGCCCCTTGGCCCGCTCGCTCGCATGATGGATGGCATGGGCGAACAGTTCCTTTCCGGTGCCGCTTTCCCCGACGAGAAGGACCGTGGCGGGGGTTGCGGCGGCTTTCCTGGCCTGGGCCACCACTTCCCGCATGATCGGGCTGACGGCGACGATGTCGTCGAAGGTGTACTTGCTGTCCAGGTGCCGGATGAGCCTGTGAGCCCTGTCCAGTTGCTCGTTCAGGGACCGCAGCTCCGAGACGTCGTGGATCACCGCGACGCTCCCCTTCAGCTTGCCGTCGACGACGATGGGGGCGACGTCCACCATGACTTCCCGCCGCCCCGCGCCGACTTTCATGGGAACGTGCTTCACGGCCCGCCCCGTCCTCAGGACGTGCAGGTGCATGCTCTCCCCTTCCGCGATGTCGACGGTGGCCGGCCGGTGCAGGACGTCGCTCTCCGTCAGGCCGGTCAGGCGGGTGTAGGCCGGGTTGATCAGGATGCCCATGCCGTTTTCGTCCACCACGGAAATGGCGTCCTGGGTAGAGTTCACGATGGCTTCCAGCAGGGTGCGCGTCTCCTTCAGGGCCGCGATTTCGCTGCCCAGCCGCTTGAGTTCCCCGACGTCCCGGAAAGTTGCCATGGCCCCGACGATTTCCCCCCGGCTGTTGCGTACCGGGACCCGGTTGGTCATGATCATCGCCGTTCCCGTGTCCTGGAGCTGGTCCAGTTCGGCTTCCCCGGTTTCGAGAACGATGTGCAGGCGGGTGTTGGGGATGACCTCCAGGACGTGACGGCCCAGGGCGAACTCCGCCGAGACTCCCGTCAGCCGTTCGGCGGCGCGGTTCAAAAACGTTACCCTGCCGTCGGCGTCGACCGCCAGCACGCCTTCGTGGGCGGCGTCGAGAAATGCGCCGGTTTGGTTCTCTTCCATGTTTCACTCCAGATCGGGAGGTGGTGGCCGTCTCCCGCCGCCGGACGGCGTCTTGCGGCGGCTCCGGGGCGCTTCGCCGGCCGGGGTCCCCGTTGTCTTCAATGCATGGTTCACTTCCGATATCAACAACCGGCCGGGAAAGATCTACTATTATTATGCCACAAGCGCCGGAACCCCCGACACAACAAATGCGGCACGCCGGCAGAAACCGCCGGGCGCTGCTTTGGGATGGCTCGTTTCGGTTCCCTGTCGTAGAATGACGCAGTCGGACACGCTTACGGCAGCAATAGGGGGATCACCTGGAAAAGCTTTGGAGGAAAACGATGCGGAAGCACATTCTGTTTTTATTGCAACCCGGTTTTTGCGACGAAAAGGGCGGGCCGTTTTTTTGCCCCGACTGCGCGACCGTGGAAGGATTTCTCCGGTACGCCCCGGAGATCGAAGACCGTATCGAAGTCAGGAGGATCGATTTCCCGCGGCCCCGAAAGGAAATTGTCGAACTCGCCGGGGAAGCCAACCAGGGGTGCCCCGTACTGGTCCTCGGAGACGTTGACGAACTTCCTCCCGAGGCGGCCGGGAGCGGGCAGACCGGAAAGGCCTTCATAGCCGGGAGCACCGGAATCTGCGAGTTCCTGGGCAGGACCTTCGGGGTCGTCAGACCCCACCCTTGAGGCGAGGGCGGCGGGCGGCACCGTCCAGGAATTTTTCCAGCGCGGCGATATAGTCGCCGTCCTCGTAGAGGCGGCTCCTGTTTTTCGCGATCCGCTTCGCGATCATCTTCCGCCTCTGGGGGTCCAATCCGAGGCGCACCGCCGCGCGGATGTAGCCGTCGATCGAGTCCGTTATCCCATCGGTCACGTCCAGCCTCCGGAGGATGGCCGCCGTGTGGCGGCTGCGCATGAGCGGGCCGGGCAGGGTCACGACGGGTAGATTGTGGGTGAGGCAGTCCAGCGTCGACTTCCCCCCCGACCACCCGATCGTATCGAGGATCACGTCGCAAAGGCCCACCGCGGCGATGAAACGGTCCCGCTCGAGGTAGGGCAGTATGACGCAGTGTTCCGAGGCGTCCAGGCCCAGCAGGGAAAAGGCGTCCTCCATCCTCGCCCGGAACTGCTCGGTCACCCGGCGGCTTTTGGCATATTCGATGAACACGAACTGGCTGTTTCGGATTCTCTGCGCAATCCTCGGGAATACCAGGTCGTACCTGGGCAGATACTTGCAAAGGGTCTGTCCGGACCAGTAGACCGTTGCGGACGGTCTCAATCCCAGTTCCATTCTTTCCATCCGGACCGGCCGCGGGGGATCGGGCCGGTAGCAGGTGCCCAGGTTCGGCAGGCGGATGAGCCGTTCGGTGTAATGGTTCTGTCCGTCGATCGGTTCCATGAGTTCACTGCTCAGGAAATAATCCAGGGTCGGGAATCCGCTGGTCACCGGATGGCCCCAGGAAACGCATTGGACGGGAGCCAGCCTCTGCGCGGCCAGTCCGGCCGCATGGGGGTCCATGCCGATTTCCGGGTAGAGCAGGACGTGCGGCGCATCGGCCGCGACGATTTCCCTCCAGCGTTGCCCGGACATAGGCCCCTGCACGAAGCGATCGCAGAGGCTTTCGGCGGCCGAGGTCTCTTCGTCCTTCCCGGTTCCCGTATGATAGCCGAAAACCTCAAAGCGGCCGCGGTCCAGCCGGCGCAGCCACCCTTCGATCAAAAGCTTCCAGACGGTGTGCCGGCAGAAGAAGCCGCTGACGATGCCCACCCGCACCTTTTCGTACGCCGCGGGAGGGGAAGCCGGTCGTGCGGGCGAATACCCCCGGGCCATGGCGCCGCAGACCAGGGAACCGTACAGGCCCTGGAGTTCCCGGTCGTTGTACCCCTGGTAGGCCAGGAAAAACGGCTGGCTCGCTCCGACTCCCTCCGCAAGCCCTTCACACGAACCGGGGCCTTCCTCGTACAGCCGCGCCAGGCTCGTTCGATAGGCGGATCTGCGCTGGAAGACTTCCCGTTCGTCCGTGTAGAGCACGGGCAGGTGGGCCATGCACAGGGCAAGCCGCGCTGCTCCGTATCCGGGCCTGGAGGCGAGCGCGTTTTCGAAACACTCCGCGGCTTCGTCGAGCCTGTTCTGCGGGGTCAGGGCACAGCCGAGGTTGTAGTGCGCCTCGGCGTAGTCCGGGCGCATTCGCAGAGCGTCCTTGTAGCAGAGTTCCGCCGCCTGCAGGAAATTGAGTTCCTGGAACGCGTTGCCCAGGTTGTTGCACGCTTCGGGAAAATCCGGCTTCGCCAGCAGGGCCGCCCGGTAGCAGGCTTCCGCCTCCGCCGGCCGGCAAAGCGCCATCAGAACGTTGCCGAGGCCGAAGTGCGCCTCCGCATGGCGCGGGTCCAGAGCCAGCGCCTTCCGGTAGCACTCCTCGGCTTCCGGAAAGCGGCCGAGGTCCGAGAGGACATTCCCCAGATTAAGGTGGAAAAGCGGGAGGTCCGGGCGCAGATGCAGAGCCGTTCGAAAACATGCCTCCGCCTCGCCCGGCCGGCCGAGATCCATCAGCGTGATCCCGAAGTTGCTGTCGATTTCCGGAGAATCGGGCCTGAGGGCCATGGCCGTCCGAAATCGCTCCAGCGCCTCCTCCAGGCGCCCCATGGCCCGGAGGACATTGCCAAGATTGTTGTGATAGGGGGCCTCGCGCGGCTCCAGCTCGATCGCCTTCCCGATGTACTCGAAGGCCTCTTCCAGCCGCCCCGACTGAAAGGCGATCACCCCCAGCAGGTGCAGGCTGCCGGAGTGTGTCGGACAGACGGCCAGGATGAACCGGAAAAGTTTCTCCGCCTCCTGGGTCCGGCCGCTTTCCATCCGTTCGAGCCCCTCCCGGAATTTCGCCGCGAGCGTGTCTTCGAACACCTCCGCCTCGGGGGCTGCCCCTCCCGGGATCCACGCGCTCTCCCTCCCCTCTGGGTTCCGAAGAGCGTGAGTCCCCCGGCCCTCCCGCGGCCCGGACCCCTTCACCCCGCCTGCATGAGCATCCGTCGCTGTCGAAGCCACCGTCCCCCCTCCTTCCCGTCCATCCGCCGGAAATCCCCCTGTCCGATGCGGCCCCTGCGGACAGCGTTTCTTCCCGGCCGCCCGCACACACCGGGAGACTAAGCGAAGAATCTGGAGAGAATATGGAGACAAGATGGGATACTTGTGGAGGCGTTCTTCCCGAAGAAAATGCGTTGACAAATTCAAACATCTGTTCCAAATTTACGATACAAACAATTGTTCCAAACATACGTTCAAAACCGGGAGCGAGGTGATCCGTGAAAGAAGACTGGGAAAAAAACGAGGACACAAAAACACGCCTGATCGAGGCGGCCGGCGAAGTGTTCGCCCGGCGCGGTTTCCGCTCGGCCACGGTCAGGGAGATCTGCGGACTCGCCGGCACCCACGTCGGCGCCGTGAACTATCACTTCCGGGACAAGAAGGGCCTCTACGCCGCCGTACTGGAATACTCCCACCTTTCCGCGGTCCGCAGGTACCCGCCCGACGAGGGCCTCCCGGCGGACGCGACCGCCGAACAGAAGCTCCGCGCCTTCATCCGCTCCTTCGTGATGCGCATCCTCGCCGAGGGCTTTCCCACCTGGCACGGGAAGCTCATGGCCCGGGAAGTCGTCGATCCGACCGGCGCCGTCGACCAGATGGTGGCGGGCTCCGTCCGCCCTCTCTACGAGAACCTGGCCGGCATCGTCCGGGAGCTGCTCCACGAAGAAAAGCGGCCTGACGGCGAAGAGAGCGGCACCACGTATCTCTGCGCCATGAGCATTGTGGGGCAGTGCCTCCATCATTATCTCGCCCGGCAGGTCGTCACCCTGCTCCGCCCGAAAGGGTTTGACACGGCGCGAATCGACCGCATCGCGGAACACATCACGAGGTTCTCCCTGGGCGGCATCCGGGCCCTGGCGAAAAGTTCCCCGGCACCTGCGGGACGGAGGGAAACGCAGCCATGAAGAAGCTCCTCGCATTCATCCTGGCGGCCGCCGCAGTTGCCTCCGCGTTCGCGGCGTGGCGGTACACGCACCCCGACGGCAAGACCCGCGACGAGATCCTCCTGTACGGGAACGTCGACCTGCGGCAGGTCAACCTCGCCTTCAACGGCAACGAAAGGATCGAAACCCTCCAGGTCCAGGAGGGGGACCGCGTGCGGAAGGGGCAGGTGCTGGGCACCCTCGACATGGAGAAGCTCAAGGCGGCCGAGGCCGGGGCCGAAGCGAGGACTCAGGCGCAGCGCCACGTCCTGGAGCGGCTGACGAACGGGACGCGGCCCGAGGAGATCGAACAGGCAAAGGCCAATGTCCAGTCCGCACTGACCGACCTCAACAACACCCGGCGGATCTTCGAGCGCATCAGGAAAACGGCCGGCTCGGGCGCCAGCAGCCAGCAGGACATGGAAAACGCCGAAGCGTCCTTCGAAGTCGCCCAGGCCAGGCTGCGCGTCAATCAAAAGGCGCTGGAACTGGCGACCATCGGCCCGCGAAAGGAGGATATCGCCGAAGCCCGCGCCACGTTGAAGGCGAACGAGGCCGACCTGGCCTCAGCCAGGCAGGACCTCGCCAACGCCACCCTCGTCTGCCCCACCGACGGCGTGGTGCGGAACCGGATACTGGAACCGGGCGAAATGGCATCTTCCCAGAGGCCGGTCCTCACCATCGCGATCACCGATCCCAAGTGGGTGCGCGCCTACGTTCCGGAGCCCGACCTGGGGATGGTCCGCATGGGGATGAGCGCCGCGGTGACTTCCGACAGCTTTCCGGGCAAACGCTACGAAGGATGGGTGGGATTCATCTCCCCGGTCGCGGAATTCACTCCCAAGTCGGTGGAAACGACGGAGCTGCGCACGTCCCTGGTGTACGAGGTCAGGGTCTTCGTGAAGGACCCAGGCGACGAACTCCGGCTGGGAATGCCCGCCACGGTGCACGTGCCCCGGTCCCGCGAAACCCCTGTTCCGAACGGGAGAAAGGACGGCTGATGGAGCGCGGACAACGTCCCGGATCCCCGGTCTTGAGCTGTGAGGGCATCACCAGGGAGTTCCGACGGGGACCCGGAAAAACCGTCCGGGCGCTCGACGGCGTTTCCCTGGAGGTCCCGGGCGGCGCCGTGACGGGCCTGATGGGTCCCGACGGAGCGGGCAAAACCACCCTCATCCGCCTCGCCGCCGGGCTGCTCCTTCCGGACGCGGGCTCCCTGAGGGTCCTGGGAATCGACGTCACCGCGGACCCTCAGGCGGTGCAGTCCCGGGTCGGGTACATGCCCCAGAAGTTCGGGCTGTACGAGGACCTGACGGTCCAGGAAAACCTGGACCTCTATGCGGACCTGCACGGCGTGCCGGCGGGGGAACGGGCGGAACGCTACCCGCAACTGATGCACATGACCGGCCTGGGCCGCTTCACGGGTCGTCTCGCGGGACGCCTCTCCGGCGGGATGAAGCAAAAGCTGGGCCTCGCCTGCACCCTCGTACGCTCCCCGGACCTGCTTCTGCTCGACGAACCGACCGTGGGAGTGGACCCGCTCTCGCGGAGGGAACTGTGGGAAATCGTCTTTCGCCTGGTGCGGGAACGGGGCCTGGCGGTGCTCCTGAGCACCTCCTACCTGGACGAAGCGGAACGGTGCGACCACGCGGTGCTGCTGCTCCAGGGCAGGCTGCTGGCCTCCGGCGCCCCTTCGCACGTGGGAGCCGTTGCGGACGGGAAGACCTTTCGCATCGACACGCCCCCATCGATGAAACCCCGCCGTCTCCAGGCCAGGCTGGCGGCGGCGGAAGGGGTCGCCGACGCCACCCTCGAGGGCCGGCGCGTCCGGTTTGTGACCGTCGGCGGGACTCCGCCGGACGAAACGCTCTTCGAAGAACTCGAAGTGCACCCCGCAACCCCCCGGTTCGAAGACGGTTTCATGACCCTGGTGCGCCGCGCCGCCTTCCCCCCGGCCTCCACGGACCGGGAACGGGAAGAACCGGGCAGCCGCGCCCCCCGGTCCGAAGGGACGGGAGTTCTTCCCCCGCGGTTGCACTCCTCCGGCGGGGAATATGGTCCCGGGGTGCCGCCGTCGACGGCCGAACCCGTCGTGGAGGTCCGCGACCTGGTGAAAAAGTTCGGGACCTTCTACGCGGTAAAACACGTCTCGTTCCAGGTCCTGCGCGGTGAAATCTTCGGTCTCCTGGGTCCCAACGGGGCGGGGAAGAGCACGACGTTCCGCATGCTCTGCGGGCTCCTGTCCGCAAGCGAAGGAACCTTGAGCGTGGCGGGGACGGACCTCCGCCGGGCGCGCGCTTCCGCCAGGCAGCGCATCGGCTACGTCGCCCAGAGGTTCTCCCTTTACGGTCAGCTCACCGTGCTCGAAAACCTGGAATTCTTCGCCGGCGTCTACGGCTTGAGGAAGGAAGAAAGAACGGAGCGGATCGGCTGGGCCCTGGAGCAGTTCGACCTGGGACGCCTGACCGGCCTGCCCGCGGGGCAGCTTCCGGGAGGCTACAAGCAGCGGCTGGCCATGGCCTGCGCCCTGATGCACAAACCCGAAATCCTGTTTCTCGACGAACCCACCTCCGGGGTGGACCCGCTCGCGCGCCGGGAGTTCTGGCAGCGCATCGGGGCACTGGCGGACGAAGGCGTCACCGTGATCGTCACGACCCACTTCATGGAAGAGGCCGAATACTGCGACCGGATGGTCATCATGGTGGACGGTGAAATCCTGGCCACAGGCACTCCCGAGGAAATCCGGGGGCGGGCCCGGGTCCCCGAAGACCGGGAACCCACCATCGAAGATGCCTTCATCGCCATTGTGGAAGATTTCAGAACGGCTACGATGAACCATGCAGCCTGAGGAAACCTGCCGTGAAAACACTCCATGACCGCGCGTCCCCGGACATGGGACGGAAAATGAGCCCGCGGCGCGTCCGCTCGCTCATCCGCAAGGAAATGCTCCAGGTGGTCCGGGACCCGAGCAGCATCGCCATCGCGCTTGTCCTGCCCGTTTTCCTCATCCTGCTTTTCGGATACGCCCTGTCCCTGGACGTCAAGGACGTCCCGGTCGCGGTGGTCGTGGAGATGCCGGGCCCCGAAGCGGCGGACCTCGCCTCCGGCTTCATGCGTTCCCAATACTTCAAGGGGACGATGACCACTTCCATGAGGGAAGCCGGGGAACTCATGAGGCGGCGGGAGGTGGACGCCGTCATACGGCTGCAGGACGATTTCGGGCGAAAGCTCGCATCGGGCGGCGCCCCCGTCCAGGTGATCGTGCACGGAGTGGACGCGAACCGGGCCCGCATCATCCAGGGATACGCCAGGAACGTACTCGCCCTGTGGGCGGCGGGAAGGGGGAACGCGCAAGGGAGCGCCGCGGGCGGCTCCGTCCAGATCCAGCCGCGCATGTGGTTCAACGAAGCCGTGGACAGCCACTATTTCCTGGTACCCGGACTGGTCGTGCTCATCATGACCCTGACGGGCGCGCTTCTCACCGCCCTGGTGATGGCCCGGGAATGGGAGCGGGGCACCCTGGAGGCGCTCTTCGTCACCCCGGTCCGGGCGGGCGAAATCCTCATCGGCAAGACGGTGCCCTATTTCCTGCTGGGCATGGGCGGGCTGCTGCTCACGGCGGCGGCCGGCAGATACCTGTTCCACGTGCCGCTCAGAGGGTCCCTCCTCGTGCTCGTCGGGGTTTCGTCCCTCTACCTCCTGGTGGCGCTCGGCTTCGGCCTGCTGATCTCTTCGGCCACCCGCAGCCAGTTCATCGCCAGCCAGATCGCGCTCGTCGGTTCGTTTCTGCCCGCCCTGTTCCTCTCGGGATTCATATTCGACCTCGCCAGCGTGCCGAGGGCCGTGGAAATCGTCAGCTACCTCCTGCCGGCCCGCTACTACGTCTCGCTGCTCCAGACCATCTTCCTGGCGGGAAACGTATGGAGCATCATCGTCCCGAACTCCGCCGCGATGCTGCTGATGGCTCTCGTCCTGTTCAAGATCACGCTGCGGAAAACCAAAAAGAGGCTGCAATAGGGATGGAATCGATTCGCAGGATTCTTACGCTGATCCGCAAGGAATTTCTGGCCGTACTGAAGGACCCGAAGAGCCGGTTCGTCCTGATCGGCCCGCTCCTGCTCCAGACGGTGGCCTTCGGCTACGCCGCCACCTACGACCTGGACCGGGTCCGGTACGCCGTCTACGACCAGGACCGCAGCGACGCTTCCCGGCGGCTGCTGGCCCGGCTGGACGGGTCCGGCACCTTCAAACGGGTCGCCAACCTGCGGGACCGGGAAGAAATCCGGCCGCTGATCGACGCCAGGGACGTGCTGCTCGTCGTGCAGATCGGGCCGGACTTCGAGCGGAGGCTTTTGTCGGGACAGACGGCGGACGTGCAGATCCTGATCGACGGGCGCAACTCCAATACCGCGGGAACGGCGCTGAACTACATCGGCACCATCGTGGAAAGCTTCAACGCGCAGTGGAACCTGGCCGCGGGGGGCACGGCACCGCCCGTGCAGGTCGCCATGCGCTCCTGGTACAACCCGAACCTCGAGACCCGCTGGTTCATGGTTCCCGGCCTCATCGGCATGCTGACGCTGGTGCAGATGATCATCCTCACGGCGATGTCCGTGGCACGCGAAAGGGAGCAGGGCACGTTCGACCAGTTGCTGGTAAGCCCCATGCGGCCCGCGGAGATCATGCTGGGCAAGTCCATCCCCAGCATCCTCATCGGGATGCTGCAGGCGACCATCGTCCTCTGCATCGCCCTCTTCTGGTTCCGCATTCCGTTCCAGGGGTCCCCGGGCACGCTGTACCTGGGCATCTTCCTGTTCCTGGTCGCGGCCGTGGGGATCGGACTGATGGTTTCCTCCGTGGTGGCCACCATGCAGCAGGCGCTCCTCGGCGGGTTTCTCATCATCATGCCCTTCGCGTTGCTCTCGGGCCTGAATACGCCCATCAGCAACATGCCCCGCGAAATACAGTGGGTGACGCTGCTGAATCCCCTGCGCTACGCCATTTCCATCGTCCACCGGGTTTTCCTGGAGGGCGCCCCGCTCCGGGAAATCGCCCCGG
>JAJFUA010000219.1 GCA_021372635.1 Desulfobacteraceae bacterium | reverse complement strand
GAGGATGCTCGGGATCGTATGAACAAAGCGATCGACAGCCTGGACCAGGAGTTCAAGCGGGTTCGTACCGGGAGAGCCTCTACAGCCCTTGTGGATGGTATCAGGGTGGAATACTACGGGACCCCGACGCCTTTGAACCAGCTGGCGACCATGTCGGTTCCCGAACCCCGCACGATAACGATACAGCCGTGGGACAGTTCCATAGTGAACGAAGTGGAAAAGGCCATCATGAAATCGGAACTGGGCCTGACCCCCATGAGCGACGGGAAGATCATCCGGATCAACATTCCGGTACTGACCGCGGAGCGCCGCAAGGACCTGGTGAAGGTCATCAAGAAAAAGGCCGAAGAGGCCAAGGTCGCCGTCCGGAACATCCGGCGCGATGTCAACGAGATGATCAAGGAACTCAAGTCGGCCAAGGATATCTCCGAGGACGAGCAGTTCCGGGCCCAGGAAGAAATACAGAAGATCACCGACGACTATATCAAGAAGGTAGACGCGGTTTACAGCGCCAAAGAAAAGGAAATCCTGGAAATCTGAGATGCACGATCTGGATTTCGGTCGCCTGCCCCGCCACGTTGCCATCATCATGGACGGCAACGGCCGGTGGGCGAAGCAAAGACTGCGCAACCGTATCTTCGGTCACGAAGAGGGGACCTCTTCCGTCCGGGAAGTGGTGAAATGCTGCCTGGACTTCAATATTCCCTATCTTACGCTCTACGCCTTTTCCAAAGAGAACTGGCAACGCCCCGAATCCGAAGTCAAAGCCCTCTGGCGCCTGCTGATGCGTTTCCTGAAGCAGGAAATGCAGGAAATGCTCGAAAAGGGGGTTCGCTACCGTCATCTCGGCGATGAAGAGGACATTCCCGGCGAGGCGCTCGACCTGATTCGCGACGCCGTTGCCCGAACGGCCCGGGCCGACAGGCTGGTCCTGGGCCTTGCCATCAACTACGGCGGCAGGCAGGAAATCGCCCGGGCGGCGCGGCTCTTCGCCGAAGATGTCCTGAAGGGAAAGGCGCGCCCCGGCGACCTCAGCCCGGAAGTCCTGGGCCGGTACCTGTTTACGGCCGACCTTCCCGATCCCGATCTGATGATCCGAACGGGCGGGGAGCGCCGCGTGAGCAATTTCCTGCCCTGGCAACTGACCTATTCGGAACTCTACTTCACGGAAGTGCTCTGGCCCGATTTCAGGAGGGAGCACTTCATAGAGGCTCTGCACGATTATCAGAACAGGGAACGCCGGTTCGGAAGAACCAGCGAACAGGTACAGGAAGAGAGCCGGTAACGATGACTCCGGGACACCCCCCGGCTGTCCGCCATGCCACCGGCCTGCGGATCGGTGGTCGGAGGAGTGAAATTTGTTTACACTTCGTTCCGTTTTGGCGATGATGATGCAGTCGGATCGCGCGAGCGCTCCGACGCCGTCCGGCCCGCAATGAGCGGCCGGACTTTCCGTATCCGTTTATTCAGGGCTTGGTTGAAAAGGAAACATGCTTGACTGGCGTGGGTGGGACCCACATAAACAACGTATTGTCAGCGCAGTATTCATTGTCGTACCGCTCTTTGCCATCATCGCCGCCGGCCCTTACTGGAGCTGGCTGGCGCTCGTGTGCCTGGCTGCCGCGGTCGGATTGTGGGAGTTCCAGGGGCTATTGCTGCCGGAGACGCTGAAAGCGAAGGGATTGGCGGCATTCCTGGCCGCGGGGCTCATCCTCCCCTGCGGCGCCGCTTTCGGCGGAGGCGCGGGCCTGCATGGCGCGCTCGCCGCCGTGGTTCTCGCCGGCTTCGCGTCCCTGCTCGTCCTGTCACCCTCGGGTTCACAGGTGTTCGACCGCCTGGGAAGGCTCGTTCTCGGCTGGCTTTACATACCCTATCTCTTGTCTTATGTATTGCTCATAAGTCGTTTCGGGGATGCACGGGCATGGATCTTTTTCATCCTGATCGTAACCGCCGCGGGGGATACGGGAGCGTTCTACATTGGGAGGCGATTCGGACGGCACAAGCTTTTCGAGCGTGTGAGCCCCAAAAAAACGATAGAGGGCTCAATAGGCGGCCTGTTTTCGAGCGTGATCCTTGGAACGCTTTTCGGAGTCGCGTTTATCGACGGAGTGCCTGTGGGGGAATGGATCGCGCTCTGCGCCGCCCTGGCCGTTACCGGTCAGGTGGGGGACCTCATAGAGTCCGCCGTCAAGAGGATGTGCGGCAGGAAAGATTCGAGCAATCTCCTTCCCGGACATGGTGGAGTGCTGGACCGCCTGGACAGCCTCCTTTTCGTGTTTCCGGGGACCTGGTTGTTCTTGATGTGGATGCGATAGAGCCTGAGAGAAAATGACGAAAAAGACTTTGAACATTCTCGGCTGCACGGGGTCCATCGGGGTGAGCACCCTGGAGGTCGTGCGGCAGTTTCCTCATCGCTTCGAGGTAGCCGCCCTGGCCGCCGGGCGAAACATTTCGCTGCTGAAACAACAGATCGAAGTCTTTCGGCCCCGCCTGGTTTCGGTCCTGGACGAAGAACTGGCCGACCGGCTGCAGCGGTCCCTCGACGGGAACGGCGATCGTCCCGAAGTGGTTTACGGGCCGGAAGGCTACGTCAGGGTCGCAACCTGTCCGGGTTCGGAGATGACGGTTTCGGCCATGGTCGGCGCGGCGGGTCTGCTGCCCACTCTTGCGGCCATCGAAGCGGGCAGGAATGTGGCGCTGGCCAACAAGGAAACCCTGGTCATCGCCGGTGAGATCGTCATGGATCTCGCGGCCCGGCACAACGTCGCCATTCTTCCCGTGGACAGCGAGCACAGCGCCATCTTTCAGTCTCTCCAGGGAAACCGCCGGGAGGCTCTGAGGCGGATTCTGCTGACGGCCTCGGGAGGTCCCTTCCTGCATAAAAGCAGCGAAGAACTGGCCTCGGTGTCGCCCGACGCCGCGTTGTGTCATCCCAACTGGTGCATGGGAAGAAAGATCACCATCGATTCGGCCACGCTCATGAACAAGGGCCTGGAAGTCATCGAGGCGCGATGGCTGTTCGGCGTGCCTCTGGACCGGATCGTCGTGCACGTTCATCCGGAGAGCGTCGTGCATTCGATGGTGGAATACATCGACGGATCGGTCATCGCGCAGATGGGAATTCCCGATATGAAGATTCCCATAGCGTACGCTCTTTCCTATCCCGAGCGCCTTCCGGTGGACGGGCCGCCCCTGGATTTTTTCCGGCTGGGCAAATTGTCCTTCTATCCGCCCGACGAAGAGAGATTTCCCTGCCTGCGGCTCGCGTACTCGGCCTGCCGGCAGGGTTCCACCATGCCGGCGGTGATGAACGCCGCCAATGAAGTGGCCGTTCATGCTTTCCTGGATAGGCGTATCGGGTTCTACCAGATTCCCGAATTGATCGAAACGGTCATGAAAGGGCATACCGCTGCGGAGACGCTGACCCTTGAGGCCGTGCTGGATGCGGATTGCCGGGCAAGGCAGGAAACTGCGCGCCTGGTTGAAAATATGGGGAGCAGGCGGCCGTAGTGAACGACGAGAAACGGGCCGCTTCGGAGCCCGTCTCACTAAGATAACGAGAGGTCAACATCTTGGTTACGACACTCATTACCACCATCATTGTTCTGGGTATCCTGATTTTTGTCCATGAACTCGGACATTTCCTCGTGGCCAAATGGGCCGGGGTGAAAGTGATCCGTTTCTCGCTCGGGTTCGGCCCGAAACTGCTCGCCGTTACGCGCGGAGAGACCGAGTACTGCATCTCTGCGGTTCCGCTGGGCGGATACGTCAAGATGCTCGGGGAAGAACCCGGCGACGAACTGTCCGAAGAGGAACAATCGCGCAGTTTCGCGACCCAGCCGGTTCTCAAGCGGATTGCCATCGTTCTGGCCGGGCCGCTCTCGAATTTCGTCCTGGCGATCATCCTGTTTGCGATGGTCAATGCCGTTTCCGGGATCCACCTCCCCAGCACGGAAATCGGCGCGGTGAACCCCGGGTCTCCGGCGGAGAAGGCCGCGTTGATGTCGGGAGACAAGGTTGTCTCCATCAATGGGCGGGAGGTGACCACGTGGGATGAGCTTTCGGGCACCATCGAGGAATTCGGAAGCCGTTCCCTGACGCTCAAGGTGGAGCGCGGGACCGAGGTGTTGTCGGTCGAAGTGACTCCGGTGGTGAGCCAGGTGAAGAACCTGTTCGGTGAGACGGTGACCCGGCCCCTGGTGGGAATCACCTCGTCGGGCAAGTTCCTGGTGCAGAAGGTCAATCCGATGATGGCGGGCTATTACAGCCTGGTCCAGACCTGGAAACTGAGCAAGATATTCGTCCTCACCGTGGTCAAGCTCGTCGAGGGGGTCGTTTCCATAAAGACTCTCGGCGGCCCGATTCTCATCGGACAGATGGTCGGGGAGCAGGCCCGGGAGGGATTCATCAGCCTGATCAATTTCATCGCCCTGATCAGCGTCAACCTGGCCGTACTGAACCTCCTGCCCATCCCGGTGCTGGACGGGGGGCACATCCTGTTCTTCACGCTGGAAGGCATCCTGAGGCGGCCGATCGCGCTCAAGAAGATCGAAATGGCGCAAAAGGTCGGAATGGTCATGCTGCTCGTGCTGATGGTCTTCGTCTTCTACAACGACATCATGAGGCTGCTGCCGGGCGCCAAGCCGGACTTTTTGCCATGACCGGTCCGGCGGAGGCCGGGACTTTGAAAATCCTGGCTGTCGACACATCCACGCCTTCCGGAAGCGTGGCGGTGCTGGACGGTCTTCGGGTACCGGTCGAATGGAGCCTTCAATCCGCCCGCACGCACAACCGGCGCCTGCTTGGGACCGTAGACGACCTGCTGCGTGAACTCGGGTGGACGCTGGCCGATATGGACGTCTATGCGGTGACGGTCGGTCCCGGAAGCTTCACGGGGCTGCGCATCGGTCTGACCACCATGAAGACGCTGGCCTGGTCTATGGGAAAGCCCCTGGTGGGTGTCCCCTCTCTGGATGCTCTCGCCGCGCCCCTGGAATTTGCCTGCCTTCCCGTTTGCTGCCTCATCGACGCCGCCAAGAGGGAAATCTATTCAGCCCAGTTCAGCCCGGGCGGAGAGGGGGGCCTTCGCCGCACGGGGCCTTACCGGGTTTCGGAACCGGAAAGAATTGTGGAACTCGTTTGCGAGCCGACCCTCTTCTGTGGGGACGGCTGGCTGTCCTACCGTGACTATTTCCTCGAGCGCCTTGGAAATCTTGCCGTAGAACCACCCGCCCCATTCCACCTGATTCGTGCCGGATTCGTCGGAGAGCTTGCCAGAAGGCGTTTTCTCGCTGGGGAAAGCGACGATCCGATGAGTTGCGTCCCCATGTATATCCGCCCGTCCGAAGCCGAGCTGAACGGAAGCCGGTCCTCCTGAGCGGCTCCCGTTTCCCTGTCGCGGGCGCGCGCCCGCGAGGCGGATTCGCCGGTCCGAAGGCTCGGCGGGCGTCTTGTGAATTTTCGTGACCCGCGCCCGCAGGCGCATGATGAGGGATAAGGGGCATTCCGGCGGGAAAGGGACGCGTTTCGAAGGACGGCCGGGAAGGCACGGTGACCCCGGCGTCCTGAAGAACAAATAACGGGAGTCTTTTTGCAGTGAGTTTGCAGCCGATGGTCATATCCGGGAAGATGATCGCAGCCCTTTCGCGGGCCGTGCGAAATTCCAGTGAAGAGAGGCGGTTCAGCCACAGCGTCGTGCGCTGCCTTGCCGACCCGTTCTTCCCGATCGCCTTTTTCCTCCGCAATGTGATGGCATTGAGGAGGGAAGTGCATTTCAACCGGCTCGCTCCACGGATGCAGCGACGACTTCTGCTCAGAATTCTGCGGGAGAGGAGCGCGATTTTCCTGGAGGTGAGGGAATGGATCTCGAAGCGTGAGGACGGGCTTGGCTTTCTGACGGCCGGAAACGAGAAGCCCCTTCCCGGCGGGCCCGATGACTACTGCAGCCGGTGCGGCTGGTGCTGCGAGATAGCGAGCGGCATGCCGGTATTCCCCGAGGATTCCGCGGTGCCCCTGAAATGGAAGAATATTTTCGGGGACGGGCTGGGAAAAGGCCATCGCTTTTGCGCTTTTCTGTGGGAATCGAGGGAAGCGGGCGGCAGCCTGTGCTCGATTCATCCGTGGAGGTCCATCCCGTGCCGGACCTTCGAACGCGACGAGTGCGAATTCCTCCAGGGGGAACCCGACTTTTCCGATCCTTCCGTCGAAGACCGTCTACTGGAAACGGGAAGGTGGCTGATCGGCCTGATGGACGGCCGATAGCAGGCGATTGCACCGCAGCGGGTCGAAGACCCGGGAACATTACGGCAAAGCCCGGTTCACAGAAAGAATAGCCCGCAGGACCGGGTGGCGGCCATTCCGGCACTGCGGGCTCTGCACAACGCGGGGCTAAAGCATCCGATCCTCAAGTTGCTCGGAGCAAGGGATCGGGGGCAGGGTTCTCCGTGTCAAATCGATGTCGTCAAGTCTTGGCGGCAGGTGCCGCTTTTTCCTTGTCCGCTTTCGGTTTCTTCCTTGCCTTTGCCAGGTGCACCTCCATCGGCTTCTGGTAGAACGGGGTGCGCCATTTGTAGTCCAGGGCGATAGCGCTGGTGGTGCAGGCTTCCACGCAGACTTCGCATACGATGCACCGTGCCGGATGGAAGGTCAGCTCGCCCTTTTCCTTGCTGATTTCGATCGCGGCGGCCGGGCACTTCAAGGCGCATACGCTGCACAGAGCGCATTTCTCGTCGTCGAAGCTGATATGGCCGCGAGCTTTCTCAAAGGGTTCCCGCACCTCGATCGGATAGAGCCTGGTTGCCGGCCCGCCGAAAAGATTCTTCAGAATGGTGGGTAACATCAACGGCATACGTTCACTCGCTCCTTTCGCCTCATCGCTCCGTACAGGAGACGCATGGATCGATGGAATGGATGATTACGGGCACGTCGGCCAGTTGGGATCCGGGAAGCTGGACCAGCACGGATGGCAGATTGGCGAACGTGGGCGTGCGTATTTTCAACCGTTCCAGGTTGCGGGTATTGTTCCCCTTGGCGTAGTAGAACAGTTCGCCTCGAGGGGCTTCAGTGCGCAGGGTGGCTTCGTTTGCTGGCGGGTTCCCCTTCACCTTGATGGAAATTTCGCCTTCCGGCATTTTGTTCAGGGCCTCCACCTGCAGGTCGATGGCCTGGAAGAGTTCCCTGGCCCTGACCTTCATGCGGGAATAGGCGTCCCCGTCTTTTTCCACGATGGGTTCGAACGATACCTCTCCGTAGGCGTCGTAATGAGTCAGGCGGGCGTCTTCACTCACCCCGCTTCCCCGGAGGGTGGGGCCGACGCAGCCGAGCGCAATGGCCTGCTCCCTGCTGATGAGCCCGACGCCCTTCGTTCTTGCCTTTACCGTGTAGTCGCTCAGGAGGACCTTCGTCAGGGAGTCGCTTTCCTTGCGCACCACGGCGAGCGTTTCCATGATGTGCCTCTTCTGGTCGAAGCTGATGTCGCGCCGGACTCCGCCGACGATGTTCACGGATTGGATGACCCGGTGGCCGGTGGTCATCTCGAGCAGGTCGAGCACTTTTTCCCGGATGCGCCAGTACTGCAGGAACATGCTTTCGAAGCCGAAGGAGTCGGCGAAGAGGCCCAGCCAGAGGAGATGGCTGTGCGTCCTGGACATTTCGGCCCAGATCGTGCGCAGGTACCTGCTCCGGGGCGTCAATTCCAGGGGCCACAACATTTCCGTGACTCCCGTGACGGTGGCACTGTGCTGAAAGCTGCAGATCCCGCAGACACGTTCGCAGATGAAAATGTTCTTGTTGTATTCCTGCAGTTCGCAGGCCTTCTCTATGCCGCGATGGCCGTAGCCGACCACCGGTACGACCTCGACGACTTTTTCGTCTTCATAGGTGAGCCGCAGCTGGATGGGCTCGGGAAGAACCGGATGCTGGGGCCCGAAGGGGACTGTTGTGCGTGCGGCCATCAATTATCTCCTTTCGCCTCAGCTTTTTTTGTCTTCAACATGGGCATGACCGGACTGTCGTGGGCCAGCAGCATGTGTCCGCCGTAATCGATGGCCAGACCCTTCACTTTCAGGCCGAACAGTTCCTGCATCTCGTTTTCGATCAGCACGGAGGATAACGTTACGCCGGAAAGACTCTGGACTTCCTCGTCCTTTCCCACCGTGTACCTGAGGCACGTCATGTCGACGCCTCTGCCCGAGCTGAAGAAGTAGCTGACCTCGAGCTTTTCGTCCAGGTCGCTGCATACGGCCGTGACGAGCTTGCTCCCCGCATCCATCAGCTTCTTGCCTTCGTTCACTATGTCGCTCTTGGCGATCTGTCTGATATTTTCCATTCTGGTTTCGTCACCTCATAGTTTGGCGTTGGCAAGTTTCTGCAAGGCCAGCACGACACCGTCGATAATGGCTTCCGGCTTTACGGAACAGCCCGGAACGTAGACGTCGACGGGTACCACGGAGTCGACTCCCCCCAGGACGTTGTAGCAGTTGTGGAACACTCCGCCCGAGGAAGCGCAGGTTCCCACCGCGATGACCATCTTGGGGGCGGGCACCTGGTCGTACAGGTTTTTGAGCACTCGTGCCGTCCGCCTGTTTACCGGCCCGGTGATCAGCAGAACGTCGGCATGCTTCGGATTTCCCGTGTTCACGATGCCGAAGCGTTCCACGTCGTAGAGAGGTGTGAGACAGGCGAGCACTTCAATATCGCAGCCGTTGCACGAGCTGTTATCGAAGTGAAGAATCCAGGGCGATTTGATTCGAGATGTATGTATCCAACCCATGTCTCTTAAAATACCCCCTTGGTATAGT
>JAJFUA010000215.1 GCA_021372635.1 Desulfobacteraceae bacterium | reverse complement strand
CATGTCTGAAATACTGAGAGTGGTGGACCTGGTCAAACATTTCCCTCTGCGCCGCGGCTTCCTCGGCCGGACGAAGCAATACGTCCGCGCGGTGGACGGCATATCCTTTTCCGTGGGGATGCATGAAACTCTGGGTGTGGTGGGGGAATCCGGATGCGGGAAATCCACGGCCGGGAGAACGATTCTGCGCCTCATCGAGCCCACGTCGGGCCAGATCTGGTTTGAAGGGCGCGACATCATCTCTCTGCCCGAAAAGGAAATGCGCGTTTTACGGCGCCGGATGCAGATCGTGTTCCAGGATCCTTTCGGCTCTCTGAATCCCCGCCTGACCGTGGAGCGCATCGTGGAAGAACCTCTCCTGGCGCATGAACACGAAATGCGGCAGGGGAGGCACGACAAGGTGGCCGAGGCGTTGCGGACGGTCGGCCTGCTTCCCGAGCACATGAAGCGGTACCCGCATGAATTTTCGGGCGGGCAGAGGCAGCGCATCGGGATTGCCCGCGCGCTGGTCCTGAAACCCCAGCTGATCATCGCAGACGAGCCCGTTTCCGCACTGGACGTATCGGTCCAGGCCCAGGTGCTGAACCTCATGGTGCGCCTGCAGCGGCAACTGAATCTCTCGTACGTCATCATTTCCCACGATCTTGGAGTCATCCGGTACATCAGCCACCGGGTGGCCGTCATGTACCTTGGAAGGATCGTGGAACTCGCGCCCGTAGCGGACATTTACGACCAGCCTCTTCACCCCTACACGGAAGCCCTGCTGTCGGCGGTGCCCGTGCCGAACCCCCGGCGGGCCAGGGACCGGATCATTTTGAAGGGAGACGTGCCTTCGCCCGTCAACCCTCCATCCGGCTGCCATTTCCATCCGCGCTGTCCGCGGCGGCTCGAAATCTGCAAAAAGGAAGCGCCCGAAACAAAGGAGGTCAAACCCGGTCACTTCGTGACCTGCCACCTGTATTGAACGGTTTCGCCGGAAAGGGGCAGGACCGGACGATGACGATTCCGGGGGGAGCAAGACGTTTGGAGGCGTTTCCGGGCTGTGCCCGGGACCGTGGATCGATGATCTGTTGTGACCGGCCGTTCGGACCGGTGTGCATCTTGAAACTCACTTAAAGGAGGTAAGGCATGAGAAAGTGGTTGCTTCCGGTGCTGGTCCTGGCCATGCTGTCGGCGTTCTGTGTGATGCCCGCCCTGGCGGCGCGCGATGCCGACACGCTCGTCGTCGTCCAGGAAGCGGAACCCGTCGGGTTGGATCTGATGCGCAGTTCCATTCAGACGACCATGAGCGTCTGCTACAATCTGCACGATACCCTTTTCACTTCCGAGGAAGATGCATCGGTCACCCCGGCGCTGGCAGAAAAATGGGAGAAGGTGGACGATGTGACCTGGAAGATCTTCCTGCGCAAGGGCGCCACCTTTCACAACGGAGAACCGGTCAATGCCGAGGCGGTCAAGTTTTCCTTCGAACGGTCCCTGAACCCGGCCATTGACTGCCCCCACAAGGGCAAGCTCTCTCCGTTCAAGGAACTCAAGATCATCGACGACTACACCTTCACCATTTCCACGGCCGAACCTTACGCCCCCGGTCTGTACATTCTCGGCTACTATCTGCCCATCGTTCCGCCCGGGTACGTCAAGCAGGTGGGGGATGCGGAATACAACATAAAGCCAGTCGGATGCGGCCCCTACAAGCTGGTGAAGTGGGTGAAGGGCGAAGAGATCGTCATGGAAGCGTACGACAAGTATTACGGCGCCAAGCCCGCGTACAAGAAGCTCATCATCAAGTCCATCCCCGAGGAAGCGGCGCGCGTGGCCGCACTGACCACGGGCGAGGCCGACGTGGTGGGCGCCATCCCGATGCATCAGCGCAAGAAGGTTCTGGAATCCAAGAAGGCGTATCTCACCCCGCAGATGGGTTCCATGATCTACCTGGGTCTGAACACCTATGAAGGCCCCTTCAAGGATATTCGCGTCCGTCATGCGGTGAACCACGCCCTGAACAGGGAACTCATCAACAAGGCCCTTTTCGGCGGGGAAGCCATCATGTGCACCGGAGCGATCAGTCCGCGGACGTTCGGTGCCGATCCTAATCTCAAACCCTATGCGTACGATCCCGAAAAGGCGAAGAAACTCCTTGCCGATGCCGGCTATCCGCAGGGTTTTGAAACCAGGCTGTCCTACGGCACCTACATGGCGCAGATCCAGGAGCAGGCCGAGGCGATCGCCGCCGATCTGGCCAAGGTCGGAATCAAGATCAAGCTCGAGCCCCTGGAGAGGGCGGTTATGTGGGAGAACTACAAGGGAAAGAAGTTCCAGATGTACCTCTATTTCTGGGACGACGCTCCGGAGCCCGACCGCTACGTGTACTCGCTGCTCCATTCGAAGAGCCGCGATTACTACTACAAGAACCCGAAGGTGGATGAACTGCTCGACAAGGGCAGAAGCGTTCTGGACCGCGAAGCGCGCGCCAAGGTCTATGCCGAAGTGGACAGACTGCTGTACGAGGATGCCCCCTGGCTTTATCTTTACATCATTCCGGAAGTCTTCGGGGTGGCCAACAACGTGGATTATCAGGGACGCCGCGACGGCTTCCTGAACATGCGGTACGCAAAACCGAAGAAATAAGGCTGGAAGCTGACATGCCCGGCTCCCCGAAAGGCGCAGCGGCGCCTCCCGGGGAGCCGGGCCTTTGCCCCGTTTCGGCTTTGCCCGCCTGAGAGGATGTGAAGCAGACCCCAATGTTGCGATATCTGCTCAAAAGACTCTGGCATACCGTGTATGTCGTCGTAGGAATCTCCGCGATCAGTTTCCTCTTTATCCATCTTTCCGGAGATCCCGTAATGCTCATGCTGCCGGGCGACGCTTCGATGCAGGAAATCGAGCAACTGCGTCAGAAGCTCGGCTTCAACGACCCCCTGTACGTCCAGTATGCGCGGTTCATCGGCCATGCCGTGAAGGGGGATTTCGGCGAATCGCTCTACTATCACGTGCCCGCCATGGACCTGATCCTCGAGAGACTGCCGGCCAGCCTCGAACTCTCGGCCGCCGCACTGGTGATCGCCCTGGTGGCCGCCGTGCCGATAGGGATCATCTCGGCGGTGTACCGCGGGTCCGCCCTCGATATGGTGAGCATGCTCGGGGCGCTTTTCGGACTCTCCATGCCCCACTTCTGGCTCGGGATCATGCTCATCATGATCTTCTCCGTAAATCTCGGCTGGCTGCCCACTTCCGGCCGCGGGACCATGGCGCAGCTCCTCATGCCCTCCATCGCCCTGGGGCTCAGCCTCATGGCCATGTTCGCGCGTCTGACTCGTTCCGTCATGCTCGAAGTCCTGGGGCTGGACTACATACGAACGGCTCGGGCCAAGGGAGTGAGGGAATCCCTCGTCGTCGGCAAGCACGCCCTCAAGAACGCCCTGATCCCCCTGGTGACCGTCGCGGGGATGCAGTTCGGCATGCTCATCGGCGGGACGGTCATCATCGAAACGGTCTTTGCATGGCCCGGAGTGGGGCGCCTCGTCGTGCAGGCCATCTTCAACCGGGATTATCCCCTGGTGCAGGCCATTGTCCTCATACTGTCCCTCATCTTTGTGGCAGCGAACCTCCTGGTAGATCTCCTGTACGTTTATCTCGATCCCCGGATCAGTTACCTGGAGGAGAAATGAAATCCTGCGTTTCCACTCTATACCGTAATTCCCTGGAACGTCTCATGCCCTCGCTGGGGCTGATGGCGGAAACCGCCCGTGAAGTGGCGAGGCGGCGCAGCGCCATGGTCGGAGGCGTCCTGCTTCTCGGCATATTCTTCATCAGCATCTTCTTTTCCTTCTTTTACACGATCGATCCCCTCGCCCAGGATCTGCTCGCCCGGTTCATGCCCCCTGCCTGGCTGCCCGGTGGAAGCCTCGCACATCCTCTCGGGACCGACAATCTCGGCCGCGACGTACTGGCGCGAATCCTCTACGGCAGCAGAATCTCGCTCCTGGTGGGATTTTCCGCGGTCTTCATCAGCGAATGCATCGGGATCAGCCTTGGTCTCGTCTCCGGCTACTACGGCGGGAAAATCGACAACGTCATCATGCGGACCGCGGATGTCTTCCTGGCTTATCCCTTCATGCTTCTCACCATCTCGGTGATTGCGGTCCTGGGGAATTCCATTTTCAACCTGATCCTGGTTTTGGGAATTTCCGACTGGGTGATCTACGCGCGAACCATCCGCGGAAGCGTGCTTTCCCTGAAAGAGAAGGAGTTCGTCGAAGCGTCCCGCGCTTCGGGAACCCGCAATTCCGCGATCATCTGCCGGCACATACTGCCGAACGTCATCTCGCCGCTGCTCGTCCTCGGTACGTTGAGGGTGGCCAACATCATCATCTGGGAGAGCGGGTTATCGTTCCTCGGAATGGGCGTGCCGCCACCAGCTCCCACCTGGGGACGGATGCTGGCGGAAGGCCGGATCTACATAGGGGACGCCTGGTGGCTGGCCACGCTGCCCGGCCTGGCCATCATGTGCACCATCCTTTCCATCAACCTCCTGGGAGATGGCCTGAGGGACGCTCTGGACCCGCGGCTGCGCAACATCAGCAACTGATCCGGAGCCATTCGCACTGAAACGATGAGCCAGCCGTGCGCCCCGCGACGGGAAGTTGAGCAAAGGAAAGACCGCAGCGATTCAATGCCCCTGTCTTTATCTTCGTCGTGACTGACGATAGCATCGCCGGTCCCCCTGGAATGGCAGGATAATCGAAAGGGACCGGATATCCCAGGGAGGATATCCAGTAATTCGGGAGGCTGTTTGATAGGACAATGATGGATACGAAGAAGAAAGTACTGGTGCTTGGCGTCGGACTGCAAGGCAAGGCAGTTCTCCATGATCTCGACAGGAGTCCTCTGGTCGACGAGATCGTTGCGGGAGACCTGGACCTGGAAGCGGCTCAAAGCTACATTGCACAGGCCGGACTGAAGAAGGTTCGTGCGGTGCGTCTGGATGCTTCCGACGACGGACAGCTGCGCAGGGTCATCCGGGAATCCGGGGCGCAGCTTGTGGTCTGCATGCTCGTTCCGGCTTTCGCCCTTTCCATCGCGCGGGCCGCGGTGGATGCGGGGATTGCCTACACGAGCAGCAGTTACACGGGAAACCTGGTCGAAGTGAACGCGGAAGCCCGGGCGAAGGGGGTCACCATACTTCCCGAAATGGGGATGGACCCGGGAATCGACCTGCTGCTCGCCCAATGCGCCCTTGCGGAACTGGACGAGGTTCACGGTCTCTATTCCTACGGTGCGGGACTTCCGGAACCGGACTGTGCCAACAACGCGCTCAAATACAAGATCACCTGGACCATCGACGGGGTTCTCGGCGCCTACAACAGGCCCGCGCGGTATCTCCTGGACGGAGTGGAGAAAAGGATCCCGGGCACGGAGATGTTCCGGCCGGAGAATATCCGTATTGCCGATTTCCCCGGACTCGGCCCGGTGGAGATCTACTATAACGGGGACGCCGTACGGTATATCGAAATATTCGGATTGGGGAAGAGCGTGCGTACCATGGGGCGGTTCGCTTTCCGCTATCCGGGGCACAGCGCGTTCTGGAGCACCATGGCGGACCTGGGTTTTCTGAACGACGAACCCACGGTGGTGGACGGTGTTCCCGTTCCTCCCCGCCAGTTCCTGGCCCATCATCTCGCGCCGCGCCTCCAGTTCGAACCCCACGAGAGGGACATCGTCGTCGTGCGGATTCATACCTGGGGCCTGAAAGACGGCAGAAAATGCGATGTCGTGTACGATCTCATCGACTACCGCGACCTGGAAAGCGGCCTGTTCGCCATGAATCGAACGGTCGGCTACACCACCAGCATCGCCGCGCAGCTCATCCTCTCCGGTAAAATCACCAAGCCGGGTGTCCTTTCCCCGGTGAAAGACGTGCCGGGCCGGATGGTGCTCGAAGAACTCAAGGCACGGGGGATGCACATCTCCAGAAGCGTGGAAGACGCGTGAGCCGGTTTCGGCCGGGAAAGAGGCCGGGGGAGCGGGGGGGATGGATTTTGCCGGCCGGGAAGGCCTACTTCAGAAAAGCATCGGATCCAGGATTCGCGAACTGAGGCGGGCGGCCGGGCTGAGTGTCCTCGAGCTTGCCGGTCGGGCGGGAATATCCCAGAGCCAGCTTTCCAAGATCGAAACCGGAAAGGCAACGATCTCCATAAGGGTGCTGCAGCAGCTCTGCGAATTGCTTCAGCGCCCTTTGAGCTATCTTTTCCAGAGCGAGCAGGAGGTTCCGAGGGTGCTCGGCACCCTCGTTACGGTTTCCGGTCCCGAAAGCCAGGGCCTGAAGTGGTTCGCACAGGAAGTGCATCGCCGCACCGACGGGCGCTTGTCCATCATCCCGCTGCGCGCTTCGCAGCTGGGTAGCGGCGCTGACCAGGCGAGACATCTCCACCAGGGGGTCATCGATCTTTTCATCGAGGATCTGGCCCACTTCCAGAAATGCCTGCCGATACTGAAAACCCTGTCCCTTCCCTACACCTTCCACGACAATGAGGAAGTTGCCCGGTTCCTTGCCGGCCCCTTTTTCAAAGAACAGGTGTTCCATCCCCTGCTGGAAAGGGGAATCCGGCTGCTCAACCGGCGCTGGAACTGGCTGCGGGGACTGGAGTGGGTGCTGGTGGCCACGCGACCGATTCTCGATCCGGACGAAGTCCGGGGGCAGCGTGTCAGGGTGTATGATTCTCCCATCCTTGCGCGGTTCTGGGAAGAGATGGGCGCGCGCCCCGTCGTTGTTCCGTGGCATGCGGTGAAAAAGGCCCTCCGTAACGGGGAAATCGATATCCTGCCCACCCACAAGGCACACCTGTACCACCTAGGGTTCTGCCGTCATGCCCGGTTTGTGACCATGCTCGGAGACGCGTGCCCGTCCCTGTGCGTGGCGGTCAATGAGAGGAAATACCAGGCCCTGCCTCCCGACATTCAGAAGGCACTGGTGGACGCGTGCGACGTGGCGGGGAATCATTTCAGCGACCTGGTGCGGACTTCCGAGGAGCGGTCCGAGTCCCTGAATATTTCCCGGTTCAAAGCGGTCTATATCAGAGTGGACCTGGACGACTGGCACGACGAGACCTTGCGGGTGCGCAGGCGGCTGGCGGAACTGGGCGAACTGCCTGCGGAATATCTGAACGGAATCGGAAAACGCCTTCAGGCTTCCGATAGAAATGGAAGAGGATGAATGACGATGTGGGCAACCGAAGTCCTGGCGGACTTTATTCTGGCGCTGCGTCCGGGAGACGTTCCCGCACCGGCGCGTGAGATGGCCAAAAGATGCATTCTGGACCTCGTCGGGGCGGCTGCCGCCGGGTTCGACACACCTCCGGCCCGGGCGATGCGCCATGCGTGTACGGGTATTTTTTCCAGCGGATCCTCCGGAGTCTGGTTTACGGATTCCCGGCTCGGGTGCGCGCCTGCCGCCGCGATCAACGCTGCAGCGGCAAGCGCTCTGGATATCGACGACGGCCAGAGAACGGCCGGGGGGCATCCCGGTGCTTCGATCGTCCCCGCCGCGCTTGCCGCGGCGGAAGAGACCGGAGCGGATGCGGAGGAGCTTCTCGCGGCGATCGCCGTTGGATACGAAGTGGGAATCCGGGTGGCTGCGGCGAGAGACTTTGCCGCTCTCGACACCTGCTCGACCGGGAGGTGGTGCTCCTACGGCGCGGCCGCCGCCGGAGCCTTCCTGCGGCGGCTTCCGGCGAAAAAGCTGGCGGAGGCGCTGGCGATCGCCGGCGTGCAGTCTCCGGGGCTTTCGGCTTCCGGGTACAGCGCCGTAATGGGAAATCACGTGAAGGAGGGCATTCCGTGGTCCACCCTGACCGGCCTGGTCGCCCTCGATCTTGCGGAACTGGGGTTTACAGGGCCGACCGACATTCTGGACCATCCATCGTATTTCGACCGGAACGCGATCCTGGCGAACCTCGGCGAACGGTATGCCATCGAACGTGTGTATTTCAAACCGTACTCCTGTTGCCGCTGGATACACAGCGCGCTGGACGCCCTTCTGGGACTCATGGTGGAAAACGGGATCGAGCCCGGGCAGATCGAGCGGATAAGGGTGCACACCTTCGAACGTGCTCTTCGGCTGAACAACTACAGCAATCCCGATTCCCTGGAGGGCGCGCAATACAGCATTCCCTTTTCGCTGGCCGTTGCCGCGCTGAAGGGGCGGGGTACGATGCTTCCCATGAAACCGGACTGCCTGGGGCAGGCCGACATCGTTGCGCTGGCCGAAAAGGTGGAACTGTCGATCGATCCCGAGTTGGACCGCCTCTTTCCGGCGCGGGCTCCCGCACGGCTCGTTTTGAAAACCGCCCGGGGCGAATGGGAACGGCTGGTGCGGGACGCCTGGGGCGATCCCGACAATCCGATGGATGTTCCCAGCCTCGAGAAAAAATTCCGTACGTTGACGGACGGAATTTTCCGGCAGAAGGACCAGGACGAAGCGATCGACGCCGTCGCTCACCTGGAGACCGGAGGTCTTGAACGGCTGATCGGGCTTCTGGGGACGACGGCCGGGAGGAGATGAACCGGCTTTCCGGAAAAGAAAGGCTTTTCGCAGGGTCCATGAAGGCCGCTGCCGGGCGTGGACAGGCATCTCCTCCCCATCTGCCGGGGAGGGGCAGGTTCTTCCATATGCGGTCCGGCGTTTATCGGCCGGATTGGTGCGGCCGGTGAGCGCCGGGCAGTTTTTCGCTAGCTGACGAACTTCTCCAGGTAGCGGTAGGATTCCGTGAGTTCTCCCTGATACAGGATTACGGCGGTCCGGATCGGATCGGGCAGAAGGCAGCCGGAGTAGTCTCCTTCGAAGTCGCCTGCTGCGAGAGCCGGCATGAACGGCAGCAGAGAATCGCCGAAGTGCTGGGAAGATTCGATGGGAAACTCCGTCGGGAGTATTTCCACAGCCATGACGATGGGGCCCCGCAGATTGTCGAAACCGTCCTCGATGGTATCCGATACCGTATCGTAGACATAGCAGGGGCTGTCCGGGAGAGCGGGCTTGCGGGTCATGGCGATGGAGCCTTCGATGTCGCACGTGATGTCCCCCAGAACACGCAGAGTGGGGGGCTTCTGAGCCGCGTACAGATCCTTCACGGCCTCCGTCGTGACGAGGACCGGATAGCGCTCGTCCCAGTAAACGCCGTTGACCAGGACGGTGATATGCGGCAGGTACCGCGAAAAATTGGCGCGGTACAGTTCCGGATGCTTGTAATAGTGCGGCAGGGAGAAAGCGGCGGCAGGATCTATCGGCTCCACCGTGTCTTCTTCCTTGAAAACCGCCTTATAGACGACCTTGCCGGACGGGCTGCCGCTGCGCAGTGTGAGGAGTTCTCCGGGAGTGACTTCCTGCACGGGGAGGCATCCGAGGAGTTCCTGAGCGCCCCGGGATACGTTGCCGTAGCCCAGAAACCCGACGATCAGCGGCGTGACGCTCCCGGGCAGCCCGTCGCGGGCGATCTTCTCACCGATGCGGCGAAGGTCCGCCCTGGCTTCTTCGAGATCCCTGTAGCGGTAGGGCTGCCTGAGTTCGATAAAAGGATTGCGGGTGTCCTCGACTCCTTCCGCCCTGAGCCGTCTGCCCAGGGCGTGCAGGGACTCGATCATGCCGGAGAGGCCGGCATGCCAGCCGAACAGGACCAGCCGGCGCCCCTTATCGTCCACGATCCGTTCGTAGTCGATGAGCTGGCATTTCTTCTTCATCATGCATTTCAGCATGGGCATGTTGTACGGCTGGCCCTTGATGGTGTGCGAGAAGAACAGGTAGGTTTTGTTCTGCTCGAAGTGCGCCGAAGGGATTTCCTTGATTCCCATGATGATGTTGCAGGGAGAGAGGTCGTCCTGCACTATGGCGCCCGCCTCCTCGAAAGCTTTGTCCGGAAAGGCGCGCTGTGCCGACGGCTGTACGTAGACCTGGATGCCGTGGTCCGCTATGAGCCGGCGGACATGGGCGGGAGTCAGAGGCACCCTCCGTTCCCATTCGCTTTTGTCTTCCCGCCGGATACCGATCGAATTCGTCATTTTCATGTTCCCCGTTGACATTCAGAGTATTGGTGACACTGGAAATGAAGCCGGAAAAGCTTGATTAGCAGCTTCCGTGCCGTGTGTCAATGAGACTGCCCGGCGAGCGACAATCTCCGCTTGCCGGGGGGCGAAGCGTGAGCCGAACGCAGCCGGGAAGCGGGGTTTCATCGATTCTATAGCCCGTTCCGGCGTACCGCATCATAAGTTCCGTACGGATCGAGGCTCTTGACGGTAAATCATTTAACTGTTTTGTGAGAAACATAACGAGAGACGCCCTTGGATACGGGCCGGCCACGGCCTTCGCCGCCTTCACCTGCTCACCCACAGCACTGCTTTCTCCAATTCCTCCAGGAGCTTCATGCTCATGGAACCCACCAGCCATTTCTGAAAAATCCCCTGGGGTTCCTTGCTCCCGTGTCCCATGGCGACGACCGCGTATTCGCCCCTTTCGGCCTCCTCGAGAATGGTCCGGGCAATCCTTGGAGCGCGAATGAGCCTCGTGGTGATTCGTTCTGTAGAAACCCCGTTTCGAAGGAGCTGCTCTTTTGGGAGATCGAAAACCCGCTGCACATTTTTCATCTCGCCCGTGTCGACATGGAACAGCGTGACGCCGTGCCCTTTTTCCTGGCCGAGTATGAAGCCCACGTGGTCGGCAATGCGCAGGCTCGGCTCCGTTTCGTCGACACACAGCAGCACGTGCCTGCGCCCTTCCGCGGGCATCCTGCAGATCCACAGCGGGAAATCTATCTCCTGTTCGAGGATCTCCCGGGTGACGCTGGTAGCCAGCAACTGCTCGAAAACGGCGTATCCCCTTCTTCCGAGCACCGCCGCATCGTAGTGCCCCCTGCACGCCTCGTGGATGATGTCCTGTACCGTTCCGAAACGCTTGTCGGCCAGCTTTGAGAAGATGTTTGCCTCGAGAAAGCCCTGATCGATGAGAAAATGGCGGCTTTTGGCAAGTTCGGCATTGCCTTTCTGAGCGCGCTGCCCGTGGAGAGACGAGTCCATTACGGCCTTACCCGGCCCGGAGGGTTTGACGCGCACCGGAAGGGGCACTGCGATGTAGAGAAGGGTGACCTTGATTTCGGAACGATCGGTAAAAAACTGGCTGATGAAGCGCAGCCCATGGTTGGAACTCATTTCGTCGCCGACGGTGAGCAGAAAATGCCGTTCCATAAACCCTCCGTTACGCGGGGTGAAACGGATGCGAACCGCCGCGCGGCGGACGGCGCATCCCGGTTCACGAGGCCTCACCCGTGACCGGCCCTCAGCAGCAGCCCGAACCGTTGCGCGGAGGATTCGACGCGTCGGGAGCGCCGCAGGCGGGCTTCGGGTCGATCGAACAGCAGCACGATGAACTCTTCCTGCCGAGCATGCTGTTGATGACCGCTGCGGCGCAGCCCACGCCAGCATCGACGGAGACGGCCCCTGTTGGACAGTTCATGGCGCACGCCCCGCACTCCATGCAGGCATCGCGGTTTGCGACCCATACCCGGCGGCCGTTCGTGGCAAACACATCATGAGGGCAGACGATCCGGCACAGGCCGCAGCCCACGCATTTGACGGAATCGAACTCGAGCGTTACGACATTTTTCAAATACGCCAAAGGCTTCATACGATCTTTCCTTCAGGACAGCAAACCGGAAGCGACCCACAACACAAGCCCTATGGAAACGGCGGCTATCTGCGCGGGAAGCGCCCATCGCATTTCCTTCCTGACCCCGGACAGGGAGGTATACGTCGATGCGCCTGTAAAATTCATGGCGAGATAAGACGCTGCAGCAGGGACCATAAGAAACCAGGAAACTGTTTCAATGAACCCGGAGATCGATGCGGGGTCAAGGCCATACAGGACGGCCGTTGCGACGAAACAAAACACCCCCGCGACAAATCCTTTGAAGGAAAAAGCCCTGCCGGGCAACCATGGCAGGAGCAGCGGGGTGAGTACCGTTCCTGCCAGGATGGCCGCGATAATCGAAAAGGCGGCGAACAGGCCGGAATGCATGACGTTCGATGCGATGGGGCCCGACCGCAGGAGGCCGCTCAACAGGAGAAAAGCGGGAATGACGAAAAGGGCGATCTTCACGGCCGACACCATTTCGATCGGAATGAGGACCAGGCGTTCGCCGATCGGGAAGCGCCTGCGGCGCATCTCCGCGGACGCCTTGAGCCCCGCGTCGAGAAACGTCGGGAGGTCCGACGCGAGAATGGGACCGTAGACCACTTCGAACCCGGTGAGGGTTCTGACCCGGTGAGCCGATACGCCCGGCGCGGAAAGCTGGGGCAGGATCAGTTTCCGGTGCGAGACCACCTCGTCCAGTTTGCAGGATCGGATCCTCTTCGCCAGTTCGTCCGTTCCGAAGGTTCCCTTTCCTGCGGCGCACCATACGTTGACGCCACTGGTGTCGAGCGCGACGATCCATGCATTGCGCCCGGGCAGGGCGCTTCGGAGGCGATCGAAGCTCATTTTGTAGTTGGCCGTGACGAGCACGGGCGAAGTGTCGTCCGGCTGTCCGAGGGCGTACAGCCCGGGATCGACGGTATAATGCATCCGGCCGATGCCCCAGCGTGCCCTGGCCGACCCCAGCCGATCCGCGGCGCAAAGCGAGGATGAAATGCGCGGCACCGGGCCTGCGGCGGTCTGTACGCGCCCGCCGACGAAAGACTGCGAGAAACCGGGAGAACTCGTCCGAGTCTCAGATTTCGGCGGTCAGCAGGGCGCCGGCGCCGGCGCGGTCGATTCGCCGCAGGCGGGCGTGTTCACGATCTTGAAATCGGCGATTCCATTGTTTCCGGCTTTCACGAAAAACCTCCCGACAGTTTGTAGCTGCTGGATGAATGCAACCGTTTATTCCGCAATTTAGCCTGCGCGAGCGGCGATTTCAATGGGTACCTCGGAATTCAGGCGGCGAAATGCCGGGGATAATTGCGGCGTGAGTGGGGGAAAGGACGAAAAATTCATTCCATGCACCGGTTTTTCCGGTACAATAATGAAAACCAAACTTGATGGAGGTAAGAAACGGTCATGATCGACGGTATATCGGCGGCCGTCCGCGGCATGCGGGTCCAGGAGGCGGATGTCGAAGCCTCGGCCCGGCGACTGACCCGGACAGGAAGCGGGACGGCGACGGTGGTGAATCCCGGTGGGAACGCAGCGGCAGCGGCTGTGAATTCCACTGACGTGGGACCGGCATGTGCGGCGCAATTCCTCCCGGATGTGGATGTCGGCCGGGAAATGGTCAATCTGAAGATGGCCGAAAAAATCTACGAAGCCAACGCAAAGGTGATCGAAATCGCCGGGAAAATGCTCGAAAAAACCGTCGATGTAAAAGCCTGAGAGTCTGGCTGGCAGAGGATCCCGGGTCCTACGCGAGACCCTGGCGCACACCGTCCCCTGGCTCCGCGAAAACCCCTCACGGGACGGGATCTCCTTCGACAATCCGAATCGAACAGGTGGAAGAACGGGTCCATGGAACAGAGCAATTTGAGCTTTTGGCAGAATCATTCGGTTAATTTTCTGGAAATGGCGTTGCAGTCGGACAGGCGTGAGGTGCTGAACAACCCGGATGGGTTCGGAAGGGTCGGCCGGGAAGAATGCGGCGATATGCTCGAGGTCTATCTCATGATTCGCGACGGCGTAATTCACACGGCGGGGTTCGAGACGAACGGGTGCCTTTATGTCGTCGCCTGCGCCAACACGGTCACCTGCTTGGTGCAGGGCAAGGCCGTCGCAGAAGCCATGAATATCTCATCCGAAGACGTCATGGCCTTCCTGGAAACGCTTCCGGAAAAGGAAAAGCACTGCGCGGATCTTGCCGTGGCGGGCCTCCGGGCCGCCATCGCGGAAGCCCGGGAAATGGAACGCTCCCCCTGGAAGAAGGCTTACAGGGAAAGCAAGATGAGCTACGGCCGGCCAAGGCCGAGGACCTAGTCCCCGGCGGTGCCCGGCATATCACTTCGGCGTCGGGGTCATTTGTCCCCGACGCACATGTTCGTTTCCCCCCTCAGGGCCTTTTCCTCCTGCAGGCGTAGCTGTAGCCATTTCAATATCTTCGCGAACTCGTTCTTGAGTTCGGCCAGCGCTTTGCCCCGGTGGCTCACACGGGATTTTTCCTCGAGGGTCATCTCCGCGAACGTCTTGTTCTCCGGCGTATAGAGAAAAAGCGGATCGTAGCCGAAACCGTTGGCGCCGCGGGGCGAATCGAGGATGACACCTTCGCAGAAGGCCTCGTAGGTCAACGCCGCGCCTGAAGGGACCGCAAGGGACAGAACGCAACAGAAGCGGGCCTTGCGCTCGCCGATTCCAGCAAGGTGCCCGAGGAGTTTTGCGTTGTTTTCCTCGTCCGAGGCCTTGGGGCCGGCGTAGCGGGCCGAGTAGACGCCGGGTTCCCCCCCGAGCGCCTCGACTTCCAGCCCCGAGTCGTCCGCAAGCACGGGCAGGCCCAGGACTTTCGCCGTGAAGCTTGATTTCTTGTAAGCATTTTCCTCGAAAGTTTTTCCATCTTCGACCGGTTCGGGAATCGAACCGAAATCGTTCAAATCTCTCAGTTCAACCGGGAAATCCGCAAGAAAGTCGCTTATTTCCCGTGATTTGCCGCGGTTGTGCGTCGCAACGACCAAAGTGATCCTGTCCATTCGTCTCTGTCCGTTTTCTGATGTTTCAAGGGAATTGGCTACCGAATCGTATCGAGCTGTTCCTCATCATCCGCTTCCGCAGGTTTTTCCTTCTTCCCGAAGAAATACGTCACCCAGACGCTGACCTCGTAGAGGACCAGCAGCGGGCCGGCCATCAGGCACTGGGAAAAGACGTCCGGGCTCGGGGTGATCACGGCCGCAACGATGAAGATCAGGACGATAGCGTACTTGCGCTTGCTCTTCAACAGCTTCGTGTTGATGATGCCGAGCTTGGCCAGAAAGAAGGCAAAGATCGGCAGTTCGAAAACAAAGCCGAAGGCGAAGAGCATGCGTACGGAGAAGGAGAAAAACTCTTTGGTGCTGATCATGGGGGTGATGAATTCGCTGGCGAAAGACGTAAAGAACTGAAAGCCCACCGGAAAAACGAAAAAGTAACCGAAAAGGGCGCCGCCGATAAAGAAAAACGTCGAAAAGAACACGATGGGAATGAGGTATTTCTTCTCGTTGTCGTACAGACCGGGAGCGATGAACTTCCACATCTGGTAGAAGATGACGGGCATGGCGACGCCGATGCCGGCGACGAACGAAACCTTCATATACGTGAAAAACGCTTCGTGGGGAGCCGTGTAAATGAGCTTCGCCTCCTGCCCTTTGGGGAGGGCGGCGATCCACGGCTTCATGAGTATTTCGAAAATCTGTTCCTTGAAGCCGTAGCAGGCGACGAAACCGACGCCGATGGCCACGACGCTGATGATGAGCCTTTTTCGGAGTTCTTCCAGGTGTTGCGTGAAAGGCATCCTGTCTTGATCTGACATGGTCGATTCTCGTTTCGCTCTCGTGGTTGGGGTGTCGTCAATGCTTGGTATGACCGGCGGCAGCGGTTGCGCCTTCGCCGGACGAATGGTCGGGGAGTTCCTTCCCCGGCTGCCGTGTCTCGTCAACCTGCGCGGTCGAAGCTTCCTCCGCGGGCACAGCCTTTTCTTCCCGCACCCCGGTATGGGGTTCTGTGGAATCAGGGGGGGGCTGGGGCGCTTCTTCCTTCGCCGGTGGGGACGAAGGCTGGATCAAGGAGTTCAGGGACGGTCTGAAGCTGTTGACGTGGCGCTGTGCCGTGCGGAATTCGTCCCGCAGGCCGCGAACGGTTTCATCCTGGTCGAAAGTTTCCTTGAGTTCGTCCATGGCCTTTCGAAATTCCGCGTAGCCGCGTCCGAGCGCCCTGGCCAGGTCGGGAAGCTTGCTCGGCCCGACGGCTATGAGCGCCACAACCAGAATTACCAGCATCTCGGGAAAGCCTATACCAAACATACCGAAATTTCTCCTCAGTGGACTTCATCGTTTCCGACCGCCCGGCAGCGCCGGCCGATCGCGCAGTCCTTCGTATCTCCGATCGATTCGCAACCCTGCGGACACTGTGGCGGCAGGGGGCGGCTAGTCTTTCCTGCCCTTGGACTGCGACTGTTCCGAAGAAGTCGGGGAACCGCGAAGGGCTCGCTTGAATTCTCCGATGCATCTGCCGATTCCTTCCCCGATCTTCGGGAGCTTCCTGCCCCCGGTGAAGATCAGGAGGACGAGAATGACGAGAAGGATTTCCAGGGGGCCGAGTCCGAACATGAGAACCTCCGCATTTGTCTACTTTGTGGCGTAACTGTGCAAGCCGCTCAAGAGAAAATTTACACCGAAGTACGTGAAAAGAACGCAGCCGAAGCCGATGAGCGAAAGCCATGCGACCCGGGCACCCCGCCAGCCCTGCATATTCCGCGCGTGCAGCAGTGCGGCGTAGATCAGCCACGTGATCAGGGACCACGTCTCCTTCGGGTCCCAGCTCCAATAGGTTCCCCATGCGGAATTCGCCCAGATCGATCCCGTGATGATGCCGAGTGAAAGCCAGAGGAAACCGAACAGGATCATCTGGTAGTTGAATTCATCAAGCTGCCTGACGTTCGGGATGATGGTGGATATGCCGGTGGGGTGCGGGTTGTCGGTCCGACTGATGCGGACGAGGTAGAGGATGCTCAGTCCGCAGGAAATGGCAAAGGCCGCATAGCCCAGAAAACACGTCACGACGTGCGCGATCAGCCAGTTGCTCTTGAGGGCGGGAAGGAGCGGCTGAATCTTCGAATCGACGCTGTTGGAAAAGGAGGCATAGGCCATGGCGAGAAAAGCGAAAAGAGACGGGAATACCCCCAGAACCCGCTGTCCGTTCTTGAACTCCAGGAAAAGGTAAAGAAGCATGATGGCCCATGCGGCGAACACGAGAGACTCGTACAGGTTGGACAGGGGAGCATGACCGTAGCCCATCCGGTACGATTCCTGCCACCGGAGAAGTATTCCCGAGGTCTGAACGGCCAGGGTGGCGACGCCTGACAGCGTACCGGCGAAGAGCAGGGGGCGGAAGCGGAATATGACGCCCGCCAGGTAGAAGAGAGCACAAAAAAGGTACGCGAAAGTGGTTATGCCGAGAAGAAGCGAGCTGTCGATCATATTTTCAGTTCCTCGTATCACCCGATTTGAGTTCGTCCTGCAAGCGGTCGCAAAGGCTGTTGAATTCCTGCTCGAACGCGTACGTATTCTTGCTGGCCCTGCCGGCGACAATGACCCTGGAAGCGTCCTTGCCCGATGAGGAAGGGGCGGCCCATACCCACACCTTGCGATGGCTGGTGTAGAAGGTCATCCCGATGCCGACCAGCATGGCGGTGAAGCCGAGCCATACGAGCCAGATTCCCGGGTCCTCCTTGACCTGCAGCCCGGTGAAGCGGACTTCATCCGTGCGGATTACCCTGAGTTGAAAGTTCAGCAGTCTGTTGCCGTGGAATGCCGGCCGTTGCACCAGGACCCACGAGTCCTTCACGTCTTCGCCTTCCCTCGACAGGATCACTCCCAGCGCGGGACCGACCCGCATCAGGTTTGCCTGGTAGGACACGACCCTGAGGGCGTACGGTGTACCCGGAATCGTGACGTCTTCCCGAAACGGCAGGGTCATCGTGTAATTCTTTCCCGTATCGCGGTCCTGCACCTCCACTTCTGCCTGGCGGATGTTGGTCCCGTAGCTCGACTGGTAGAAGGTGACTCCGTCGTAGGTCAGGGGATCGTTCACCCGAATCGATTCCTTGAGGACTTCACGTCCGTCCTTCACGATGGCGAGATCCGACCGGAATTCCTGTGGAGCGCCCGTGTCGTAGTAGGAAACCTCGAACTTGTCGCAGCGGACCTGGAAAGGGAGGGGCACGGTGCGGTCGTTGTTTGCCAGGGTGACCCTGTCGGAAGATCCCCCCTCGTTGAGTTCCATGGAACCCTTGAAACCGAAAAGCGATCCGATCAGCGCTCCGATGAGGATCACCAGCACGCTGGCGTGCGTGACGTAGACCATGAAGGGACTCCAGCGTCCCTTTTCGGCTATGCCGGTGCAGGCGTCCGGGCCGTCCGCGAGGTGCATGGGGCCGAATCCCTCCGAGACCGCCTTCGTCAGCCTGGAGCGGGTTTCCTCCCAGGGCAGCCGGGTGGAAAACTGCCTGCTGATGCTGAACTTTACCAGTTTTTGCGGGTCGACGGATTCTTCCCGGCGCTGCAGCAGCCGGATCGTTTTCGGCAGACGTTCGATCGTGCACACGATCAGGTTGGCGCACAGAAGGAGAAGGAGTGCGCGGAACCAGCTCGAGCGGTAGAGATCGTTCAGGCCGAAGGTGTTGATGATCCAGGCGGCCGCGGGACGGTAATGAGCTTCTATCTCCTGCGGAGTGATCCCCTGGGGCAGGAGGGTCCCGATGATGGATCCTGCCGCGATGGCGATGAAAATGAACACCGTGAGTTTTACTGAGGCGAGGTTTTGATAGGTGAGGCTCAAAATTCTTAACTTGTCCTGCATCTTCTGCCAGCCTTTCGGAGTGGATTCACGTGAGTTTGGATTAAGAATCTTTAACCTTTTCTAGGGGCTTATGGCAAGTACCGGAAGAAAAGTTTCCGGGAGGCATTCCACCGAATATCTTGGAATATCATGCTCACACTGCCAAAATCCGGCCGTTTCGTGCAAAACGGCCCCGGTGCACGGAAAGGGCCGGTCATCGCGCCGGGACATCCATGGGCTGCGTTGCCGGCGTGCCGCCGGGGTGGATCATGGCGGCTTCCATGAACGGCAGCAACTCGGTGTCGGCGTCCGTAAACCGGTACTGGCGCAGTTCCGAAACAGGAACCCATCGGCAGGCCGCATGTTCCTTGAGACTCAGGTCTCCGCCTTCGACGGTGCACCAGAAGGCGAAGAGGTCGATCTGAAGATCCCGGCGGCGGCAGGACACATGGCGAAACAGCTTTCCCACTCTTATATTCCAGCAGAGTTCCTCCCGGATCTCGCGAACGAGGGACTCTTCGAGG
>JAJFUA010000210.1 GCA_021372635.1 Desulfobacteraceae bacterium | reverse complement strand
CAGTGCACTGCCGGAATTTTTTCGCATATCATGCTAAAGCGCCTTGCCTGATCTCGTCATTCGATCACCCTCAACCCGGCTGAAATCGCTTGAAGGTTCAAGAGGAAGTGTGAGGGAGAATCACGCTTGCTGTTGGTTCTTAAGTGGGTTCCTTGTGAAGGACGCGGCCCGGTGCGGCTTCAGCCGCGGTGGACGGTCGTATCCGAAGCCAATCATTTTCGGATGGGCTTTTCAACACGACGCCTGGACGGGTAAAGGAGGTAGATGCGGGAAGGAAATTCGAAGAGTTTCAAGCGTTTGCTACGGTGGGGGTGAACCCGCCCCCGGAGGACGGCTATGCTTTCGTGGTTACCACAGTGAAATCCCAAAGGAGGACTAAATGAACGTCGATACAATTCTTCTTTTCGCGCTTGCGTGTGGTGCGCTGGGGGTCGTCTACTCCCTGTTCACTGCGGCGTGGGTTTCGAAGCAGAGTGCAGGGTCCGAAAGAATGCAGCAGATCTCCAACGCCATCAAGGAAGGCGCCACTGCGTTCCTGAATCGCGAGTACAAGACCGTTGCGGTCGTCGCTATCGTTCTTGCCGGCCTGTTGACTTATCTCGGAAAGTGGACCTCCATCGGGTTCATTATCGGTACCTTCGGCTCCGCCCTTGCCGGATACATCGGCATGGCCGTGACCGTCAAAGCCAACGTGCGTACGACTGAGGCCGCCAAGAGAGGCATTCAGCCCGCACTGAACGTCGCCTTCAAGGGCGGTTCCGTGACTGGTGTCATGGTGGTCGGGCTCGGACTGCTCGGCATTACCGCTTACTATATCATCGCCAAGACCTACGCTCCCGTCGAGGATGCCTTCCACGCACTGATCGGCCTGGGCTTCGGCTGCTCCCTCATGAGCGTGTTTGCCCGTATCGCCGGCGGTATTTACACCAAGGCCGCCGACGTAGGCGCCGACCTCGTGGGCAAGGTGGAAGCCGGCATCCCCGAGGACGATCCCAGAAACGCGGCGGTCATCGCCGACAACGTGGGCGACAACGTGGGCGACTGCGCCGGTATGGCGGCGGACCTCTACGAAACCTATACGGTGACCCTCGTTGCGGCCATGCTCCTCGCCAAGACCGTTTTCGGCGCGGAAAGCCTCTGGGTCGAATTCCCGCTTCTCATCGGCGGCATCTCCATCATCGCCTCCATCATCGGCACGTTCTTCGTGCGGCTCGGCGCGAGCCAGTACATCATGGGCGCCCTCTACAAGGGCCTCGCGGTTGCCGGCGTGCTTGCCGCGATCGCCTTCTACTTCGCTTCCGACTGGTTCCTGAAGATCCCTGGCGTGCAGGTCGCCGGCGCGAAGACGGTGTTCACCCCGATGAACGTATTCATGACCGCCGTGATCGGCCTCGTCCTGACGGGCCTGATCGTGGTCATCACCGAATACTTCACCTCCAAGAGCTTCAGCCCCGTGAAGCACATTGCGGCCGCCAGCGTGACCGGCCACGGCACGAACGTCATCGCCGGCCTCGCCGTGAGCATGAAGTCGACCGGCGCTCCCGCAATCGTCATCTGCGGTGCCATCCTCTGGGCCTACAGCCTCGGCGGCGGCTTTGCCGGCGATGCGGGCGGCGGTCTTTTCGCCATCGCCCTCTCGGCTGTGGCCATGCTGTCCATGACGGGCATCGTTGTGGCCATCGACTCCTACGGCCCGATCACCGACAACGCGGGCGGCATCGCCGAAATGGCCGAACTGCCCGACGAAGTCCGTGAAGTGACCGATCCCCTGGATGCGGTGGGCAACACCACGAAGGCGGTCACCAAGGGTTACGCCATCGGCTCCGCCGGTCTTGCGGCCCTGGTCCTGTTCGCCGAATATTCCCGGTCGTTTACGGGCACGGTGCTCTTTGATCTCTCCAACCCGAAAATCATCGTGGGCCTCTTCATCGGCGGCCTGCTGCCCTACTACTTCGGTTCGCTCCTGATGGAAGCCGTGGGCAAGGCGGCCGGCGGCGTCGTCGAGGAAGTCCGCCGCCAGTTCCGGGAAATTCCCGGCATAATGGAAGGCACCGCGAAGCCCGAATACGGCAAGTGCGTGGACATCGTGACCAAGAGCGCCATCAAGCAGATGATGCTTCCGGCCCTGATCCCCGTGGCGGTCCCGATTATCGTCGGCTTCCTGCTGGGTAAGGAAGCTCTCGGCGGCGTGCTGATCGGCAGCATCGTCACCGGTCTGTTCCAGGCCATCGCCATGACCAGCGGCGGCGGCGCATGGGACAACGCCAAGAAGTTCATCGAAGACGGCATGTACGGCGGCAAGGGTTCCGACGCCCACAAGGCGGCGGTAACCGGCGACACCGTGGGCGACCCGTACAAAGACACGGCCGGCCCCGCGATCAACCCGATGATCAAGGTCGTGAACATCGTGGCCCTGCTCATCGTTCCGCTGATCAAGTAGCCGAAGCGATGCAGCCGTAACACCTGTGCAGTAAAAACGCCGGCGGGGCACTCCCCGCCGGCGTTTCCGTCTGCGGGGATTTCGCCTTCGCCCCCACGCTCCGGAAAAAATGTGAGAATCCGCACGAATTTCAATTGCTTGACTTGGCTTTGCAAAGTATATACAGTGAGGAACCATGGATCTCGTCAGCTCATTAGTGGGGGCGAACTGTCAATAATCGAAACGGTGGATGCGCATGTTTGAAAGTCTTTCAGATAAGTTCCAGAAAATATTCAAAGATCTCCGCGGCCAGGGGAAGCTGACCGAAGACAATATCCGCGAGGCGCTGCGCGAAGTGCGCATGGCCCTCCTCGAAGCCGACGTGCATTACAAGGTCGCCAAGGATTTCGTTGCGGGAATCGCCGCGCGCGCCGTCGGCCAGGAAGTTATGCAGAGCCTCACCCCGGGGCAGCAGGTCATCAAGATCGTCAACGAGGAGCTGACGCAGCTCATGGGAGGGCAGGCGGAGCCGCTGAAGCTCATCGGGAAGCCTCCGCTCGCCCTGTTGATGGTCGGCCTCCAGGGTTCGGGCAAGACGACGACCACGGCCAAGCTCGCCAGGAGGCTCGTGCAGGAAAAGCGAAAGCCCTGCCTGGTGCCTGCCGATGTGTACAGGCCTGCCGCCATCGATCAGCTGACCACTCTCGCCGGGCAGCTGAACCTTGTGGTGTACCCTTCCCGGGCGGACCAGAAGCCGGAGGAGATCGCGAGGGAAGCCATCGAGTATGCCCGGCAGCGGAACTGCGACACGCTGCTGGTGGACACCGCCGGGCGGCTGCACATCGATACCGAGCTGATGGGCGAACTGGAGAGGATGAAGGAAATCCTCAGCCCCGTGGAAATCCTGCTGGTCGCGGATGCCATGACGGGCCAGGACGCCGTGCAGGTGGCGAGTTCGTTCCATGAAACCCTCGGCCTCACAGGCGTCGTGCTCACCAAGCTCGACGGCGATGCCCGCGGCGGCGCCGCCCTCTCCATCCGGTCCGTTACGAACTGCCCGATCAAGTTCATCGGTGTGGGCGAGAAGATGGACGCCCTGGAGGTGTTTCACCCGGACCGGATGAGTTCCCGGATTCTGGGGATGGGGGATGTGCTGTCCATGATCGAGAAGGCCCAGGAGGCCTTCGACGAGAAGCAGGCGCTGGAACTGGCCCAGAAGTTCCGGAACGATTCCTTCAGCCTGGAGGATTTTCGAAAGCAGTTGCGGCAGATCAAGAAGCTGGGCTCGATGGAACAGATTCTCGGAATGCTTCCGGGCATGGGAATGCTTAAGGAACTCAAGAAGATGAAGGTCGACGAGAAGGAGTTCGTCCGGATGGAGTCGATCATCAACTCCATGACGAAGATCGAGCGCCGGAACGTGGACATTCTGAACGCGAGCCGCAGGAAGCGCATAGCGGACGGGAGCGGCACCTCCGTCATGGACGTCAACCGGCTGCTGAAGAGCTACGAGGAATCCCGGCGGATGATGCGCCAGATGATGGGGGGCGGGCAAAGCGCCACGAAAAAGAAGAAAGGCAAGGGGCGGCGGAAAAGGGCATTTTTTCCTTTTTAATTTATCCCGCTTGCGATATATAAAGAGATTTACAGAATGGGTTGTCTGTCCCTCGGCAGAGGGGCGGGCATGAAGAGGACATTCCGGATGAGGAACGCCGGGCGCTGGTGCCCGGTCTTGGGAAAGGAAGCAATCGTCCGGTTCGCATCTCGTTCCAGGACCTTCTTACACGGCCATTTCGCCCTGCGGGGTGAGACGGGACTGTTCTGAGCGGTTCTTGTACCCTCTCCCTCCCGGCCCTTTCCCATGAGGTGGAGCGAGGGAAAGCGGCTTTGGCAGGCAGAGCCCCCGTTGAGCGGGGTTGTTCGGTTTTCTGCCGCAAGATGCTGCAAGCTCAGGTGAAGGAATTCCGTCGGTCGGGTGCGGGAGTGCTCGACGGGTTGACGCGGGTTGCGCGTTGCCGGTGGGTTTTGCCGGTGTCCGGGATTTTCCCGGCGGCGCCCCCGGATGGTGCGATTTTTTTTAAATCGGGAGGTTAAATACAAGTCATGGCAGTTCGTATTCGTTTGGCTCGCGGTGGAAGGAAAAAGAGACCTTTTTACAAAATCGTGGTGACTTCTTCGGAGGCGCCCCGGGACGGCCGTTTCATCGAACACATCGGGACGTACAATCCGCTGCCCGAGACGGCCGAAGTCACTATCAATACCGAGCGGCTTCAGTACTGGCTGCAGCAGGGTGCGAAACCT
>JAJFUA010000205.1 GCA_021372635.1 Desulfobacteraceae bacterium | reverse complement strand
CGCTTTCCGGATGGACTCGCAGTTGTCCAGCACCAGGAAGGAAATGCCCTGGGAATTGTGCCCCGTCGGAGCGTAGCGGGAAGCTTCGAGAAGACGGAGGGTCAGATCGCGCGAAACCGGCTCCTGCCTATAGCACCGGATGGACCGGCGGAATCGCAGAAAACCGAGCGCCGTCTGAGGGTCTAAAGGCACTCCCGCCGGAAGCGGCGCATGGCCGGCAAGGGGATTTCGCACGTTGTCGAGCGCCCCGTGCGGGCATACCGCGACGCAATGGCCGCAGCCGACGCAGAACCGACTGGACAGGGACTTGACTTTGGGACCTTTTTTCGCGTCGAGCGCCAGGACGCCGATCGGGCAGGTTTCCACGCAGACGCCGCATTTCCGGCATTTCTCCAAATCGACTTCTATCAAACCCATGATGGTCTTCCTTTCACTTCATTTTACTCGTGCCCAGCATCCGTAAGGCACCGGAGGCGCCCGGGGCCTCCCGCCCGGACACCGGCTAAACCAGGTATTGATAATGCAAAAGGCGGGTCGATTCAAGGGGACGGAAAGCCAGGGGGCCATGCCGATAGTGCCAGTATTCACAATCGAATACGAGAGATTCATCAAAACTCCCGTACCCATGACTATTAATTGCTTGACTCCGTATAACTTTTATTCATAGTATCGATTTTATGTATAGAGTCACCTCCAGCACTACGCCAGGAATGACCCTTTAAAGGATGCAACGCCAGCGGCCGACACGCCGGCAAAGGTACGGGGCAGCGCTGTCGCGGCGGGAGGAATCCCCACGAGGCAAGTGGTCCCGACCTGGCGCTGAGTCCAGGAGCGGGCTCGCGCCCATGTTTTGTTCCCCGCAGGCGGGAGGTTCCCGCCGACCGCAGTTTGCAGCATATTGCAGGCCAATCAGGGAGGTATTCTCATGCCAAAATCACGCGGCGCTTCCAGTAGCGGAGTGATGATACTGGCTTGCTCGGGCAGTTCGAACGTAGGACAAATCGCCAACTCCGCCGCCGTGGAACTGACGCGCGAAGGCTTTGGAAAGATGTTCTGCCTCGCCGGAATTGGCGGCCACCAGAAAGGATTTGCGGTTACGGCGCAATACGCTTCCCACCTTCTCGTCATCGACGGGTGCTCCCTGGCATGTGCCAGGGCCACGCTGGAACACGCCGGCATCCCGATTGCGACCCACGTGGTCGTAACCGATCTGGGCGTGGAAAAAAGCAAGGATTTGAGCTTCACGCCGTCCGATCTCGCAAAAGCGAAAACCCGCATCAAAGAGGTCTGTCTGCAAGGAAGGGTCGCAGCGCGCGCAGGTACCCGCGAAGCCGCTGCCGGCGCCTAAGAACGAAACCTCCGCAAGGATCTTCACTCTCCCCGGTCTGCGGTGGGCGCCGAAACCTCCGCTCCTCCAGAGGCATGATCCCGGGCGGCACGACTGCGAGCGGGCGCCGAAACCGCTGCTATTGCCCTTTTCCTCGAAAAGCGGTATTTTTTATAGTCAAGCGGTCCGGTTACGTAAAAGACCGGACGCGCAGAACAAAAGAGGGCAAAAAGGACAGAACGGTTCCCGGGGCCGGGCGCATGCCCGGTCAGGCGGAAGCAGGAGGCGGAACAGGCGGAAATGGCATCTCGGCATGAAGAATCGTGCTGCCAGGGGCACGATCAGCAACACGGCGACTGCGGCCACTCCACCCTGGGCGGGCACCATCACCCGGCAGACCGGAGCGGCCCGCGGCTTCTCATCACCCTTGGCCTCAACCTGCTCATCCCGGCGGTTCAAGTCGTCGGCGGCATCCAGGCCCGCAGCATGGCGCTCATCTCCGATGCGGCCCATAATTTCAGCGACTTCACGGCCGTCCTCATCGCCTACGTCGCCAATCGCATCGCCAGGCGGGGCGCTTCCGCCCGCAACACGTTCGGGTACCGGCGCACGGAAATCCTCGCTGCGGTCATCAACGTGGCCCTGCTGCTCGCCGTTTCCGTGTTCTTCATCTATGAGGCGGTCGAGCGACTCTACAATCCCCAGGTGGTCGACGGGTTCATCGTGGCCGTGGTCGCGGGGATCGGGGTGGTCGGAAATGGCCTTTCCGCCCTGCTTCTCCACCGGGACTCCCACCACAACCTGAACGTGCGGGGCGCATTTCTCCACATGCTCGGAGACCTGTTGACATCCGTCGTGGTGGTCATCAACGGCATCGTGCTGATCTACAAGCCATGGTACTGGCTCGACCCCGCCCTCACCGTCCTGATCGCGCTTTTCATCCTTCGCAATTGCTGGGTGATCCTCAAAGAGGCCACCTGCATTCTGATGAATGCAACCCCCAACGGGATCGATATCCGGAGCGTCAAGGGCTTCCTCGAACGCATTCCCGGCATCATCAACGTGCACTACCTGCACGCGTGGAACGTATGCTCCTCGAGCGTCGCATTCTCCTGCCACGTGGTTGTTCCCGATCAGAACCTGAGCCGTATCGACCCGCTCGCGAAGAGCATTCGCAGCCAACTGCTCCATCACTTCGGGATCGATCACCCCATCCTGCAGTTCGAAACCGCTCCCTGCGGCGACGGGGGGATTTTCTGCGCCCTTTCGTGCGCGGGTCCCGAGACACCCCCGGAGTCCGGTGCGCCGCCCCGGCGGGGCTGGATTTCCTTTTTCAGAAAACCCATCCGGTTCTGGCTCCGGCTGGCCCTGGGCGCGGTCTTCATCGCGGCGAGCGTGGACAAGATCGTGCATCCGGCGGCCTTCGCCAAAATCATCTACAATTACCAACTGCTGCCCGAC
>JAJFUA010000199.1 GCA_021372635.1 Desulfobacteraceae bacterium | reverse complement strand
ACGCGGTAAACGGCGAGAAGGGCCAGGGTCATAAAAATGCGGCGCTTAAGCTCAGGAATCTTGCCGATATTTTGAAAGCCCGTGAGCACCGTTTATTTCCTTTTCTGGAAAGGGATGAACTCTACCCGTCCTCCGGCGGCTTCGATCTTGCGAACTGCCGCTTCACTGGCCTTGTGCACCGCTATGGTGAGGGGATGGGAAAGTTCGCCATCGGCCAGCAACTTGATGCCACCGGCCTTTTTGACGAGTCCGGCTGCGACGAGTTGAGGGGGGCCGACTTCAGTCCCTTCGGAAAAGCGCTGCAAATCGCCGACGTTGACCACCTGGAAGCGCACCTGGAAGATATTGTGGAATCCCCGCTTGGGAATTCTGCGCTGCAAAGGCATCTGACCGCCTTCGAACCACGGAGGGGTACCGCCGCCGGACCGGGCGTCCTGGCCCTTGTTGCCCCGCGCTGCAGTCTTGCCGAGGCCGGACCCGGAACCGCGTCCCACACGTTTCTTGGTCTTTTTCGCTCCCTTTGGAGGAGCCAGATCTTCAAGTCTCATTGAAACATCCATCCCATATGATGAGAGATTCAAAACTATTGCTCGGTAACTTCGACCAGATGAATGACTTTCCGCACGGCGCCCAGGACGCTCGGCGTCCCGTAAAGGGTCACCGTCTTGTGCATGCGGGTAAGTCCAAGAGCCCTCAGGACCTTGCGATGCTTTTCGGGCCGGCCGATGGGGCTTTTAACCAGTTTTACCTGAATCGGATTTGCCATGACTATGTCCTTCACTCGAACGGAGCCCTTGTGTTTCCGACCCGGTGCAACAGAGTCGCCGGGCCGTGCCGTTCGCCATGCTCGCCGCACTCGTGCGGCGGGGGCGGGCGAACTAGGCGTGGATCTCCTGAACATCGCGGCCGCGGAGCTTTGCGATTCGCTCGGCGCTACGCAGGTTCTTCAGGCCATCCAGCGTGGCTTTGATCACATTGTGGGGATTCCGCGACCCGATACACTTCGTCAGGATGTTGTGAATGCCCGCCGCTTCCATGATGGCGCGAACGGCGCCGCCAGCGATGACGCCGGTACCGGCGGAAGCCGGCTTGAGAACGACGGAGGAAGCCCCGAAGCGGCCGAGGATTTCATGGGGAATCGTATTCTCGACGAGCGGAACTTCGAACATTCCCCGCTTGGCTGCTTCCATGCCTTTACGAATGGCTTCCGGCACTTCGTTGGCTTTGCCGAGGCTGAAGCCGACGCGCCCGTTGCCGTCGCCGACGACGACAATGGCGCTGAACGAAAACCGGCGGCCGCCCTTGACGACTTTGGCCACCCGGCTGATGTGGACGACCTTGTCGATCAACTGCAATTGGCTAGATTCCACAGGTATCAATGGTATGCCTCCATAAAAGAAAAATCAGTAGCGTTAAAAGTCCAGACCCGCTTCCCGGGCGGCGTTCGCAAGAGCCTGGATGCGACCGTGATAGATGAAGCCGTTGCGGTCGAAAACCACTTTGGAGATACCTTTCTCCTGAGCCCTGCGCGCAATCATTTCGCCCACCCGTTTCGCTGCCCCGATCTTTCCCTCGGGTTTTTCCATGTCCCGGTATTCGGGCGAGAGGGTGGAGGCGGAAACCAGGGTCGTGCCGCTGATGTCGTCTATAATCTGGGCATATATGTGCTTGTCGCTGCGGAACACCGTCAGTCGCGGCCTCTCCGTGGAGCCGGAGACCTTCTTGCGGATACGCAGCTTGCGCTTCAAGCGCGATGCTTCTTTTTGATTCTGCTTGCCTGGCATCTTGAATCTCCCTCGTCCTACTTCTTAGATCCGGTCTTGCCGACCTTGCGGTGGATATGCTCCCCGGCGTAGCGAACTCCCTTGCCTTTGTACGGTTCGGCCGGCCGCAGCGCACGAATCCTTGCGGCCGTCTGACCGAGCAGTCCGCGGTCAATCCCTTCGAGGCGGATGACGGTCTGCCGTTCGACGGAGGCGTTGATCCCTTCGGGCAGCACGAACTGGATAGGATGAGAATATCCGAGGCTGAGGTTCACTACGTTGGCCTGTGCTTCGGCGCGGTACCCCGTTCCCTGGATCTCGAGCCCGATGGTGAATCCCTGGCTGACTCCGTGAACCATGTTGTTCAGGAGTGCGCGGACGAGACCGTGGAGCGCGCGCGACTGGCGCGATTCATCTCTGCGCTTTACGAGGATCTGTCCCTGCTCGAGTTCAACGTCGATATCGGTAGGGAGCCGGCGCACCAGCGTTCCTTTCGGTCCCTTGACCGTAAATTCCGAATCGCTCAGGGAGACGTTGACCCCCTGAGGGATGGCAATGGGCAACTTTCCCACACGTGACATGCTTGTACTCCTTTGCGCCAGACGATACGCCGCGCTCTACTGGGAAAAAGCGGGAAGGCCGGGAACTACCACACGG
>JAJFUA010000120.1 GCA_021372635.1 Desulfobacteraceae bacterium | reverse complement strand
CTCCTTCATCTTGTCCATGGCGAACTGGACGATCAGGATGGCGTTTTTGGTCGTGAGCCCCAGGACGGTCAGAAGGCCGATCTGGAAGTAGACGTCGTTGGGGAATCCCCGAAAGGAGGAGGCCAAAACGCCGCCGATGACTCCGAGGGGCAGGACCAGCATGATCGAGATGGGCACCGTCCAGCTCTCGTAGAGAGCGGCAAGGCACAGAAAAATCACGATCATCGAAAAGGCGTAGAGGAGCGGTGCCTGGGACTTGGCCATGCGCTCCTGGTAGGAAAGCCCCGTCCAGTCATAGCCGATCCCTTTGGGCAGCTTCGATACGATCTCCTCCATGGCCTGCATCGCCTCGCCCGAGCTTCTCCCCGGGGCCGACTCCCCCCAGATGTTCATCGCCGGGAAGGCGTTGAAGCGCTCCAGCCTCGGAGACCCGTACGACCAGCGGCCGGTGGAGAAGGAAGTGAAAGGCGCCATCGCCCCGGAGGTGTTGCGCACGTAGAGCCGCTCGATGTCGCCGGGCAGCATGCGGAAAGGCGCGTCGGCCTGGACGTAGACCCTCTTCACGCGTCCGGCCTGGATGAAGTCGTTGACGTAGGAACTGCCGAAGGCCGCCGCAATGGTGTCGTGGATGGAGTTGATCGGGATTCCGAGCGTCCCGGCCTTTTCCCAGTCGACGTCGACCCGGTATTCGGCCACGTCCTCCATACCGTTGGGACGGACCCGGGTCAGGCGCGGGTCTTTCATCACCATGCCGATCATCTGGTTGCGGGCGGCCATCAGGGCGTCGTGCCCCAATCCGCCGCGGTCCTGCAGCTCGAAGTCGAACCCGTTGGCCATGCCCAGTTCGACGACCGCCGGCGGCGCAAAAGCGTAGACGCGCGCGTTCCGGAACTCCCGGAACTTGGCCATGGCCCTTCCCACGATGGCTTTCACCTTCAGGTCCGGCCGGTCCCGCAGGTTCCAGTCTTTCAGCCGGATGAAGGCCAGACCGTTGTTCTGTCCGGCACCGGAAAAGCCCCTGCCCGCAAGGGTCATGCAGGACGCCACTGATTCCTGTTCATTCTCCATGAAATAGGCCTGCACCTGGTTCATGACCTCCTGGGTCTGCTCGAAGGCCGACCCCGAAGGCAGCATGGCCTGGACGGCCATCATGCCCTGGTCCTCGTCGGGCAGATAGGCCGTCGGCATTTTCTGGAAAAGAAATCCGAGCGCGCCCACGATCAGCAGGTAGACGAACAGGTATCGCAGCTTCCTGCCGATGATATGGCCGACCATGCCCTGGTACCCGTCCCGGCACCCATTGAACATCCGGTTGAACCACCGGAAAAACGGCCGGAACAGGAAAAACCCGCCTTCAGAGGCCTCGTGTCCCTTGGCCACCGGCTTGAGGAGCGACGCGCACAGGACCGGGGTGAGGATCAGGGCCACCACGACCGAGAGCAGCATGGCCGCGATGACGGTAATGGAGAACTGCCGGTAGATGACGCCGGTGGAGCCACCGAAAAACGCCATGGGGCCGAAGACCGCCGCGAGCACCAGCCCGATGCCGACCAGCGCGCTGGTGATTTCCTTCATGGACTTTCGGGTCGCCTCCTTGGGAGGCAGTCCCTCATCGTGCATGATCCGTTCCACGTTTTCCACCACCACGATCGCGTCGTCGACCAGGAGGCCGAGGGCCAACACCATTCCGCACATGGTAAGCATGTTGATGGAGAACCCGAAAAGCCCCAGGACCGCGAAGGTTCCGAGAAGGACCACCGGCACCGCCATGGTCGGCACGAGGGTCGCCCGGATGTTGCCCAGGAACAGGTACATCACCAGGAACACCAGCAGGATCGCCTCGAACAGGGTCTTGACCACTTCGTCTATGGCCACCTTCACGAAAGGCGTCGTGTCGTAGGGGTAAATGACCTTCATACCGGGGGGAAAGTACCGGGACAGGTCGTTCATGGTCTTGCGTATGTTTTCGGCAGTCTCCAGGGCGTTTGCGCCGGCCGCCTGGCGGACGGCCAGGGCAGCGTTGGGCATGCCGTTGAAGTACGCTTCTATTTCGTAGCGTTCCGATCCCAGTTCCGTGCGCGCCACGTCCTTCACTCGTACGATGGAGCCGTCGGAATTGATGCGCAGCGGAATGGCTCCGAACTCTTCCGGAGTCTTGAGCAGGTTCTGGACCACGATGGAGGCGTTGAGCCGCTGACCCTGCACGGAAGGCAGCGAACCGAACTGCCCGGCGGAAATCTCCACGTTGTACGACTGCAGCCGCGCCACAACCTCGTCGACCGTCATCTTGTAGTCGGTCAGCTTGTTGGGGTTCAGCCAGATCCTCATGGCGTACTGGGAACCGAAGCACTCCACTTCCCCCACGCCGGGCACCCGGGCAAGCACCTTTTCAAGGTTGGACTGGGCATAGTCTCTCAGATCGACCCCGTCCATGCTGCCGTCTTCCGATACCAGGCCGACGATGAGCAGCCAGTTCCTGGTGGATTTGCTGACCTTGACACCCGTGCGCTGGACCACGTCGGGCAGGCTCGCCATGGCCAACTGGAGCTTGTTCTGCACCTGGGACCAGGCGAGATCCGGATCCGTCCCCGGGGCGAAGGTCAGCTCGATCCGGCCGGAACCGGACGAATCGCTCGTGGCCGACATGTACAGCAGCTTGTCGAACCCCGTCATCTTCTGTTCGATGATCTGCACGACACTGTTTTCGACGGTCTCCGCGGAAGCCCCGGGATAGAACGCATCGATGGCAATGGACGGAGGAGCGATGGGGGGATACTGGGAAATGGGCAGATTGTGGATCGCCAGGCCGCCCGCCAGCATCATGATGATCGCGATCACCCACGCGAAGACCGGGCGATCCAGGAAAAAATTCGACAGCATTGCCTTCCTCCGTCAGTTCTTTGCCGCGGGCGGCTGTTTCGCGTTCGAGGCATCCGCACCGGCTTTGGGGCTGTCCAGGGCCGAGGGAACGGCCTTAACCGTCGCACCAGGCCGTACATTCAGCAATCCCTCGACGATCAGGCGGTCACCGGGGTTCAGCCCGGCCGAAACAAGCCACTTGTCGCCGATGGCCCGGTCGAGGGTGAGTTTCCGCTGTTCGACCTTGCCCGTATCGTCCACGATCGAAGCGAGGGGTTCTCCCTTGGCGTTCCGGGTCACCCCCTGCTGCGGGATGAGAACCGCCTCCGCTGCGGTGCCTTCCTGGATCACGGCACGCACGAACATGCCCGGCAGGAGCAGATGCTTCGGGTTCGGAACGACGATGCGAAGGATGAAGGAACCCGTGGAAGAATCCACCGTCACGTCGCGGAACTGGAGCGTACCCTCATGGGAATACGGCGTACCGTCCTCGAGAAGCATGTGGACCTTCTTCGCCCCTTCCCCCTCCGCCTTGATCCGGCCGGTATCCAGGCTGCGCCTCAGGCGCAGCAGTTCGGCGGACGATTGCATCACGTCGACGTAGATGGGATCGAGCTGCTGGATAGTGGCGAGGGGAATGACCTGGTAGGCGGTCACCAGGGCGCCGTCCGTCATGTTCGATCTCCCGATGCGGCCGGAGATGGGTGCAGTGACCCGGGTGTAGCCCAGGTTGATGCGAGCCGTTTCAACGGCCGCTTTCCAGTACTCGATTTCGGCCTGCGCCTGCTGCATGGCGGCTGCCGCGTCGTCGAAATCCTGCCGGCTGACCGCCTTGTCGGCGAGCAGTTCCTTGTACCGGGATGCCCTCAACTGGACCGACGGCAGGTTGGCCTGCGCCTTGGCAAGAGATGCCTTTGCGGAGTCATACGACGCCTGGAAGGGGGCGGGGTCGATCTGGTAGAGCAACTGGCCGGCCTTGACGTCGGAACCTTCCTGGAAATGCCGCTTCTGTATGATGCCGTTGACCTGCGGCCTGACTTCCGAAATGAGGTGGGCGGACGTGCGGCCCGGCAGTTCGGTTGTCAGTTGTATGGGTTGCGCTTGAACCGTCACCGTGGCTACTTCCGGAATGCTGGTCTGAGCGGGCGGCTGCCCGTGCCCGACGTCGCATCCCCCGAGCAGAAGACAACTCGCAAAGACCGCAAGGGCCATTGTCCATCCAACCGGTTCAAACCCCTTTTGATTCACTTGCATGAAACTCCCTCCGTCGTATCGATAAAAAGCGCTTTCCGTAAAAGACTTGCCTACGCGGTCATTGCACCAGCATTCCCTTGAAAAAGATGTTCAATATGGTGTCCGGATCCTCGGGATAGGGATATTGCTCGGGCCACCGGAGCCAGAGCAGAAGATGAGTGTCGGCAACGTTGTCGATGGCGACGGCAAGCTGAAACGGATCGGCAACCCTCACGAACCGCCTGTTCTGAATACCCCTTCTGATGATCGAAGCGATTTCCTCCATGAAGGCAAAGTAGCGTTTTTGCAGCTCTTCCTCCAGGCCCGCCTTGATGTTGAAGCTGAGCCCCTTGCTCTCGGCCAGGAACAGGCGGACGAAGGAAAGGTTCTTACGCAGCACGTCACACTTTGCCCGGACGTAATTCCGAAGCTTCCCGATCTCGTCTCCCGGCTCTTCGAGAGCACACCTGATCACGTCGCCGAAGTCTTCGCACTTCTCCAGGACGAGAGCCTTGTAGAGGGCTTCCTTGTTCGGGAAGAACTTGTAAAGCGTACCGATGGCGAACTCGGACTTCTCGGCAATTTCGTGCATGGATACGTTGTGATAGCCCTTTTCGGAAAAAAGCTGCAGCGATGCGGCAAGCATTTCGTGCCGCTGATTCAGTTTTTCTCTTTCCCGTCTCGTCAGCTTGACCTTTTCCATAAAACTCACCTCCTGCGAACGCACAATTTCGCCAAATATGAATGTGGCGTCACCTTATAAAACAAGACGTCATATTCTGCAATGATTTTTTACGGCTCCTGCACCTCCGGAAAAGCGATTTCACATCCGATATATCTATTTAAATATATGGCATTTTCAGGAAAGATTTCCCGGAGAGGACTATGCCATTGAAATAACGGTGCCCATCCTCCGAAAAGAGACTTTGCCTTTATGTACATTACATAATGTACATGTGCAGGAGCGCCCGTCTCTCGATCGGGGAGGCATCCGGCTCCAAAGTCGCCTACGGGTTTCAACAGGCGACAGGAGTTCGATCAACGTCAATTCAACAACATTGGGGGGAAATCGAGACGATACTTCGAGAGGCAAATTGCCAGGCGCAACCGCATTTGCGCCTGGCTCAAAAGCGATGGAAGGGGCACGGGCGAAGGGACCCGCGGTGCATGCCGGCCTCAATGAAAAACAGCATAACCACGACCCTCATGCCGACAGTCTTCTCCCTTTCCTGCCGCCCCGCCCGGCCTGGCACGAACCGCCGCAGTTTCTGGAAGTTAAAACTGTCCTCGTTCCGGCAAGCGGGATCGTTCAGCATGGAGGGGCCCCTCTCCCTTCGCGGGTGAGGGGCGGGAAGCGGATGTCGACTGATTCCCCGTCAGTGGCGAGGGGATGCTTCCTGCCGAACACGCTGCGGGGCTCAATGCCTGTAATGCCAGCGATGGTACCGGTGCCGGTGGTGCCAGCCGCCGTCCCAGCCCCTGTGCCAGTAGGGATAGCCGACGTAATAGTCCGGGGCTATCCCGAAATAGAATTCCGGCCCGCCGTAATAGCCCGGCCCCCACCCGTAATAGCCGGGAGCCCAACCGAAACCGACTCCCCAGGCGGTCTGCAGTACGGGGACAACCCCGCCGGCATAGCTGACGGGATAGATGTAACCGCCCGCTTCGTCAGCGGCCTGCCCAACCGCGCCCGGATCGGGCAGCCCGAGCGGGTAAGTGGCGGCGCGTGCACCGGACGGCGTGATGAGTACCGCAAGGGCCAGGAGCAGGGCCAGTACATACAACCTGTTGATAATGCTATATTTCATGTTCATGATATCCTCCCTGAACATCATTTTCCCGGTTTGAACGTCGGATCTAAAGAATATGATAATCACGAATAGTTATCATGAATAGAATAATACAACTCATTGCGGACTATTTCTCCCATTTCCATACACTATCGGCCGGCGGCCGAACGTGAGCCACGGGGCCGCGGGCACCATGCCGTGGAGCACAGCGACTCGCTCAGGCCTGCGACGGGCACGGGCTGAGATGTAAATTACCTTTACAACACTCATGCGGATGGGAAAAGCTTGCGCACGGCGGATTTGCGGCGAACGGGAGCGGAGACCGTAAAGTTTCCTTACGATCTCTCGAACACCGGATGGAATCATCTATATTGTAATCACTCACAATTTTATGCTTTTTTACATTTGGCATACCACTTGCTAGACCTGGACGGCAGTTGATCACAAGAGAATTTATCCCACGTGTCTAAAAATTTTTTTGTCTGTTTTGGAAACACAGAAGGAATGGAGAAACGTCATGAAAACGAATTCGAAAACGGCCGCCAAGGTATTGCTCTGCATTGGGATCTTTGCTTTTCTGGCGCTGTGCGTCACCCCGGCGTACAGCGTGACCGTCCCGGGGACCTCCGACCCCTGGCTGGCGGGAATGCCCGATGGGTCGACTGCGAGCAAAGGTGGAGGCGAACCCTACGATGTGGCCCCGGCCCAATCACCGCAACTGGTCCCCATCACCGGAGGGACCATGCTGCAGTGGTCCGCGACGGGAAGAGTGGGCCACCCCGGAGACGCCGCCGGGCCGGACGGCGCGCTTACCATCTCCCCGTTCACCCATTCCACGGGTGCCGAGAACGGCATTTCCAACATCACTTCCCCCATCAACGCGCTACTGGGGGTGTTCCTCGGTCCTTCGCAGCCCAGTCTCACCTCGGCTCCGGGCGCTCTCGATTTCTCCTTGGCGGTAGACCGCAACTATCTTGAACTCCACCCTCTGCTGCAGCAGGTATTCTACATGGGAAACGGGCTGACCGACGGTTTGGCCATCCAGACGATCGTGGCTCCCGCGGGGGCGACCAGGCTCTTCCTGGGCACCATGGACGGCTTCGGATGGGCCAACAACATCGGCGCGTTTGAGGTAAGCATCAACCCGGTCCCCGAACCAGCCACCATGCTGCTGCTCGGTTCCGGCCTGGCGGGGATCGCCGCGTTCAGAAGGAAATTCCGCAAGGCATAGCCGCGGGCACTTTACCGGAATAGGAGGCGGGGCCGGCAGCGGTCCCGCCTTTCGCTTTTCGGGGGGAAGACGATGATACGCGCAGAGGCTGCGCAGGGCACGGCAGGTCAATGCAGCGCAGCGGGAGTTCCCAGGAAGGGGTCCTGAACGACCGTGTTCACCAGGCGGTCGAGAAGATAGGGAAACTGCTCGACGCTGAACCCGGCCCCGTTCAGGCTCGTGATCAGGTCGATCGACTCGAAGCTCCCCCGCTTCAGCCCCGCCAGGAACCGGGACATGACCGCGTCGGCAAGGCAGACGGTGTGGGCGAGTTCTGCGTATCCGTCGGCGTCTTCCGGCCGGTGATGGCACCGGATGGCCGCTCTGAGATTGTCCGGAAAATTCCAGTTCCCCGCCAGCAAATCGCCCGCCTCGGCATGATCCATCCCGAACAGTTCCTTTTCCGCATCCACGAGCGACAGTCCGTCCTCGCGGGTCTTGCGGTAGAAAAGCGGATAGGCGGCAGCCATGTGCTGGTCCAGGACAACCTTTCCTATGTCGTGCAGCAGGCCCGCCGTGTAGGCAAGGTCGGCGGGGACGATTCCGGCCATGCCGGCCAGCCGGCCGCTCAGCAGGGCAGTTCCCATGGCGTGCAGCGAAAGGCCTCCCTTGCAGAGGGAATACCCCCGCTTTTCGTGTGCCAGGAGATTTTCCAGCGAGGTGGAAAGCACGAGCTGCAGCAGCCGCACATCCCCCAGGACCAGCAGTGCCCGGTCTATGGAATCGATCCTGGCGCCCGGCCGGACGTACGCCGAATTGCAGACCCGAAGCACCTTTGCGCTGATCACCTGGTCCGTCTTGACTTCCCTGGCCATGTCGCTCGGGCTGTACGTCGAATCCCCGATCATCCTGAGGATTTTGAGAGCGGTCTGCGGAATGGGAATGAGGTCGTCGATGGTGCGCTTGAGCTTCCGGATATCCGGTTTCTGGAAGCGATGCCCGAGCATCCGTTCTTCGGGCAGTTCCCCCGGTTCGATGCTGCTTTCGAAGGTCGAAAGATCCAGTCCCATGGCGAAACTGCAGCATCCCCCCGTTTCGCTCTGCAAAACCGGAATGCCTTCACCGCGGAGGATGCTCGACACCAGCTCGGTAGTCCTTCCGCCGACGTCGAGAACCAGGTCCGTCTCCGAAGGAGCGCCGATGAGAGCGCCGCCCGCCACCGAAGCCTCGAGCCTTCCCCGGGAGGCGCCGTTGCTGCATAATTCCCTGATGAAAATCGGAAGAGCCGTCGTCGCAAAGATCCCCGGCTCGAGAACGCGCTCCAGGCCGGACGGTTCGGGTAAAAGCAGATGAGCGAGGCCGCCGATCTTCGCCTTGCGATCGCAGAGCGTCACTCCCACTGTGGTCCCCAGGTGGGCCGAAAGGATCTCCGGCCCCTCTTTCCCGATCAAGTAGCTCCCCGGTGCGACAGTCCGAATATTCATAATGGCATTCCCGTATTTTAAACGTTCCAACAATGCGGCTGCAACGTCTGCCGGGCAATCCCCCTGAATCTTGACGGCAGGATAACATTTCTCGATCGGAAGCGCATGCAAAGAATGGAAAGGATAACGGCGCGGCAGGGGAGGCGGTCCGCCATTCCACAAAAACGCTATGATTTCTTTTATTTGATAGAAGATCGGACGAAAGCCGTAGGAAAGAAAGAATCGAAGGGGGAGCCGGAGATGCCGGGCTCCCCCTTCAGCAGCCTAGGTGGACCTCTGCATTGGTCGGTAGTACCGACTACCGTTCGCCATGTCGAGGTGGAAATTAGCGGGAACGGAGATATTAGTCAAACTAATATTAATCATCAACAATATAATATTAAGTTATATATTACTATATTGTCGCCCGTCATGCGGCCGGACAGGTCCGGAGGCTGCTTCCCCCAGGAGGGAGGCAATGCCGTTGTGTTGAGAATCCATTCCCCCTTGAGGGGAGGGGCATGGGAGTGTTTTCTCCAAAGCTTCAAGCACTTAGAATCGCCCCCCCCTTTGATCTCCCCTCCCCAAAAGGGAGGAATTCGGGCACTTTCCCTCCCTTCGTCATTCCCCGGGAGAGGCCGGCCCGATTCCCGTAGCCTCCCCGCAAAAACTGGTGTATGAAAAAAACTCGGCTACGGGTTTTCCCCGAACGGCACCCGAAATGCAACCGTTTTGAAAGAAAGAAACCATGACGAAACCGAAACCCGCCCTGTGCGGATGCCTGCTGGACGTTTCTCAGGAACGCCTCGCCGCCTGCCTGAACCACCCGTCGGTCGAATGGATCGAATGGCGCCTGGACCACACCATCCGCAGCCATTCCCTGGAGAAGACCCTGGAACTTCTCGGCGCACTGCACTCTCCCGAGCGCCGCCCGGTCATTGCGACCAACCGCGCACAACGGGAGGGCGGCGTGTTCAATGGGGATGAAGCGACTCGGTTCGCCGTGCTGCAAAAGGCTTCCCGGGACGGGGCGGAATGGGTCGATCTCGAGGCCGACGTCCCGGCGGGCGTCCTGGAGGAATTCAAGTCCGGGAATTCGGCGGTCCTCCTGTCGCGGCACGACTTCGACGCGACTCCCGACGCGGCGGCATTGAGGCGAACGGTCGAACGAATGGCCGCACGAAGGCCCCACGCCCTGAAAATCGTAACCTACGCCCGCAGCCCGGAAGACAACCTCCGCACCCTGGAACTCATCCCCTTCGCCCGCCGTGAATTCGGCATCGAAACGATCGCGTTCTGCATGGGCCCCCTGGGCCTCTGGAGTCGCTTCGGCTGCCTCCTGCTCGGCAGTCCGTGGACCTACGTGCAACTGCCCGGCCAGGAAGCCTCCGCTCCGGGACAGGTCGACGCCGAACGGATGCGCGCCCTGCTGGATGCGGGCGCGTGGATGTTCAACGTGGGCCCGTCCTGAGAAAATTCTGTTCCCATCCCGGCGATAGGGGCCCGGAAACGGGGGGCATGAGCGCGGAACCGTGGGAATTGCGTACGCCATCGGGTGTGGAGTCCGGCTGCCGAACGAGGTATACTGGGAGCGTGCCGGACGACGGGAGGTGCGAACCCGGCCATGGATGCAGGTCCGGAGGGCCGGCCCGAATTCGAAGAGACTGGGAGGGACAAGTGGAACAAAGCGATGCGAACAAGGAAGCGGTACGGGACAACCCCCCCGGCTGCTGCCTTTTCTGCTCACACGAGATGAAGGGACGCACCTTCCTGGAGTACGGCTCGGTCTTCGCCATCAGGGACAACTTCCCGGTCAGCGAGGGGCACTTTCTCGTCATCCCCCGGAGGCACACCGCGGATTTTTTCGGCATGACCCGTGAAGAGCGCAACGACGCCGGGGAACTGCTCGCGATTCTCCGGGAGCGGATCGCTTCGGAAGACCCATCCATCACGGGATTCAACGTCGGAGCCAACTGCGGGGTGTCCGCCGGGCAGAGCGTCATGCACGCCCACATCCACCTGATCCCGAGACGCGACGGGGACGTCCCCGACCCCAGGGGAGGCGTCCGGGGGGTCATACCCAGAAAAGCGAAATACTGATGCCCGCTCCAAAGACGAATCCGCGGCGTCAAACGGGCCGATTCGCGGTTCCGGCCGGAGGGTCGCCTCCGGACAACCCGGCCCAGTTCCCCGCGATAGCCGATTGAAAGCCCTTCTTCCTGGCCATGACATCCAGGTGCAGCAGCCTGAACGGGGCGACTTCCAGCACGGCCTCCCCGGCCATGCCTCTCACATCCCATTCGGTAATGTACCTGCCGCAGCCGTGGCAGGCTTCCACCCGTTCCGTTTCGCGTCCCTCCACGTAGAACAATTCCGCGTCTCCCGCCTCGGCACTGCCGCAGAACGGGCACTGCAGCCGCTGGAACCGCCAGAGGGCGGCACAAAAGGAACATCGCAGCCAGCGCCGGCCCTCTTTCTCCCTGAGCAGGCTCAAGTCCGGCAGCGAGCCGCAGACGGGGCAGTATCCCCTGTCCCAGGAAAGTCCGGCAGCGGCAAGGGAGATCTTCGCCGCCCGCTTTTCCGCCACCGGCTTCGCCAACTGGGTCAGGACGAAGCCCAGCAGTTCGGCTTCGACCCCCACCCGCTCCGCCATGGCGCGCGCATCGCCGTCTCTGCCGCCGAACGCGGCGCCGAAAAACAGGTCGGGATCGAGGCTCCCGCCCTCCAGGACCTCCGCGATCCTCCGGAATTTCTCACGGACTTCGGGAAAGCCCGCTTCAAGAGCCGGAATCAGCCGCCGGGCCGCTTCTTTCCAAAGCCCGCCGAGCCTGATCAACTCTTCCCTGCTCGACGCCGGGATTCCTTTTTCAAACCCGGCCGCATCGACCGCCGCTTCCCCGCCGTCCGGGAGTTCGAGCGACGCCGCCCAGCGGGCCTGTTCGATCAGGATGCCGCCAAAGGCTTTCAGCACGTCTTTCACATGTTCGTTCTCGTCAGCGGTCTTCCGCAGGGCGGCCGCAACTTTCTCCGCGGCTTCTTCAGCCAGGGATTCCTGCATCATGAGAGAGACTCCACGGCGGTGCGGGGCCGCCCCGGCACCGTTCCATCGGGGCCGCCTTCAAAAAGGCGTCCACAGTTCAGCGCATGTTCACGAACACTTCCGCGTGATACGCACAGCCCCCTCTCCCCTATCATCCCTCGGAGGAGAAAAAGGGGGCCACGGCAGAATGTGCCTGCCGCGGCCGCAAATCGTTCACGCGCCGGCACGCCGTCCCCGGAGAATGCTGTTGATTTAGCGGCACATTCCTCCACGGGCGACAATCTCACCCCCCCTTGAGGGGGGGCAAGGGGGTGTTTTCTCCAAAGCTTCAAGCTCTTAGAACCACACCCCCCTCGATCCCCCCTCAAAAAAGGGGAGAATGGAAATCCTCAACGCAACAGCGTTGCCGTCTCCGGAGAAGGCTCCGGCACGCCTCCGTCACGCGGCGGCGAATTCGTGGTACTTCTTCGGGTCGTCGGTCACGATGTAGATCACCCGCACCTCGTCGGCATTGAGCGCCATAGCCTTGGGATAGGTCTTCTTCAACTCTTCGACGCGCTTTTGGGCGGCTTCGAGGATGGCGTCCCGGTCGCCGAACGACATCGCCCCCGTCGGACAGCTCAATACGCAGGCGGGCAGCTTTCCGTTCTTGACCCGGTCGATACACATCGTGCACTTGGCATAGGCCTTGGTCTTCTCGTCCTGGCGCGGGATGTTGAAGGGACACGCCCCCTTGACCTCTTCGAGGGGAGCCTCCTTGGCCTTGTCCGTAAAGATGATCGCCCCGGTCTCCTCGTCCTGCACCACCCCTTCCGGGGAATACCCACCGATGGCGTCCTTGCAGGCAGGGTCGACGCAATGGCGGCACTGTTCGGAAAAGAAGTACCAGTAGGGCTTTCCGTTTTCCTTCACCCCCTCGGAGAAGCGTACGAGTTTCCATGTCTGGGCCGAGAGATCCTGGGGGTTCTGATAGGTTCCGATCTGTTTCGTCTTGGTGCCCGGCAGACCGTTCCACTGCTTGCAGGCTACCTGGCAGCCGCGGCAGGCCGTGCACCTGGAGGTATCAACCAGTATGGATTTTCCCTTGGACATGTCTCACCCTCCTCCTACACCTTGGTCACATTGACCATGAAGGCTTTGTATTCCGGGGTCCCGGTATTGGCGTCCCCCACCGTAGGCGTCAGCAGGTTGCCGCTGTCGCCGCAATCCTTGGGGAAGAGCCAGCCATAGTTGAAGGTCAATCCCACCTGGTGGAGGGTCTGCCCCTCGACTTTGAAGGGACGGAAGCGCGTGGTGACCATGGCGACGCATTCGACCTTGCCTCGCGGCGATTCCACACGGACCTTTTCCCCGTTCTTGATCCCGCGCAGTTCGGCCAGTTCCTTGCTGATTTCGACGTACGCCTGGGGCTGCGCCTCCGTGAGCCATGACTGCCACCGGGTTTCACTGCCGGTGCACCAGTGCTCCGTGCTGGTGTAGGTGGTGCAGACAAAGGGAAAATGCGGGTCGCAACCGGCGAACTTGTCGCATTCCTTCGAGAAGATCCGGATCGTCGGGTTGCTCATCTGGGAAGACATCGGGTTCTTGGGAAGCGGCCCTTCGAGCGGTTCGTAATGTTCCGGGAAGGGGCCTTCGACCATGCCCGGCCCGAAGAGGGAACTGACACCGTCCGGTTTCATGATGAACGGGAGCTTTCCCTTTTCCTTGTCGGCCAGGGGCGGCCAGGGACCGTCGGGAACGTCGCCCACCCATTTCCCGTCCACCCACTTCAACAGGGGCCGGTTGGGATTGTAGGGCTGGCCATTTTCGTCCACCGAGGCGCGATTGTAGATGATGCGCCGGTTCACGGGCCACGCCCATCCCCATTCGGGGTAAAGGCCGAGGCCGGTCGGGTCGTTCTTCCCCCTGCGGGTGATCAGGTTCTTTCCATCCTGCGTGAAGCTTCCCGAATGAATCCAGATGCCGCAGGACGTTTTCCCGTCGGCCTGAAGGAAGCCAAATCCCGGAACGCACTCGCCCTTCTTGAACGTCTTGTCCCCGACGGTGACGTCTTCGAGAAAATACCCGTTCATGGCCTTCGCCACCGCCGTCGGGTCGTAGCTTCCCTTGGCGTCCGCATAGTTGAAGGCCAGGTTGAGAACGGGCTCGGCAAACCTGCCCTTTTCCTTCTTGTAGAGATCCTTCACCTTCGCCACCAGGCGCACGAGGATATCGCCCATGGAAAGAGCGTCCCCCGGCGGCTTCTCGGCCACGTACTTCCATTGCAGCCAGCGTCCGCTGTTGCTCATGCTGCCTTCTTTTTCCATGTGCGCGGCGGCCGGGAGCAGGAAGACCTCCGTCTTGATTTTCTTCGGATCCATCCCCGGCCCCTTCCAGAAGGAAGGCGTCTCATTGTCGAAGATGTTGATGTGCACCATCCAGT
>JAJFUA010000191.1 GCA_021372635.1 Desulfobacteraceae bacterium | reverse complement strand
CGCTCAGTAGAATGTACGACCTGGAACTCGCCGGCAAGCTCATCAATCGCGGTTACCGAAACGTCCGGATCCTCGAGGGAGACATATCGGGATGGGTGAGGGACGGGCACCCGGTAGAGGAGAGTACTTCCAAATGAAAGGATCAATTCTCAAACGGGTAATCACCAGCGAGTACCTGGCTCTCGCGCTCAGGGTCTACATCGGCTATTTCTTTGTTTACGCCAGCATGAGCAAGATTCCCTACCCCGCCCAGTTTGCGGAACTGACGGCCAACTACGGCATCGTACCTTACTGGATGCTCAACCTGGGGGCCGTCGTACTGCCGTGGATCGAATTCGTCAGCGGACTGTTCCTCATGATCGGGTTCCTTTCGCGGGCTTCGGCGATTCTCATCGGGGGTCTGCTCATCATGTTCAACGTCATGGTCGCGATCAACATGCACTGGGGCGCTCCCATCACGTGCGGGTGCTACGACACGGTCGGCGAACCCATCGGGTGGAAGAAGCTCATCGAAAATGCCGTCATGTTGATTTCGCTGGTGCAGGTCTATTACTTTGACAAACTGTTCATCTTCCACAGGGGAGGATTGTTTACGGCTGCAAAAAACACCTTCACCTCCTCTGCGGCCTCAAGATAGGGTTACTCCCATGCTGAAAAGAACCGAATGGCGCATTCCGGTATGTATTCTTTCGTTATGCCTGGTACTGACGTTTCTCTTTGCCTGCGGATCGAAAGAACGGTACGCGGGCACGTATAAGGCCGACCTTGCGGACTCTGCCAAACAGGGTGAGGCCACGGTGGAATTGAAGATAAACGGGGAAGGCAAGTGGAAATTCGGTGACGAGGAAGTGCCTTTTTCGTGGGATGTCAAGGAAGACCAGCTCAGAGTGAACACCAAGGGCGGCGGAATCATTGTGGGCAGGATGCAAAACGGCGTCCTGAACATCACTCTTCCGAATTCACGGACCATGGCCTTCAAGAAGATCCAATAAGAGGCGCCGGCCGGCGCTTCTTCCGGCCCGCCCGGTTCGCTGCCCCGAAGTGCGGCGAACCGGGGCAGCGCCCGGACCCGCACCGGGCCATTCACAGGCCATGAGAGGGATTCCCCCTCGCCTCCCTGCGGCGGGTTCTCACACCACGGACGCCGCGGGACCGCAAGGCCCTGCGCGAAGACCTGCGGCCGTCCCCGCGCAACCTCCTGATGACGCTCCCCGCATTCCGCAAAAGCTCCCGATACCTTGCCCGGCTTTTCCCCAGCGCGGCTTCAGCCCTCCTCAGGCGGGCGACGGTCATGGCAAACAGGACCGCCATGAAAACAAGCGCTCCCGAAACGGACAGGACTCCCAGCACGATCCCCGGGTGTTTCTCGTAGAAGGATTCCGGGCGGTTGATGATGACGGATTCCTCGGGAAGAGCGCTCAGGGGAATCCCGAAACGGTTCAACTGCACGAAGTCGAACATGGGCCTGGATGTGCCCGTGAAATCCACGGGTATCCGGGACGGAGGCTCTCCCGCCAGGACGCGCAGCGCGATCTGGCCGGCCCTCCGGCCGTGCACGCGTCCGTCCAGCAGAATGCCCCCCACGATCCCGTGACCAAGCCGGGACTCGTGCACCCCGTAGACGGGAATGTCCGTCCCGGACGTAAACAGGCGGGTGCTCTCCGACAGCGGAAGGCTTTGTCCCGTCCGGTCCGTGGTGAAGGAATTGATCAGCCCGATGGTGTCCGGAGAGGCGCGATTCAGACGCTCGACGACTTCCTGAAAGGATGCCGGGGGAAGAAACTCGATTTCGACAAGTCCCTGGAACGCCGGGAGCATCTGCTCCAGTTCTCTCCTGACCGCCAGTCCGGTGAGGGTATAGTCATGGATGACGAGCACCTTCCCGGCCCGGGGGTGCAGTTCGAGGGCGAGTTCCAGGGTGCGACCCGCATCCAGGATTTCCGCCACTCCCGTCACTTCTATTTTTCCCTTGAGCATTTCGGGTCTGAAGTCGTTGACCCCCTCGAATACGGTCGGCACTCCGGAAAGAGACCCGACAAAACCGGACAGGGCCAGTTCCAGCGCCGGATTGTCCATCGTCACCAGCAGATCGATCTTCCTGCCGCGGTATTTGCCGGCCAGGTATTCCCTGAGGCGGACCATGTGGTCCTCTCCCGGAAACCGCTTGGTATCCATGTGCTCGATGGAAGGTTCCAGGGTCGGATAGACCCGGTGCAACTCCGCGAGCAGCCCGGCGAACTGCCGGTCCGACCAGGCATAGCCCTGGTGGTACGAGTTCAAGATCACGACCCTGGGTTCGCTTTGCCCGGCATCGGCGGCGCACTGATAAGGGATGGACGGGAAGGAAAACAGCAGGAACACCAGCAGGACCGCCATCCCATGGAAGAACGGCGGACGGCCGCACCGGGGTCTGGAAGCAGGCCGCAATGCCTTGTCTTTCCCCCCGAGATGCTCGCGCCCCGGGGCGCAACGGAAATCGGCGAACGGCCTGGCCATGGGTTCGTCCTTTCCTCCTGCTCCGACTTTGCAAGCGGTATTCGGCTGCAACACCGGCCTTCCCGCCGGGCGGGAATCCGGCGGGCTTCTTCCCCGCAGGATGTTGCACGAAGACAGGCGACGTATTTTCGAAAGAAGTCGGCAACGGAATGAAATCAACTTCGCCGCAGGGTTCCTGCGCCGATGAGGGGGAGAAAACAGCTCGCGCCAGCGGGGGATTGCAGCTTTGTACCGTCAGAATATACAAATACGATTCCGTTATCAATGACCTGAAGAAACCGGCGGACGCATTCCGGCGTTTTTTCGTCTCCCCGGAATTCCCGTTATCTGTTAGAACTATGCGGCTTCAGCCGGGGAGATTCCTTTCGTTGTGGACCGGCCCCGGGAACGACACTGTCAACATGGAGCGGAAGGCGGGCGTATTGGCTCTCAACCGGGGATTCGTATACAGGGAACAACTGGACGCTCGGGCAGGCGGCATGACGGCGCTCGAATACCTGGCCGGGAAGTACCACCACTCGACTTCCGAGGAATGGCGAAAACGGCTGGAGAAGGGCGAGGTTCTTCTCGACGGGCGGCGGGCATGGCCGGAAACGGTCCTGCATCCGGGCCGCCAGCTTGCGTGGAGCCGGCCGCCGTGGGATGAACCCGACGTGCCCCTCGGCTATGCCGTGCTGCATCGCGACGAGGACGTGCTGGCGGTCGCAAAGCCGCGAGGCCTCCCCTGCGTACCCGCGGGGGGATTTCTCGAACATACCCTGTTCTCCCTGGTTCGACGGCGATTTCCGGACGCCGTTCCCGTCCACCGGCTGGGAAGAGGCACCTCGGGCGTCGTCCTGTTCGCCCGCACCCACCGGGCACGGTCGGGTCTCTGCCTGGCTTTGCGGTCCCGAAGCGCGAACAAGGTGTACCGAGCGCTGGCCGCCGGCACCGTCGCCGCGGACGAATTCACCGTCGAGGTGCCGATCGGCCCGGTCTTTCATCCCCGCCTCGGGACGCTCCATGCCGCCAGCGCTTCCGGCAAACACGCCGTAAGCCACGTGCGGGTGCTGGAGCGGCGTGCGGGGGCCACGCTCCTGGAGGTCCGCATCGAGACCGGCCGCCCCCATCAGATCCGCATCCACCTCGCGGCGGCAGGGCATCCCCTCGCAGGCGACCCCCTTTACCTTGCGGGCGGCGGGTTCGGAACCGCGGACGCGGCGCTGCCGGGAGACACCGGATACCTGCTCCACGCCGAACGCATCAGCCTGCATCATCCGGCCACGGGCCTGCCGCTGGAGGTCTGGTGCCCCCCTCCCCCGGAACTGAGGCGAAGCGGGGAGATGTCCGCAGGCGTCCCGGGAACGCCCGGAGACACGCGGCGCCGATAGAGTCGGCATTCGGAAGATTCATCGAACCGAAGCGGCGGGAATCATCTCCCGGGCGACGGAAAGCGAGGATACGGCCTGACATGGCATTGATGAGTTTGCAGAACGTAAGCGTGGGCTACGGCGGCCCTCTTTTGATCGACGGCGCGGAATTGCAGATCGAGAAGGGGGAGCGCATATGCCTGGTCGGGAGAAACGGGGCCGGGAAATCCACCCTGCTCCGCCTGCTGCACGGCAATATCGCGCCGGACGGCGGGGAAATCGTACAAAAGCAGGGGCTGCGGATCGCCCTGCTCCCCCAGGAAGTGCCCCATGGGCTCAGCGGGAACACGCGCGAAATCGTTGCGGCCAGCCTGCTGGAAGCCGACCTGTTCTCCGCTTCCGGCGACGTGGCGGAAGTCCTCAGGCGGCAGCAGGTCGAAAAGACCCTCTCGCGCATGAACCTGGACCCGGACGCCCCTTTCGAAGCCCTGTCCGCCGGGCTCAAACGAAGGGTGATCCTCGCCAGTGGCCTGGTGCGCGATCCGGATATCCTGCTCCTGGATGAACCCACCAACCATCTCGACATCGAAGCGATCGGCTGGATGGAGGAGTTCCTCCTGCGCAGCGCCGGCACCCTGCTCTTCGTCACCCACGACCGGATGTTCCTACAGAACCTCGCAACCCGCATCGTGGAACTCGACCGGGGACGCCTCGTCAATTGGGCGTGCGACTACCGGACCTTCCTGGAGCGGAAGCAGGAATTCCTCGACGCGGAAGCCGGCCGGTGGACCCAGTTCGACAAGAAACTCGCGAAGGAGGAAACCTGGATCCGGCAGGGTATCAAGGCAAGGCGCACGCGCAATGAAGGCAGGGTGCGCGCTCTCGAAAAGATGCGCGAAGCCAGGAGGGAACGCCGGGAAAGGCTGGGCATGGTACGCATGCGCGCCCAGGAATCCGGCCGTTCGGGAAAGCTCGTCGTGGAGGCGGAAGGGGTCCGATTCGGCTACGATCCAGGGACACCGGTGGTTCGAGACCTGTCCACCGTCATTCTACGGGGAGACAAGGTCGGCATCATGGGCCCGAACGGAGCCGGGAAAACGACCCTGCTACGCCTCCTTCTGGGGGAACTCCCTCCGCAGCAGGGGACGCTGCGGCACGGCACAGGCCTGGAAGTTGCCTATTTCGACCAACTCAGGGCGCAGTTGGATGAAGACCGGTCGGTACAGGAAAACGTCGGAGAGGGAAAGGACACCATCACGTTCAACGGCAAGCCGAGACACATCATCGGATACCTGGAGGATTTTCTTTTCTCCAGGGAGCGTGTCCGGTCCCCCGTGCGCATTCTTTCCGGCGGCGAACGGAACCGCCTGCTGCTCGCCAAGCTTTTCACCACGCCGTCCAACGTCCTCGTCATGGACGAACCGACCAACGACCTGGACGCGGAAACCCTGGAACTCCTCGAGGAACTGCTCCTGGACTACAGCGGCACGCTGCTGCTGGTAAGCCACGACCGGGCCTTTCTCAACAACGTCGTGACCAGCACCCTCGTTCTGGAAGGAGAAGGCCGGGTCGGAGAGTACGTGGGCGGCTACGACGACTGGCTACGGCAGCGAAAAACGACCGCACCGCCCAAGGTGGAGAAAAAAGCCGAAAAGCAGGAAAGGCGGCGTCCGGCGCACCAATCCCCGCCGAAGCTGAGCTTCAACCAGCGCAGGGAACTGGAAAGCCTGCCGCAGCTCATTGAAGAACTCGAAGCGGAGCAGCAGGCGCTCTACCGGAAACTATCCGATCCGGCTTTCTACAAGGAATCCGGAACGGAAGTCGCCACTGCGAAAGCCAGGCTGGAGGAACTCGACCGCCTGCTGGAGGAAGCCTACCGGCGGTGGGAAGCCCTGGAAGCCCTGAACGGCGGCTCGTGACCTATTTTTTGTCCTTCAGCAGGGCCTCCAGGCCGGCGAATGCCTTGAAGGTGGTCGACGGCCCCCTGGAGCCTCCGACCTCCGGTTCATCGTAGTACTCGCCGTCCATCGACCGGGCATGCTCGTTGTCGTGGCAGAAGAGGCAGAGCAGCTCCCAGTTGCTGCCGTCGGGCGGATTGTTGTTGTGGTTGTGATCCTTGTGATGGACCGTGAGTTCGCGCAGTCGCTTCCCGGAAAACTCGCGGCCGCACCGGGCACAGATCCATGGGTGAATTTTAAGCGCCTGCTCGCGGTAGGTTTTCTCCCGGGCCTCACGGCTTCGCTGCGCCTCGGAAAGTATCCGCTCCAGCCGATCTCCGCTCGGCCGCGTTTCCTTTGGTGCCATGCACGCTTCCTCCGCTCGTCCGCAATGAAACGTTTCGGGCGATTCCACCGATTCAACGGGTGGAATCGCCGCCGTCGACACCGGCCCCAGCCGGCGGTCTTACGATACGTGCACTTATTTTAACGCGATCCCTCGCGGTTTTCCACAAGAGTTCGGCAGGCGCGCCGCCGCCTAATCCAGGTCTTCCATGACCGGGTCCAGGGTGGGTTCCCGATACACGGAGCGGTCATGCTCCAGGAACCACCTGTACAGTTCCGGATCGTTGTAGGCTTCCCGCCAGCACTCATGCCCTTCTTCGGGGTAGAGGGTCGACCGGACGTTTCCGCCGCACAGCCTGAGCGCCAGAGTGACGCTTTGCAGTTCCGACACGGGCACGTCCCCGTCCCATACGCCGTGGAACGCCCAGACGGGCACGTCCCGCATGTTGCAGACTTCCTGCGGATTGCCGCCCCCGCTCACCGGAGCGATCGCGGCGAACCTCTCCGGATGCTCGATCCCCAACCGCCAGGCGGCGTACCCGCCCATGCCCACGCCGGTGACGTAGATCCGGTCGGGGTCGACCCAGAATTTCACCATCACGTCATCGAGAAGCCAGCCCAGCCGTTCGGACGACCACTCCTCGCCCGCCGGACACTGGGGGGAAACGACGACGAACGGAAAATCCAGCCGGTCTTCGAGCAGGCTCGGCAGCCCCCTCGTCTTCAGCATCTCCAGGTCGTCCCCCCTCTCCTCCTCTCCGTGCAGATAAAGAATGAGCGGCCAGCCCTGCCACCGGGCGTATTCCGAGGGCAGGTAGGCCGCATAGCGATATACCGGTTTGTATGCAGCGTCTTTCATGTGTCTTTCATCCTTGCTTGGAATTCATGCCCGGGGTTCGTACGGGGTTCTTCTCCGGAACACCCTCCGTTCGAACCGCACCCGCCCGCGCAGGCCCCGGAAATACATGGCCCCGCTCCCTGGAGGCGGGTCTGCCTTTCAAGATAAGCACGATTCCCGGAGCGCCGGGCGGCTTGCCACCCGCGGGCAAATACAGTATACAGGGTTGCCGGCGTTCCACGTGCGGCGGTGCCAAGCGCCCCCACGGTCCTCCCGGCGAATGTCCCTGCGGCGATTATTCTCGAGGTAGAAACCATGCCCTTTCCCGTCCGTCATTTCCCTGCCGTCCGCTCCTGGCACCGTAACGGCACGTCCCGGCTGCTGTGCGCCGCCACGGCCCTCTTCCTGCTCCTGACGCCGCCCGCCGCGGTTCTGGCGGAAAAGGCGGCCGACCGCTTCTTTCTCGTGGGAGACGGCAGGATACACATAAAGAACGTCCGGAACGGGAAGGAGGCCGACGTTCTTCTCATCGCCCCCGATGGAACGGTTGACGAAACCGGGTTCGACCGGATCGACGAACTGTTCGGCTTTCCCACCAGGGCGAAGGGCGAGCACATCTCCCCCCGGCTGATCTTCATGCTGGACTATTTCTCCGACAAATTCGCACCGGGCAGGACGATCGTGCTGGAATCCGGGTACAGGAGCCCCGACTATAACGCCAACCTCAGAAACGCCGGCGGGAACGTGGCCAAAACGAGTCAGCACATGGACGGCATGGCGCTGGATTTCAGCATTCCGGGAGTCAGCGGCAGGACGATGTGGGAAACCATCAAGAGCATGAACTGCGCGGGCGTGGGGCACTATGGAGGCTCGACCATCCACCTCGACGCGGCGAGGCCGAGATTCTGGGAAGCGGCGACATCCAAGACGAAGACGGAAGAAAGCGACTTCAACCGGTTCATCCATGTCTCGACGGACTACGACCGGTATCGCCCGGGCGACACGGTGCGGCTGTCTTTTTCTTCCGTGAGCGATTTCGGGTTCGGAATCAGGCCGACCGCCGCCTTCGTCGCGGACCCGGACGGCGTCGACGTCAGGGCCACGGCGCCCTTTCCGCGGCAGAACGATTCCGACTGCAACAGGATCGGCGACAGGAAGACCTCGCGCTTTCTCTACCTCGCACTGCCTCCGAACCTGGACCGGGGAAGATACAGGATCAAGATCGATTTCTGCGACAGGCCCTCCGAGAAAATGCCCGAGCGAATACTCTCCAACGAAATCGAACTGCTCGGAAAGGCTCCCTGACGCATCCAGGGAAACAGCTCTCGTAACTTTTGAATTCAGCGGGGCGATTTCCCTTTCCTGCAAATAACCCCGCTTCCCTCCATCTGTGTGCCAAGGCTCGGGATTGTCCTTGAGCAATCATATCCTCTCTTGAACAACCAACTCCCCTTTGAGCTGGGCACAATGCTGCCAACTTCAACACTCAAGGCATAAGCATCCGGCCGGCATTCCGGACCGCCGCTTCTCAACGGCCATGGAGGCTTTGAGGGCTCGGAAAGATCGAGTGACACCAAGTTTGGCCGGGAAGTCAAAGGGAAAGCCTGCCATTGCGGGGATCTGGAATGGTGGTCCTTCGGCACGTACCGGGAAATCCTCGTGAAGGATATTCCGGCAATGATCATGTTTTTTGTCCGGGTTGGCGGCTGATTGGCCCACAGATCACGGCTTTTTTGCATTCCGAACGCAATCGAGCAGCTTCGTCAGCTGACGGCCCGTTACTGCCCGATGGAAATCGTGTTCGCTGTCGACCTTGTGCACGATGACCAGGTCGGACGCGGGGTCCACGAGAACGTGCTGTCCCCTGTGCCCGTTTGCGGAAAACGTCCCCTGCCGCAGGTTCACCCACCACAGGTATCCGTAGCCGCGTCCGGGCCTGTCGGTTTCAGAATACGAAGTGGTGCTGTCGGTGACCCATTGTTCGGAAACAATCCGACGGCCTTTCCACATTCCTTTGCGCGCCATGAGCAATCCGACGCGGGCCAGGTCACGGGCGGACAGGCGCATGAGATAAGCCGGGTGCACCGATGCACCTTCGAACTGGAAGCGCGTATCCAGGCTGCATCGAAAATTCTCGAATTGCAGAGGCTCGGCCAGATCCTCGCACAGGGACTCGAAAATCGTTTTGCCGGTAAACTTCTGAAAAATTGTCCCCAGTGCGTTGAAGTCCCAGTTGTTGTAGTACCAGTGTTCCCCCGGCTTGAAACTCCCTCTTGCAGGACGAATCGCAGACATCTTCGCCGTTTCGTAGGCGGCGGGATGGTAGACACCCGAGCGGGCCTGCAGCAGATGGCAAACGGTCGCCTGCAGCTCAACGGGCGACAATCCCTGCTCGTCGTCTATGCCCAGTTCCGCCAGAGTCTTGTCGAGGTCGACGGCGCCACGATCCCTGTAAATGCCCATCAAGACGCTGAGGATGCTCTTTCGCATCGAATGGATGTTGGTCGCCCGCGTAGTGTCGCCGTACTCATGGACGATGACGCCCTTCTGCACCACGAGATAAGCGTCGGTCTGCATCTTGCGGGCAAAATCGTCGGCGATTCGCAGCATTTCGCTCGACCACCCCAGTGCCTCCGGAGAAGAAACCTCTTCCCATTTCTCTCCGGGAAATACGTCGTCCGCGCGCCCACTGGCGGCCATTCCTAGAAAAACGGCGATAAGAATCGCTTTCAATACCCATCGAAGTGTTCCATTCATGCCGACTTCCCCTCTCCTGTCCATTCAGCCCCCGATCATAGCACCCCGGTCATTGGACAGATGTTTTTTTTGCGCCGGCCGTACCAGTCGGGGATTCAACCAGAGAAAGCAGAAAACGGGAACCACCCTGGACTTCCACCAATATCCACAAGTTTTGGGAATGGCTTGGCAGATCCTTACAACTCATCGGAAGAACACCGGATTCTCGCTTCCCGGACCTTTTCCTTGCTGGACCGATTATTGAACCCGGTGCACACAATCGCGGGAACATCGGCCCGGATACGGAGTAATTCCCTGGAAAAGGCGATGCCGTTCATAGGGAGGGCATCGAGGCAGTCCTTCCTTCCAGCCACACGGCGGCCCGCGGGCACGGAAAACGATTTTCTCCCGCCGCATCATTTATCCGTTGTCCCCGGACCGGTTCATGCAATATTCTCTGGCAAGACTGCCGGACCGGGCGCCGGACATGCCCCCGAACGGCATTCGCAACATTCGAATGCGCAGCCGACGGCGATCCGGGCGGCCCTCTCCCGTTCCCGGCGCGGGCGGGTCGTTTCCATGACGGCTCGCCAGGGAGAACGATCCTATCAAACCAGGAGGCACATGGGACATGAAGCGGGATGTTCATACTCTGGCCGAACAACTTCTTCATAAAGATTACAATGCGCTCAGCACACGCGAACAGCACGTGATCAACCGCATTGCGAAGGGAATGCACATCAGCCGGGACGTTCGCATCGAACACGACGAAGGGATGACCCTGGGCCAGCGCATGGCGGACCGGGTGGCGGCGTTCGGCGGGTCGTGGCCCTTCATCGCCGCTTTCGCGGTGGTCATGTTCCTGTGGATCGTCTTCAACGCGTATATCCTGGTCCGATGGAACCGGACCTTCGACCCATACCCCTTCATCTTCCTGAACCTCGTTCTGTCGATGCTCGCCGCCGTGCAGGCCCCCATCATCATGATGTCCCAGAACCGGCAGGCGGCAAAGGACCGGATCGACGCCGCGCACGATTACGAGGTGAACCTGAAGTCGGAACTGGAGATCATGGCCCTGCACCAGAAGATCGACGGGCTGAAGCAGGAGCAATGGAACGAACTGATGACCGCGCAGCATGAACAGACGCAGATGCTGCTCCACCTCGTGGAAGAGATCCGGATACTCAAGGGCGAAGGCCGCACCAAAACCGGATCGTGGTGGAATCCCCTCAAAAAGTGACGGACCGGGCGCACCCGCTCCGACGGAGAATTGCCGCACCATGTCTTACCGGGAACATCTTTCCGCCGCCGCAGCACAGTTCGTGTCTGACGGCAGGGTAACCGACATCAGGGAATACGGGAACGGCAACATCAACAGCACTTTCCTGGTCTCCCTCCAGGGCGCGGAAGAAAAGCACTTCATCCTGCAGCGCCTCAACACCCGGGTTTTCCGCCAGCCGGAACTCGTGATGAGCAACATGCGCATCTGCACGGAGCACCTCATGGAACGGGTGCTGCGCGGCCGTTCCCCCCTCGACCGGCGCTGGGAGGTGCCGTCGGTACTCCCCGCGCGGGGCGGCGCGGATTACTGGCTCGACCCCTCCGGCTCTTTCTGGCGGGCGATCCGCTTCATCGAGGCCGCCCGCGCCTTCGACACCATCCAGGACGCGGACCACGCCGGGGAAGTCGGCCGGGCGCTCGGCGCGTTCCACAACCTCATCGGCGACCTGCCCGTCGAAAGCCTCGCAGACATCCTGCCGGGCTTTCACGTTACACCGCTCTACCTGAAGCACTACGAGAAAGTGCTCTCCACGGCCGACGTCCCGCACAACCCGGAAGTACGCCATGCCCTGAGGTTCGTGGGAGAAAGGCGAAGCGCAGCCGGCGTTCTCGAAGAAGCCAGTGTGGCGGGAAAGCTGCGGCTGCGCCCGATACACGGCGACCCGAAGGTGAACAACGTCATGATCGACACCTCCACCCTTCAGGCCGTCGGCATCGTGGACCTGGACACCGTCAAGCCGGGATTGATCCACTACGACGTCGGCGACTGCCTCCGTTCCGGCTGCAATCCCCTCGGCGAAGAAACCCCGCATTGGGAGGATGTCCGGTTCGAGCCGGAACTGTGCCGGGCCATTCTGCGGGGATACCTGGAGGCGGCCGGGCCGTCCCTCTCCGGGAGCGACTGCGACTACCTGTACGACGCGGTCCGCCTGATCGCCTTCGAACTGGGACTGAGGTTCTTCACGGACTACCTGGAGGGAAACGTCTATTTCAAGGCCGGATACCCGGAGCACAACCTCGCCAGGGCGCTCGTGCAATTCCGCCTGGCGGAGAGCGTCGAATCCCGCGAGAGCGTCATTCGGCAGATCGTCGAGGAAATGAGATGAACGAGCGGCGGTTTTTCCTTCAGCCGTTTGCACCGGCTGGCGATCCCGGGGACATCCGCATTTCGGGGGTGATTTCCCGGCGGGCAGGCATTTTCTCCATCCGCTACGAACTCGGGGGACGCCTGGACGGTCTTGCCCTCGCCCCGCCCGCCGCCGTGCCCGGGCGACGGAACGGACTGTGGGAAGAGACCTGTTTCGAGTTCTTCCTCGCGGAAAAGGAATCCCCGGTTTACCGGGAGTTCAACCTTTCGCCGTCCGGGAACTGGAACGTCTACCGGTTCTCCGATTACCGGAAGGACATGCGTGAGGAGGAAACACTGGAATCCCTGCCCTTTCGGGTCGCAAGGGGGCCGGACGCCCTGAAACTCTCCCTCGAGGTCGACCTCGGCGGCATCCTGCGGGCGGATTGGCCCGTAGAGGCGGCGGTCAGCGCCGTCATCAGGGGGAAAGACGGCTCCACGACCTACTGGGCACTGACGCATCACGGCCCGCGGGCCGATTTTCACCACCGGGACGGCTTCATCCTCCAACTCTAGAGCGGCCCGGCCAAAAACGAGAGGCGCTCCACGAGGCCCGTTCCGGGGGCCCCGGTTCGGAAGGAGCATCGGGACCTGGATATCCCGCCAGGACCCTGATACAGTCATACGTTCTCAAAGGCCGATGTTCCGGCCCGCTATACGGAAGCGCAAATCCCCCTCCCGCTTCACGCGGACGGGGAGGCGGCCCGGGCTGAGGGATGGCACCCGGCCGGGCCATTTGTTCCAGTCGATACCAGGATTGAGGGCGGCAGGAGTGATCTTCTCGACATCTTTCATCTTTTTCCACGAGTCCGTCGTACCCGGAAGGCTATGCCCGTGTCGGCAAGTACGCTGATTTCCCTGCTCATACCGGGCGGACTCGTCTTTCTTGCGTCGGCGGTTCTCGCACAAACCGGCGTCATCACCGCCTGGCTGCCCGCAGCGGGCGACATATACCTGTACACCGTGCTCGTCGCGGGACTGTTGCTCGGGTGGCGCTTCAACCGGAGCCGCCTTTTCTTCGCCGTGCTGGTGCTGGCCATCGCCGAAAGATCCCTCTTCGCCTTCGCCCGGGGACCCATGGCCGTCACGGCCCAGGGAAAGCTCGTCATCCATGCCGTCACCATTCTGCTGCCCCTGAACCTCGCTCTCCTTTCACTTCTCAAGGAACGCGGCATCGCCACCGCCCACGGTTTATGGCGGCTTTGCATGATCCTGGCGCAACCGCTCGTCGTCGCCGCCGCCTGCCACAGCCAGTTCTACGCGCTCATCCCCGTCTTCGATACGGCTTTCTTCAAGCTGCCCCTGCTCAGGCACATTCCCGGAGCGCCCCTCTCACAGGCCGCCCTGGCCGCGGCGGCGGTTTCCCTCCTCCTGGCGCTGGCCGCCTTCCTTGCCCGCAGGGGGGCTTTGGAAAGCGGCTTCCTCTGGGTGATGCCTGCCGTCCTCTTCGCCCTGACGGCCAGGAAATCCGGTTATCTTTGCAGCTACTACCTCTCGACCGCAGGGCTCGTTCTCGTCGTCTCCGTCATCGAATCCTCACATTTCATGGCGTTTCGAGACGAACTGACCGGCCTGCCCGCACGGCGGTCGCTCAACGAGTACCTTCTCCAACTGGGCAGCCGGTATGTCGTGGCCATGGTCGACATCGATCATTTCAAAAAGTTCAACGACACCTACGGGCACGACGTGGGCGACCAGGTGCTGCGCATGGTCGCCTCCAGGCTGGCGAAGGTCACCGGAGGCGGAAAGGCCTTTCGGTACGGGGGCGAAGAGTTCACGGTGCTCTTTCCGGGCAGGACCATCGAAGAGGCGCAGCCCCACCTGGAACAGTTGAGGATCGATATCGAATCGGCGGGCTTTACCCTCCGGGGAAGCAACCGCCCTCCCAGGAAACCCGCCAGGCCCGGCCGATCCGGAAGTCCCCGGAAGAAAGTCTCCGTGACGGTCAGCATAGGGATGGCCGAACCGGGCGACCGGCAGAACGACCCGTACGCCACTATCAAAAGCGCGGACAAGGCCCTCTACCGCGCCAAGAAAGCCGGGCGCAACCGGCTTGCGGCCTGACCGGCCGCGTTCGCCCGCCCCTTCCCTTTCACGCGCAACCCTGATGAAACAAAAAGCCTTTCATCCCGCGTGGTTTTTTCATATACTCACGTAACCCTTTGACGATTCCCTCCGGCTGCGGGCGCGGCCTTTGCCCGGAATGGGGGTCAGATGCGTTGAAACGAAGACGGCTGCGCCGCGGGAGGCGGGCCGGGAGGAGGAAAGGAAGGGATGAAATACATCAAGGTTAACGTGGAGGCATACTTCGAAGTACCCGACGACCTGGAAATCACCGAACATCCCGAAGACAGCCTTGAGTGCATCCGGATCGGAGACAGTCATTACCTTCCGATGATCGACTGGCTCGAACGCGAAGAAAACGGCGTCTGGTCCTCCGCGGAGGAAGAAGTCGTGGAATTGTGTTCGGAGGAAACCACGATCACCCCGGTTTCCCGGGAGGAATTCAACAGCATCTTCGATACCAGCGGGGAGGAAGAATAGCAGCCCGCATTTTCCCGGCGGCAACGAAATTCGTGGATCATCCGGCGGGCAGCATGGGCCTCGGCCGGATGGGGTCCCCGGAGGACCCGGCCGCGTGTTTCCACGCGCAAATATTTAAAAGAAACGAATAATTGCGGCAGGTGCCCCATGCGTCAGACCGAAAAGCTTTTCACCTTCCAGTTCATTGCACTCAACCTGGTATCTTTTTTCGCGTTCTGTAACCTGTCGGTATTTTACAGTTTCTACGAGTATCTATCCAAACTGGGAATTCCGGCGCAATGGCGGGGCGTCCTCACCGGGCTGGAACCCACGGGCGCCTTCCTGTCGTGCCTCACCATGATTCCCCTGCTGCGTGCCGGAAGTGCCGCGGTCATCATCCCCACAGCCCTGGCATTGCTCGTCACGGCCCTGTATTCCTATTCCTGGGCGGTCACCATCCCAACACTCATCGTGCTGCGCCTCTTCCACGGAGCGGCGTTCGGGCTGCTCGTTTCCGCGAACGTGACCACACTGGCCGGCCTGATTCCCAAACAGCGGGAAAACCTGGGATGGGGAATCGCGAGTGTCCCGGCGCTGATCCTCTTCGCGGTCATGCCCCTTATGACGGAAACGCTTCTCGCGCACGGGCGGACGGAGCCGCAGATCTACGCGGGTATCACCATCCTGGCCTTCCCTGCGGCATTTCTGCTCCTGGTCCTGGGAAGAAAGATGAAAGACGCGGTGCGGGACCCCGACGGGCCCATGCTCAAGCGGCCGTACCTTGCGGAAATGCGGAGGGACTTCGGACAGGACCGCACCATTCTGCTCCCGGGTATTGTCCTTTTCCTCCTTCTGGGCTGCTCGACGGTCTTCTTCTTCATGAAGAGCCACGCTGCGGGGATTGCCTCCGGCGAGACGGGAAGGTTCTTCGCCATCGCGATCCCGATCGCCCTCGCTACCGGCGCATTTCTCGGGACGCTGCCCGAATGGGCCGGCAAAGTCAAGGCGCTCTGGTTCGCCATGCTCCTGCTCGTTCTGTGCTTCTTCTCCTTCGGCCTTGCGCACACCCGGCTGGCCCTGGAACTCACGGCCGGCCTTTTCGGCCTTTGCATCGGGGCATTCCTTCCTTTGCTGCGCGCCGCCGCGCCCCTGCTTTCACCCGGCTCTCCACGCGGCCTCCGCACGAATCTCACCCCGTGCGCGATGGGCGCGGGCTTCCTCCTGGGCCCGTACCTCGGCGGAGCACTGATCGCCAAGGGCCTTTGTCCCCCGGCGCTGTTCAACGTCTGCGGAGGCTTCCTCCTGATCTGCACGGCGCTCCTCACGGCCCCGGCCTTCAAAAACACCCGCCGGGCGGGTGCCCCGGGAAAGGGCCCGTCCGAATGATCTGAAGCGGATTCATGGAACCGGGACTTTCCTCCGGCAGCCCGGTCTGGACCTTTTGCAGGCTCGGCGTTATATTTACCTCGCAGTCGATCCGCTTCTCCCGCAGGTTGTTTCCGTCATACCGTATGGACCCTGCCAGAATCCGGCACTTTTTCAGATCAGAAAGGTACCATCCCATGTCGCCGTCGGCGCGCTTCAAGCTGACTTTCTCCAACCCCGCCCATCTTCTGCCTTTTCTCGAATGGTGGCCCAAAGTCGATAAGAATACTCTGCGCGCAGATCTTCTCGCGGGCGTCACGGGCGCGGTGATCGTCCTTCCGCAGGCGGTCGCCTTCGCAACCATAGCGGGACTCCCCCCGGAATACGGGCTCTACTCGGCCATCGTACCCGTCATCGTCGCCGCGCTGTTCGGTTCCTCCCATCATCTCATCTCCGGACCGACCACGGCCATTTCGCTGGTGATCTTCACCAAGATCAGCATGCTGGCGGCCCCTTTCACCGACGGGTACATCCAGATGGTCCTCTCCCTGACCCTGCTCGCGGGTCTTCTGCAACTGGCGCTGGGCATTGCCCGCCTCGGAGCCGTAGTGAACTTCGTCTCTCACTCGGTCGTAGTCGGGTTCACCACCGGGGCGGCAGTACTCATCGCCACGAGCCAGTTGGGCAGTTTCCTGGGCGTGTCCATCCCCAGGGGAATGAAGTTCCTCAACACCTGGCCGGAGATGATCCGCCTGCTGCCGCACGTGAATCTCACCAGTGCGGCCGTCGCGGCCGCCACGCTGGTGTCGGCCCTCGCATTCAAACACCTGAAACCCCGCTGGCCCGGTCTGCTCTTCGCCATGCTCGTCGGCGGCGTTCTTGCCGCGGTACTCGACGGGAAGGCTCACGGACTGGCTTACGTCGGGGCGCTGCCCGGCCGGCTGCCGCCCCTCTCCCTTCCGGACCTCTCCCCGGACACGCTCCGGGAACTGATCCCAGGAGCGACGGCCGTAGCCATGCTCGGACTTGCGGAGGCCGTCTCCATAGCCCGTTCCACGGCCATAGCCTCCCATCAGCGCATCGACAACAACCGGGAGTTCATCGGCCAGGGTCTTTCCAACATTCTCGGCAGCTTCTTCTCCAGCTACGCCTCCTCGGGCTCCTTCACGAGAAGCGGGGTGAACTTCACCGCAGGGGCCAGGACGCCCCTCGCCGCCGTCTTCTCCGCCGTGGCCGTGGCTCTCATCCTCGTCCTGGTCGCCCCCCTCACCGCATTCCTCCCCGTCGCCGTAATGGCCGGCGTTCTCATGTTCATCGCCATCGGGCTCGTCGATCTGCACCGGATCCGGTCGATCTTCATCACCAGCAAGCCGGAGGGGACCGTGACAATCGTCACCTTCTTCTCGACGCTTTTCGTGGAACTGGAGTTCGCCATCTTCTCGGGGGTCCTTCTCGCACTCCTCCTCTACCTGAACCGCACGTCGCACCCCCATTTCATCTCCATCGCGCCGGACCCCGTCTACACAAGGAACTGCTTCGTGGACATCCGGGATGAACCCGTGGCGGAATGCTCGCAGATCAAGATGGTCCGGCTCGACGGGTCCATCTTTTTCGGGGCCGTAAACCACATTTCCGAGGAACTGCACCAGATCGCCGCCCAGAACCCGGACCGAAAACACATCGTGATCGTGGGAAGCGGCATCAACTTCATCGACATATCGGGCTGCAGGATGCTTTTCGAAGAAGGCCGGAACATGCACCTGGAAGGAAAGGAGCTGCACCTGTGCTCCATGAAGGAAGATGTGGAGGAAACGCTCGCGCTCGGCAGTTGTACGCTGAACATCGGGCGAATTTTCTCGTCCAAAACGGAAGCGATCGAAAGACTCCTGCCCCTGCTGGACCCGGACCGGTGCAAAGCCTGTCAGACCCGCGTCTTCCGGCAGTGCAGGGAACTCCCGAAGGAACCGGCGCCCGCAGACAGCCGGACGGCGGCTTCCTATCTCACAGGCGACTCTTCGCGGTCCGCAGCGAACTCAGAAAAAGCCCGATGCCGCCCACCAGCAGGACGAGGATCGTGATCAGGTCGAAAGCCGTCATGTTGTGCAGGTGAAAGCGCGTCTGGGAGACGACGCCAAACCCCAGCATCACGAGGGAACCGAGGGTCAGCAGCCAGCCGACGACATTCGACCCGTTGTAGAAGATCAGGCCCACGCCGAAAATGAACGGAACCAGCACCATGCCGCTGGTGATGCCGAACCCTCCGATGCCGAAATACTGGTATCCCAGGCCGAATCCGATGCTCACCTGGATGTTGTGCAGGAAAAGGTACCCTCCGGCGATCATCATGATGAGTCCCAGGAAGAACCGCCCAGCCCCGCCATCGGTACCACCGGCACCACGCATGCGCACCTCCTCTTTCCATGGTTTCTCTTCAACGTTTTCGATCGTCTTCCCCACGGGATGCCCGGCCCCGGACGGGCCTGACGATGCGCAGATTCTGCGACAGATGAGGGAAAAGTGCAAGAAAACGATTACGGCCGGAAGCCGGCGACGGCCAGTCCGCGTCGGCTCATTGCCCGCAGCGTTCCTTTCGCCTCATGGCCTTCGTGAGTTCCCTGTCGAAGGTATCCGAAAATCTCTGTTTTTCCCTCTGGCCGTACTGCTTCGGCCCTGGCGTGACGACCCCGGCCTCGCGAATGTCCTGCATGAAGTTCCGGATGGAAAGCCGTTCCCGGATGTTCTCCTCCGTGTAGAGTTCGCCGCGTGGGTTGATCACCGTCACCCCTTTCGGCACGAGCATGGACGCCAGGGGAATGTCCTGCGTGACGGCAAGATCGCACGGCCCGGCATGCTCCGCGATGTATTCGTCGACGACCTCCGGCCCCATGCCGACACGAACCGTCGAAAGATGCACCGAATCGGGA
>JAJFUA010000117.1 GCA_021372635.1 Desulfobacteraceae bacterium | reverse complement strand
TCGAGGGGGGAATGGAGATTGTCGCTCGTGGGGGAGTGTTGTTTAACGCAACCGTATTCAGGGCCGGGCCCTCAGGCTCCGAGAGGGAGGCCTGATGCCGATTCGTCCCGGCAGATGGATATTTCCGTCGAGAGCGTCCTGCCGACGGGGCACGCCGTCGCCTGCTCCATGAGTTCGTTCCGCTGCGCGGCGGTCAGATCGCCCTCCAGGTCCACCCGGTATTTGAAAACCGACCGCCCGGGTTCGTCCCGGTGGAGTGTGACCTTCACCCTGGCTCCGGTCAGGGGGATTTCACGTTTTTCCGCGTAGATCCGGATGCTCATGTTGAGACAGCACGCCAGGGCCGCCTCGAGCATGTCGTGGGGGCGAAACCCCGCTCCGCCCCCTCCGTTTTCGAGGGTCGTGTCGCTTTTCGCTTCGTGCCTGCCGTCCGTAAAGAGCGTTACGTAGGGAATTTCCGTGCTGGTGCTGACGATCATGGTTTCTCTCTCCTGGAAGTGTGCACTGCGGTTGAAGGCAAAAATATGTCGGCAGGGCCGCAATCGCAAGGATGATCCGGGGCGGGCCGTGCGGGACTGGATGGTTCGCCGCGGCGGAGCGGATTGCGTCAAGGCGGTGCCGGGCCATGCCGCTGCGGAAAATGAGGAGAACGCGGCGGCCTTCCGGTGCTTGCTTCGTCACTCCCCGCCGAGCGCGTCCCGCACCGTTTTCAGCAGCGTCTCCTTTTCGAAGGGCTTGGAGAGCACTGCGACGGCGCCGAGTTCCTCTGCGGAGGGCAGGGAGCAAAACGGCCCCGTCTGGATGCTGCCGCCGGACATGGCGATGATCTTGAGATCGGGATAATCCCTGTGCAGTTCCCGGATGGTTTCCATGCCTTCCTTGCCCGGCATGAAAATATCCGAGATGACGAGATCGGCCGGTTGCAGCCTGAACAGGCGGATGCCTTCCTCGCCGTCCGCGGCGGCGGCGACTTCATAGCCAGCCCTTTGCAGCATCCGGGTCAGCATGGGGCGGTACTGCTCGTCGTCCTCGATAACCAGTATGCGTTTCATTTCTCCGCCTCTCTGCAGAAGTGTTTTCCGTCGGAAACACGGAGCCCAGGGCGACAAACTCGCATGATTGGACATACGTTGCAAGAACGAAATCGATCTGCGGAAAGAATCCGCAGCATTATCCTGTGAACAGGTCGTTATTATAGGTGGAATGCCCTGTTTGCGCGCGGGCGGCGGTGGTGCCTCATGAAACGGTGCGGAACCGGCCCCCGTCGAGGGGCCGGTTCAAAGCGCGCGACCGGGCGGGTCAGAAGAAAAACTTCGCGATGGCGAGGCCCACCGCGACTGCGGTGATGGTCGAGACGAGGCCGGGAATCATGAACGAGTGGTTCAGAATGTACCGGCCGATGCGGGTTGTGCCCGAATGGTCGAAGCTGATGGCCGCGATGAGGCTTCCGTAGGTCGGCAGGAAGAAGTAGCCGTTCACTGCGGGCCACATGCCCACGAGACTGGCGTGCGGTATGCCCAGGCTGATGCCCAGGGGCATGAGCGCCCGCGTCGTGGCCGCCTGGCTGAAGAGCAGTACGGAGGCGAAAAACAGCGCCACCGCGAAAAGGAACGGGTAGTTCGTCGTCAGGTCCCCGATGGAGGCCATGATGATCTTCTCGTTGCCCTTGATGAATGTGTCGCCGAGCCAGGCCAGGCCGAAGATGCCGATGACCGCCGTGAGGCCGGCCTGGGCCACGTTGGTTTTCGGGATGCTGGCCGTGGGGGGCTTGGTGACCGCGAGGATGAGCGCTGCGGTGGCGAGCATCACGATCTGTATGGCCGTGGCCATGCCGAGCGGGACAAATGCGTCGCCCTGCGGCACCTGGGGGCGCAAGCCGGGGAACAGCCCGGACAAAACGACCAGGGCCACCGAGAAGAGAAACATGAGAGCGCTGATTTTCGCGCCGGGCGGCAGATGGGTCTTTTCTTCGGCCGAGACCACGGCCGCCGTGCCGTTCGGCTGGATGGACATTTCGTAGGTTTCCGCCTCCGAATCCGGAGTCCGGTTCAGCCGCAGGACCGCGGCGGACTCCGGCCGCATGCCGGGGGCGTTCGTCGGCGGCTGGATCAGCCCTTCGCGAAGGCGCCGGTTGTACTCGGGATCGTCCTTGAGTTCCTTGCCGATCTTCATCTGGACCAGCGCGGCGACGGCGATGCCGATCAGGGTGGCGGGCAGGGCGATGCACATGATTTTGATGAGGTTCAGACCGAGCGGTTCGTACAGTGCGATCATCCCGGCCATGGCCGCCGAGACCGGCGAGGCCGTAATGGCCTGCTGCGACGCGATGGTCGAAACGCTCAAGGGCCGCTCCGGCCGGATCCCGTTTTCGTAGGCGACTTCGTAGATGATCGGCAGCAGCGGGTAGAACACGTGGCCCGTCCCGGAGCCGAAGGAAAACACGTAGGCGACGAAGGGGGCCACGATGGTGATGTGCTTCGGATTGCGCCGGATGATCCGTTCCGCCAGCCCCACCAGGTAATCGATGCCGCCGGCGGCTTCCATCACCGAGGCGGCCATCACGACGGCCAGGATGATGAGCATCACGTCGATGGGGGCGCTGGTGGGCGGTAACCCGAAGAAATAGCTCAGAACAAGGATGCCGACGCCGCCCCATAACCCGAGGCCGACTCCCCCCGACCGGCTGCCCAGGAAAATGGCTCCCAGGACGACCGCGAACTCCAGCAGCAATTTAATACTCATAGTTCCTCCACAACAGCATCGGGCACCTCGGGCCGGACTGCGCGGGAAAAGCCCGGGGTCGCTCCGGTGCCCGTTCTCACGGCTTGACCAGGTTGGCTTCGAATTCGCCGAAATACTTCTTCCACAGCCTGTCGTACGTCCCGTCGCTCTTCATCCTGGCAAGCTGCTTGTTGATCCACGCGATGGAAGACACATCCCCCTTCTGCACCGCTATGACGTAAGGGCGGGGGATGAACGGGCGGCCGGCGGCCTGGAGGTCCGGGTTCTGCCTGGCGAGGTCAAGGACCAGGATGTCGTCCAGGCAGAAGGCGTCGATTTTTGAAGACTTGAGTGCCCCGATGGCCTCCCCGGGCGTTCCGAACTTCACCTTTTTGACTTTCGGGGCCAGGAGTTCCAGGTCCTTTGCCTGGACCGACCCGTCGATGAACCCCACAGCCCTTTCCTGCAGGTCCTCCAGCCCCTTCACGGGACCGTCCCTGCGCACCAGGAGCAGAGATCCGCTAAGAAAATAGGGGTCGGAAAGCTCCAGGACCTGGCGCCGCTCCTCCGTGGCCGTGAAGGTGGCGATGATGATGTCGACGAAACCGCTGTAAAGGAATGGGATGCGGGCGCCGGTGGTCACCGGGACGAATTCGGTCCTCGACTCCCCGTCGAAAATGGCTCTGGCCAGGCAGTCGGCAATCTCAGCATCGAACCCCGTCTGTGCCCCGCTTGCATCCAGGTAGCCGAAGGGTGGAAAATCGGTGTTTACCCCGGCGACGAGCTTGCCGTGGCGTCTGGCTTCCTCTATGGAATTCGCCGCCGCCGCCCGGCCACAGAAAGCCAGGCCGAGCAGCAGGGCCAGGGCCAGTGCGCCGAACCTCCTCGTGATGCTTATTCCGTAATCCATGACACATAACCTCTTCTGAGAGTGCGAGATCGAACCGCGCTGCGGTCCCTCGGATTCCGCGTTCCGGGTTCGGGCCAGTGCCCCGGGCAATGCCGTCGCGTCAAGCGGTGCTTTTCCTGGTGGGCGATAATCTCCATTCCCCATGGAGGTGTTTCCTATGAGTTTTCATGAACCTGGAACTACACCCCCTCTTGATCCCCCCTCGAAAAAGGGGGGAATTGAGGCCCTTCGCTTCCTTCGTCGTTCCCCGGGGAAAGGCAAGATTTCAGGAAAGCGGGAGAGGCATGATTTCCATGCCCCACCTGAACGGGGCGCAATCAGCCGCTCTTTTTGGGGTGGCTGAGGAACCTGGGACGCATCATGTTTTCCGGCGAGAGGATGTCGTCCAGCTCTGCCTTGGAGAGCAGCCCTTTTTCCAGCACCAGGTCGTAGACCGAACGGCCGGTTTCCAGGGCTTCCTTGGCGATGACCGTCGAGTTCTGGTAGCCGATGATCGGGTTGAGGGCGGTGACGATCCCGATGCTGTTTTCCACGAGCTTCCGGCAATGATCCCTGTTGGCGGTGATGCCCTGCACGCATTTTTCCGCGAGAACGCGGCAGGCGCGCCGCAGCATGTCGATGGACTGGAACAGGTTGAAGGCGATGACCGGTTCCATGACGTTCAGTTCGAGCTGGCCCGCCTCGGCTGCGAAGGAGACCGTCACGTCGGCCCCGATGATCTGGAAGGCCACCTGGTTCACCACTTCGGGGATGACCGGGTTCACCTTGCCGGGCATGATGGACGATCCCGGCTGCATGGGAGGCAGGTTGATCTCGTGCAGTCCGGTTCTCGGGCCGGAGGAGAGCAGCCGCAGATCGTTGCAGATCTTGGAAAGTTTGACGGCGACGCGCTTGAGCACTCCTGAAATCTGGACGTAGGCCCCCGTGTCCCACGTCGCCTCGATCAGGTTGGGGGAGGTGACGAGCGGAATGCCGGTCAGGTTCCGGAGTTGTTCGGTGACGATACGGGCGTATTCGGGCGGCGCGTTGATGCCGGTCCCGATGGCGGTGGCCCCGAGGTTGATTTCGCGGATCAGTTCCCGCGCCTCGCGCACGCGGGAGATGTCTTCGCCGATGGTGGTCGCGTAGGCCCCGAATTCCTGGCCCAGAGTCATGGGCACGGCGTCCTGGAGTTGCGTTCTGCCCATCTTGACGATGTCGGAAAACTCTATGGCCTTTTCCCCGAACGCCTGCTGCAGGAAGCGCATGTCCTCCTTCAGGCGGGTGAGTTCCTCGTGGAGGGCGAGCCGGAAAGCGGTGGGGTAGGCGTCGTTGGTGGACTGCGAACAGTTTACGTGGTTGTTCGGGTGGATCACGTCGTACCGGCCCTTTTCCAGGCCCATGAGTTCCAGGGCGCGGTTCGCGATGACCTCGTTGGCGTTCATGTTCGTCGAGGTACCGGCGCCCCCCTGGATCACGTCCACCACGAACTGATCGTGCAGCTTGCCCTGGATGATTTCGTCGCACGCTCCGGCGATGTTCTTGGCAACATCGGCGCCGATCATGCCGAGTTCCATGTTGGCGAGGGCGGCCGCTTTCTTCACGTAGGCCAGAGCCCTGATCATCTCGGGAGTATGGGAGATGCGCACGCCCGTGATCTTGAAATTCTCCACCGCGCGCCGGGTCTGGACGCCGTAATAGCAATCCATGGGAATTTCCATGTCTCCCAGGAGGTCGTGTTCGATTCTGGTTTTGTTTGTCATATCGAGTCCTCCGATTATTGAAGATTGTCCAAAGGTGGATGGAAATCTACACCGCTCCGTTCGGAACCCGCGGCTTCAACCGGGCGGGAAATCGCCATCTTTCCTGACGATGCGCAGCAAGAACGAATCATGGAATGCAAAAGTGAGTCATTATACCACGGTATTCCGGACGTCGTGCAAGGATTCACTCCCGCCAGGTGCGGAAAACGGGAGTGCCCCGGTCCTGCTGCGCCCGGGAGGGTGGGGGC
>JAJFUA010000159.1 GCA_021372635.1 Desulfobacteraceae bacterium | reverse complement strand
GGGGGGGCGGCCAGGAGCTGCCGGACTGGTCCCCGCGCCTGGGAGGGCGTTAGATTGGATTCGGGTTTCGTTGCCAAGACACGAAGGAGGAGAAGGATGAAGGGACATTGTGAGAGACTGCTGGGGGTTTTGCTGATCATGTTGATGGTTGGCGGCGTTTTCGGCTGCTCGAAAAAGACCGTCCCGGCCCAGCCCGGCTTCGGTTCCGGTGGGGGAGCGGCGGGTGGAGGTCTCGGAGGCAGCGGCGGCGGAGCCGGACTGGATGACGCCCGCTGGAGAGAACTCGGCATCAACTCGGAAGCCGAAAAAAGGGAATTCCTGGACAAGGCACAGCAGTTCGAGAACCAGGACATTTACTTCGACTTCAATGGTTTCACGCTGACGGAGCCGGCGAAGAAGATTATGGATGAGAAGATCGCGTTCCTGAAACGCTATCCCAAGGTCAAAGTCACCATAGAAGGCCACTGCGACGAGCGCGGTACGACGGAATACAACCTCGCGCTGGGGGAACGCAGGGCGACCAGCGCGCAGCAGTACTTTGTCAATTCCAGCATCAGCCAGGGTACTTTCAATACCATCAGCTACGGCAAAGAGCGCCCGATTGCAACCGGTCATGATGAAGCTTCCTGGGCGAAGAACAGAAGAGACCATTTCGTCCTGAACTATTGATGTCCCTTTCAGGGGGTCCGGGCAATACGGTGCCCGAACCTCCTGAAATGAGTTTCCGTGTCATAAAAGATAAGAGTCGTATTGCGTAAGACCCCGAAATGCTTTGTCTCGGGGTCGGTTGCGTTTTGAATGAGGCTGATGTCGTCCGTCGAAGACGGCTTGGAATTGCGCACGGACCCGAACCGGGCGGAGAAACCTGCCTGCCGGGATGTTGGGTCTGCCGGACGGGTCGTCGGAAGGCGGGCCGATATATTTCGATCGAACGGTCCACCGGACAGCCTCTCAGTTTGATATCCGCCCCCATTCTACCGGCAGTGAACAGGTTCAGGAAAGACGGGAGGAAAATCCATGATCGACAAATACAGCGGAAGACTGATGGAATTTTTGGCCCTGACGGTTTTCATCAGCTTCTGCGGGGGATGTGCGTCGACCCAGGAGACGGCTACCTTGCAGCAGAGTATGTTTGCGCTCCATGAAAAACAGCAGGTTTTGGACAGGAAAATGCAGTCGGTGGACAATCAGTCGCAGAAGGGTGGAGAACTGTATGCCCGAATCGAAGAACTCCAGGCGAGAGTGGGGGCTTTGAACGGCCGGATGGAAGAACTCGATCACAAAATCGACATGATGGCGAAAACAATCGCCTCGCAGTCCGCCCAACAGCCTCCTCCCCCGCAGCAGCAGGCTCCTCCTGCGCCGGTGGTGGCGCCCGCCGCACCGCCTGCGCCCGTTCAGCAGCAGCCTCCGGTTGCGGTACAGGTTCCGCCGCCGCAGCCGAAAGCCCCTCAGGCACCCCCGCCGCCAAGTGCCAGTCCCGAAAAGGCCCTGTACGACAAAGGCACCCAGGCTTATCAGCAGGGGCAGTTCGAGGCCGCCCGAAAGGACCTGCAGGCCTTCGTGTCCAAGTATCCTAAGTCGGAATACGCGGACAGCGCACTGTACCTGGTCGGCGAATGCCACCTGGCGGAAAAGCGCTATCAGAGCGCCGTGGAAGCGTTCCAGCAGGTGCTGGACAAATATCCCAAGGGCAGCAAGGTGCCTCATGCCCTGCTGAAGCAGGGGACCGCCTTTCAGCAGATGGGCGATGTTACCGCGGCGCGCATCCTGTTCGAGCAGGTGATCGAAAAATACCCGGGAAGCCAGCAGGCACAGGTTGCAGCGAACAAGCTGAAACAGATGAAATAGAGCCAATCGGGGCCGGTCTCACACGGGGGACCGGCCCAAGTTTTTGAAGCACGGCTGCCGGATACCCGGTTCAGTGGACTTCGTCGAGCGCGGCCACCTTCTGTCCCGCAGGATGATCTTGCCTGGCGAACCGGGGGGCAACGGGCGAGAGAAGCAGGATAATGGACGCTCCGATGGCCAGGCAGCTACCGGTTGCAAAGGCCGTCGGCGCGCCGAACCCATGCCACAGAAAACCGAAAAGAAGGCTTGCGGGAAGAGCGCCGAGTCCCAATACGGAATGGTAGTAGCCGAAGGCCGTGCCACGGAGGTCAGAGGGAACGGCGTCGGACACCCAGGCTTTTTCCGAAGGTTCGGTCAGGCCGAAGTAGATGCCGTAGACCAGGAACACCAGGATCAGCATTGCCGGCGTCTTCAGAAAAGCGAATGCCAGGTAGGTCAAGGCATAAACTATCCAGCCTGCTATGATGAGCACCCTCGAACCCATCCCGTCCGACATGCGCCCTCCCACATAGCTCGAAAGCATCTTGACCACGTGATGTATCGACCAGAGCACGGCCACCCAGGAAGGGGAAACGCCGGCATCCGTCATGCGCAGCAGAAGAAAAGCGTCGGTGGAATTTCCGAGGGTGAAAACGAGAACTGCGAACAGCAGGCAATGATAGCTGCGTCCCAGTTCTTTCCATCGTCCGCGGCTCATTGGGGTGCCAGAGTGGAGTTCGATGCGTTGCTGCGGTTCTTCCAGGCGCGTCAGGATAAGGACCATGACGATAACGGCGGGGATGGCGGACAAGAGGAAAACGTGGCGCAGGCCGAGGGAGGAGAAGGTCAGAAGCGCTGCGGCCACCAGGGGCCCTATGACCGCACCGGCGTGGTCCATGGCTCGATGAAAGCCGAAGGCGGTACCACGTTGTCCGGGTTCGGTGATATCCGCAACGAGCGCATCCCGTGGGGATGTTCGGAGGCCCTTGCCGATCCGGTCGATAAAGCGCATGAGCAGGACGAAGGGCCATGCGGCGGCTACCGAGATCAGGGGCCGGACCAGGCCTGAAAGCCCATAACCGGCGGTGATGAACGGTTTGCGACGGTTGACCCGGTCAGTCCATATTCCCGAGATCACCTTGAACAGGGAAGCGGTCGATTCCGCAACCCCCTCGATGACTCCGAGGGCCAGCGCACCGGCACCAAGCGTGGTGGAGAGAAACACGGGTAACAGGGGGTAGATCATCTCGCTGGAAAGATCCGTGAAGAAGCTCACGAGTCCAAGAACGATAATTCCTTTCGGAAGACGAAACATTTCTTTTGCCCTGTCGATATGCCGGAGTGTTCGGCGGCCCGGGAGGAATCAGCGCCGATCCTCAACAAAAATGGCACCGTACTGAAAGCCTGACGAAGAGCGCCGCCGGAATCGTGGCTGCGGCCATGGCGGTCGCGAAACGTCGAAATGGATGTTGAGAAATCCGGGCAGAGAGCGGCATTCCCCAGTTGGCAACCGGTGAATCCGTTCCCCATGAATATTCTTTCCGTTTCATACATGGGCCAGAAGGCCGAATGCACTGCCCAGCTTACGCACGAGATTCATGAAAGGGGCCGGCAGGGGCAGTTCCCTGTCGACGATCAAAATTCCCGACTGCTTGGCTCGCTCAAGGACAGAAGAGGTATCCATGCCTTCCTGAAAATCGCACACGGCCTGGATGCGCAGGGCATCCGTAAGCGGGATGCGCATTTCGGGGAATCTCCCGGCCAGGGCGT
>JAJFUA010000139.1 GCA_021372635.1 Desulfobacteraceae bacterium | reverse complement strand
GGACCCCAGGCTCAGAACCGGGGGCATGCCCACCGCTTCGCATACCTCCTGCAGCCCTTCGCCGGCCAGCACGGCGGCGTCGGGTTTCATCAGGCCCGCTTTCGCCAGCGCGATCTGGGAGCATCCGGTCTGGACCACGAGGACGTTGTTCCGAATGAGTTCCTTTACCAGTTCGACGTGCACGTAGTCCTGGCGGACCCTGGGATTGGTGCAGCCGACGACGCCGGCAACGCCCCGGATGCGCCCGTTGATGATGTTGTCGTTCAGGGGCGTGTAGGACGCTCTGAAAGTTCCGCCAAGCATGTAGTTGATGTACTCGTGGGAAAAACCGTGCACGCCGTAGTCCCTGCGGTTCGGGATCACCACGGCGCCGGGCCGGTTCTTGAACCGCTCGACCGCCATCGCGACGATCCGGTTCGTTGCCCCTTCGGGCTCGTGTTCGTTGAATTCGATGTGAGTTGCCCCTTCGATGTGCGCGCGGGGGTTCGTGGTGAAGAACTTCGTCCCGTAGCACTCGGCCATTCTGGGAAGCGCCTGCATGATGCACTGGACGTCGACGGCCATGGCGTCCACGGCCCCGGTCGCGATGACCGGTTCGGTGCTCAGGAAGTTCCCGGCGTGGGGCACCCCGTGGCGTCCGAGGACCTCGGCCCCGGAGCAGCACATGCCGAGGAGTTGGATTCCCTTGGCGCCGGCGTCCTTCGCCTTCTGAACGTTCGCGGGATCGTTCGCCGCAACGATCATCGCTTCGAAGAGAAGCGGCTCGTGCCCGTGAACGATGATATTGACGTGGTCTTCCTTCAAAAAGCCCATGTTGACGCCCGCGACGAGAGGCTGGGGGCGGCCGAAGATGATGTCGGAAATTTCCGTGGCGACCATGGAACCGCCCCAGCCGTCCGAAAGCGCGGTCCGGGAACACTGTTTCACGATGTTCTCATAGTCCTGGTCGACGCCCATGTGGGTGCGGTGCATCATTTCCATGATCTCGCGCATGGCTCCCCGGGGAACGATGCCGGCCTTCCGCCAGAGTTCCAGGGTCTTCGGGGGGACGCGCTTTGCGAAGGGGATTTCCCCTTCGACCTGGGTGTAGGTCTTCTCGAGTTCGTTGTAGAGGTCCTTCGCGATCGCCTTGTCGTCCCGGCCGTTCACCTCGATCCCGATGCTCGCGGCCACCTGGCGCAGCTTTTCGACGTCCTTTATTTCAAAGCCCTTCAGCCTTCCGTTCACGACTTCCCGGAAGATATCGAGCATGGTCATGCCGTGGTCGGTATGGGCCGCGCCGCCGCTCGCCACCATGCGGGCGAAATTCCGGGCCGCGATCGTGTCGATCGACGCGCCGCAAACCCCCACTTTGGAATACGGATCTTTTGCATTCAGGCGGCAGGGCCCCATGGCGCAGTGCTTGCAACACGCGGCGTCCTTTCCGATGGGGCATGGCTTCATGTCGGCCGCCCGGTCGAAGACCGTCTCCACCCCGTCGGCAGCGGTCTTCTTCAGCATCTGGATCGTAGCCTCGCAGGTCGTCACTTCCCGGAGATCGATATTCTTCGGCTTCTTCTCTTCAGAGAGGCCTTTTTCCTTCTTTTCGTCATGAGACATGATTCACCTCTTATCCCCTTCATGGGGCGCTGATTCTTCTACCTGGCCGAGCCATCTGCCGCACCGGGCCGGCGCTGAACAGCCCGTCCGTCTACATCATCTTCCGGATGAAACCCTTGATGAGTGCGACGGTTCCGGGATGGCGCAGCACCACCACATCCGCCCCGGCGAGGAGGAGATCGACGGCCGTCACCGCTTCCATCAGAACGGCGCGCTTTTCGGGGTCGCCGAGTTCCGGGGCGTCTTCCCGGGAGAGGTTGGCTTCCTTGGATTTCCAGATTTCGTTGCCGATATTGGCGATCATGGGCTGCTGAAGCTTCTCGTCCTCCTGGGTCAGGGCGGCCTGGAGGATGCGCTCCATCACCGAGTAGGTGTATTCGAGACCGTAGCCCAGTCCACCCGTCGTGGGATCGATCACGATGTCTTTTCCGGCAACGCCGAGGTTGGACAGCAATATATTCAGCTGCTTGGCGAGGTTCACGTCGATGGGGGAAGAAGCCACCACAGTATGCCCGTAGCCGAGACAGGCGGCACCGATCTGCTTGTAGTCGCCTTCTTCGACCGGGGAAATGGCAAGGTTCTTCCCGCTGCATTTTTCCGCGACGAGGCGCATCACTTCCGTGTCTTTTTCATGGTTGGCAACGCCCCAGACCACCACGGGCACCTTGACGGCAGCCGCTATTTTCGAAACCATCTCGGCCACCTCGGAGGCGGGCCGGTTGTCCCCGTTGGGGTCGGCGCTCTTGGTCTGAACGACGATGAGTTCCGCGCCGAAGTCTTCCTCGCATTTCTTTGCCCAGGCCACCGGATCCGACAGGCATTCCCCGAAGGGTGCCCGGGCCACCGGAGACCATTCCGCCCCCGGGTCCTTGTCCCAGACTTCCATCGCCACCCTGGGGGGGTTGGACATTTCTCCCTCGAAAGAATGGAACGGATATGCGGCTTTTCCTCCGATCGTCACCGTATTGTCGCCC
>JAJFUA010000134.1 GCA_021372635.1 Desulfobacteraceae bacterium | reverse complement strand
CAACGAGACACCACCACCTTTTCCCGCTCACCATCAGACCAATCCTTTAAGCTCCGGTTCCCCCACCACGCTGATCTGCAATCAGGGGCCTGAATGAATCAGTGAACACACGGGCCTGCCTGAATCCCTCGGCAACTGCTTTCCCCGGGAAATCCCCCACCATTCCCACACCGCACAGGGCATGCACCGGAAAAACCCGCCGACCCGAACCGGTCCGGGGAACCATCCGGCAAGCCGCTCTGCCCCCGCGATCTCTAAACCACTCTTCTGCGAGCGAGAAAATATACCACCTTCTCCCTCTCATCCCAACCAAATTCTTATGCGGCATCCACCGACGCGTCCAACCCCTTGCGGCGGCGGTATTTTTCCACGGAACGCTGCGCCGCTAGCCCCCGTTGCGCTCCTCCCGCAGCTGCCCGTCAACCAGTCGCAAAACCCGGTGCATCCTGGAAGCCAGGTCCGAATTGTGGGTCACGATCACCATCGTAAGGCCGATTTCCTCGTTCAACCTGACCAGCAGTTCGTGCAGGGTCCTGCCGGTGCGGCTGTCGAGGTTCCCGCTGGGTTCGTCGGCCAGAAAGATACTCGGCCGAAGCAGGAGCGCCCTGGCCACGGATACTCTCTGTTGTTCGCCTCCCGAGAGTTCCCCGATCCGGTGCTTCAACCGGTGCGTCAGTCCCAGCATCTCGAGAAGCGAGAGTGCCTCCGCCTCCACGTCCTTGCGGGACATGCCGGCGATCAGGCCGGGCATCATGACGTTTTCAAGGGCGTCGAATTCGGGCAGCAGGTAATGAAACTGAAAGACGAACCCGATGTGCCGGTTTCGGAACTGCGCAAGTTCCGGCTCGCTCCGAAGGAACACGTCCTCGCCCCCGTAGAGCACCTTCCCGCTCGTGGGCTCGTCGAGCGTTCCGACGATGTGCAGGAGGGTCGACTTGCCGGCCCCCGAAGCACCCACGATGGCGATGCGCTCCCCGCGCCGTATGACGAAGCTGAGATCCTTGAAGATCTCGATCGCGTGGACCCCCTCTCCGAATACCTTCGTGACTCCAAGGGCCTGGACATCCATCTGCCGAGAATCGTTATTCATAGCGCAGCGCTTCCGCGGGAGCCAGCTTCGCCGCCTGCCGGGACGGGTAGATGGTGGCGATGAGAGTGATGAGAATGGCGGCGAGTGCGATGACCGTCACATCGAGAGCTTCAAGCTTCACGGGAAGCTCGGAAAAATTGTACACGTCCCGGGGAAGCTCGATGATCTTGTATCGCTTCAGAATGGCGCAGAGGCCGAAACCGCCCGCAATCCCGAGCAGTGTTCCCGAAACGCCGATCATGAGCCCCTCGTAGACGAAAATCCTGCGAATGCTCTTCGTCGTCGCGCCCATGGCCTTGAGGATGGCGATGTCCCTCCCCTTCTCCATGACCAGCATGATGAGCGAACTCACGATATTGAAGGCGGCCACCAGCACGATCAGGGTGAGGATGATGAACATCATCACCTTCTCCAGCTTCAGGGCGAAGAAGAGATTCTGGTTCATCTGCATCCAGTCGCGCACGTAAAAGGGATTCCCCAGGCGCGCGCGAAGATTTTCCGCTATTTTCCCGGCATCGTAAATGTCCGAGACGCGGACTTCGATTCCCGTCGCGACGTCCCCGACACCGGCAAACTGCTGGGCGGCGGACAGCCCGATGAACGCCAGCGTGTTGTCGTACTCGTACATGCCGGATTTCACGACTCCGGCCACCTGGAACAGCTTGCTCCTGGGCGTCTGTCCCATCGGGGTGAGCCGCCCCGACGGCGAGATGACGGTAAGGAACTCACCGACGCGCGTATTGAGGTTCCTCGCCAGCTCCGAGCCCAGGATGATTCCCGGCTGGGGCGAGAGGTTGTCGGGCGTAGGCTTCTGGGGCTTGAGGTCCGAGAAATTCCCGGAGATCATGTTGTCCTGGAGGACGATCACGCGGTTCACCGTTGCCGGATCCACACCGCGCAGCAGTGCCCCGGAAACCCCTCCGCCGGAACTGATCATCACCTGCATGTAGGTGAAGGGTGTGGCGGCGACGACCCCGGACTGCTTCTCGATTTCCTCGATCAGCTTCCCGTAATTGGGTATGGACCCGTTGTAGCTGTTGATCACTATATGGGAAGTGATGCCCAGAATGCGGCTGCGGATGTTCTCCTGGAACCCGTTCATCACGGCGAGCACCACGATGAGCGCCGTGACTCCCACGGCAACCCCCACGATGGAGATAATCGTGATGAGCGAGATAAACGTCTGGCGCCTTTTTGCCAGGAGATAGCGCAGACTGACGTAAAGTTCGAAATTCATAGGCGCGTCAGATCTTCTTTTCCGGTCTCAGGTGCGGAAAAAGGATCACATCCCGTATGGACGGCGAATTCGTGAAGAGCATCACCAGGCGGTCGATCCCGATGCCTTCGCCCGCCGCCGGGGGCATCCCGTACTCGAGGGCGCGGATATAGTCATCGTCCATTTCATGGGCTTCCTCGTCCCCGGCCTCTTTCGCCTCGATCTGCATCAGGAAACGCTCTCTCTGGTCCCTCGGGTCGTTCAGTTCCGAGAAGGCGTTCGCCATTTCGCGGCCCGCCATGAACATCTCGAACCGGTCCGTATAGGTCGGGTCGGAATCGCTCTTTCGGGAGAGCGGCGACACCTCCACCGGGTAATGGGTGATGAACGTCGGCTGGATGAGCTTCGGTTCGACGGTCAGGTCGAATATCTTCGTGAGCAGTTTCCCCTGCCCTTCGAAGCGCTGCACCTCGATCCCCATGGACCGAGCCGCCTCCAGGCATTCCTTCGGATCGGCCAGGGCAGAGCGCGGAACGCCGCCGATCTCCTCAATGGCGTCGAGGAGCTTGATGCGGCGCCAGGGGGGAGTCAGGTCGATGGTCTGTCCCTGGTACTCGATTTTCAGGTTCCCGCCGTTTACGACCTCCGCTATGGCGCAGAAGATTTCCTCGGTCAGCTTGATGAGGTCTTCGTAAGTGGCATAGGCCTGGTAGAATTCCACCATGGTGAACTCGGGGTTGTGCTGCGTGGACACCCCTTCGTTCCGGAAATTGCGGTTCAACTCGAACACCCGGTCGAACCCGCCGACCAGGAGCCTCTTGAGGTAGAGTTCCGGGGCGATGCGCAGGTACAGATCCATGTCCAGGGCGTTGTGATGGGTCTTGAACGGCTTGGCGGTGGCCCCGCCGGGGATCGCCTGCATCATGGGGGTTTCGACTTCCAGGAACCCCCTGTCGGAGAGGAACCTCCGGATGGTCTGAGTGATCAGCGCCCGCTTGCGGAACGTTTCGCGCACGGCCTCGCTGACGATAAGGTCCACGTAGCGCTGACGATAGCGCGTCTCGACGTCCTTCAGGCCGTGGTATTTTTCCGGAAGGGGCCGCAGGCTCTTGCTGAGGAGCACCAGTTCGTTGACAAGCAGGGTCAGTTCACCGGTGCGGGTGCGGAAGACGGGGCCCGCGACGCGGAGGATGTCCCCGATATCGAGCTTCTTGACCAGCTCGTAGCTTTCCTTGCCGAGCTTGTTCTGCTGAACGTAGATCTGGATCTTCCCTTCGGAGTCGAGAAGGTGCATGAAGATGGACTTCCCGAAGGAGCGGACCGACATGATGCGCCCTGCTATGGTGAACGATTCTTCCTGGGCGGCTTCCAGTTCCTCGGCGCTTTTGTTCCCCAGGGCT
>JAJFUA010000105.1 GCA_021372635.1 Desulfobacteraceae bacterium | reverse complement strand
CAGATGGGCGTCGAGGTGTCCCTGCACCCGGAACAAGTCATCCCGGACGCCGACGTCATCATGGTGCTTCGCCTGCAAAAGGAACGCATGCAGCAGATGCTGCTCCCCTCGCTGCGGGAATACGCGATCATCTACGGCATCGGCCCCGCAAAGCTCGAAAAGGCCAGGGGCGACGTCCTGATCATGCATCCCGGCCCGATCAACCGGGGTGTGGAGCTGAGCCCCGAGGTGGCCGACGGTCCGCATTCCGTAATTCTCGACCAGGTAACCAACGGGGTGGCGGTGCGCATGGCCCTGCTCTATATGCTCGGCCAGAGGTAGAATAAACCTTCCGGACGGAGTACTCCCCGTGAAGGCGTCCGGCGTACTGTTGTCTGCCAACCCGCGTCGGACGGTTGCGGCGTTGGCGATGGATACAAGGAGTTCGACATATGCAGAGGGAGAAGGCTCACGGTCTTCTTTTCCGCCGCGGCCGGGTGATCGATCCCGCACAGGGCCTGGACCGGACTGGTGACGTCCTGGTCATGGACGGCCGGATAGCGGACGTTCAGCCGCAGATCGACCTGTCCGCCGATCGCATGTCCGGAATCGAAGAGGTGGACGCCACAGGCAGGTGGATCGTCCCGGGCCTGCTGGACATGCACGTTCATCTGAGGGAACCCGGCCAGGAATACAAGGAAAACATCGCCTCCGGCACCAGGGCCGCCGTGGCCGGCGGTTACACGGGCGTGGCCTGCATGCCCAATACGAACCCGGTGAACGACAGCGCGGCGGTGACCCGGTTCATCCTGGAACGGGCACGGGAGCGCGGCGCCTGCCGTGTTTACCCCGTCGGCGCCGTCAGCAGCGGGCTCAAGGGGGAAAACCTGTCCGAATTCGGCGATCTTGTCGGAGCCGGGGCGGTGGCCGTGACCGACGACGGAAAGCCCGTCGCCAACTCCATGCTGATGCGCCGGGCGCTGGAATACTCCCGCATTTTCGACATACCCGTCATCAGCCACGCCGAAGACCCCCTTCTTTCCCATGGCGGGCTCATGAACGAGGGCCCGGTCTCCGGCATGCTCGGCCTGCGGGGCATTCCCCGCGCAGCCGAAGAGGTCATGATCGCACGCGACATCCTGCTCTCCGAACTGACTCGCGGGAGAGTCCATATCGCCCACGTCAGCACGGCGGGCTCCGTCCGCCTGATCCGCGAAGCCAAGAGGCGGGGGATTTCCGTCACGGCCGAAACGGCGCCCCATTATTTCCACCTGACCGACGAGGTGCTCACGGGCTTCGACACCGTGTTCAAGGTGAACCCGCCCCTGCGCAGCGCCGAGGACCTCCGCGCCATCCGGGAAGGGCTCGCCGACGGCACCATCGACGCCATCGCGACGGACCACGCCCCGCACACCGTCCTGGAGAAGGACGTCGAGTTCGAATTCGCCTCCTCGGGCATGATCGGCCTGGAATCCGCACTGCCCCTCATCCTCGCCCTCGTGCGCGAGGAAGTCCTGACCCCCATGGAAGCCATTGCCAAGGTAACCTGCAACCCCGCCGGAATTCTCAGGCTGCCGGGTGGAACGCTGCGTCAGGGCACAGCCGCCGATTTGACGATGATCGATCCGGATGCGTCCTTCACGTTGGACGCCGGCTCCTTTCAGTCCAAGAGCCGCAATTGCCCGTTCCACGGGTGGGAAGTCCGCGGAAAGGCCGTCATGACCGTGGTCGGCGGTCGGGTCGTTTTTGCCGAAGGCCGGATCATGATCTAGGGACAGGGCCGGAGTTCCCCGCCCGGGCGGGGACCGCTTTCGCATGCCGCCCCTCGTGAGGGACGGGGGGTGTTTCTCGCGGAAAGACCGCCTGGATGCCGCATGCGCCGGAACGACAGTCCGCAGGCATTGGAAGCATGGAAGAGATTACGGAAAACCCCGCCAGAATCTTAGTCGTCGACGACGAACGGAGCATGAGAGAATTCCTGGAAATCATGCTCCAGAGGGAGGGGTATGCGGTTCAAAGCGCAGGCAGCGGAACCGAAGCCCTGGACGCGATACGCAGGGAGCCGTTCGATCTCGTCATCACCGATATCCGCATGAAGCCGATCGACGGTCTCCAGGTGCTCAAGCAGTGCAAGACGCTTACCCCGTCCACCGAGGTGATCATCATCTCCGCCTACGCCAGCACGGAAACGGCGGTCGCCGCGATGAAGGAAGGTGCCTACGACTATCTCCCGAAACCCTTCAAACTCGATGAGATGCGAAGCGTCATACAGAATGCGCTGCTGAGGCGAACGGGCGAGGAGAAGCCGCGCAGCCCCGAGGAAGGGCCGCTTTATTTCGGCTGCCTCATCGGGGAAAGCCCCGCAATGCGCAAGGTCTACGAACTCATCCGGCGCGTGGCGGCCACCAGCAGCAACGCGCTGATCACGGGCGAGAGTGGGACCGGCAAGGAACTGGTGGCCAAGGCGATCCACCGCGAGAGTCCCCGCAGCGGCGAACCGTTCGTGGTCGTCAACTGCGGCGGAGTGCCCGAGTCGCTCATCGAAAGCGAGCTTTTCGGCTACAAGAAGGGCGCTTTCACAGGAGCTGCCGCCAGCCGCAAGGGGTTGGTGGAAGCGGCCCAGCGCGGCACGCTGTTCCTGGATGAAATCGGCGAACTCTCCCCCGCCCTCCAGGTCAAGCTGCTGCGCCTGACCCAGGAAAAGACCATCAAGATGATCGGGGACACGGAAGACGTCTCCGTCGACGTGCGGATCATCTCCGCGACGAACCGGGACCTGGAAAAAATGGTCATTGAGGGGGCCTTCCGCGAAGACCTCTACTACCGGCTGAACGTCCTCCCGATCCGCCTGCCCCCTCTGCGGGAACGGCGCGAAGACATCCAGCTGCTTGCCCAGTTTTTCCTCGCCAAGTTCAGGGAACGGTTCGGCAAGAACATCGACAAGCTGTCCTCCTTCGCCATGGATATACTCAATGGCTACGAGTTCCCCGGTAACGTCCGGGAACTGGAACACATCATCGAACGCGGCGTGGCTCTCGAATCTTCCAGCATCATCCTTCCGGACAGCCTCACCCTGTCGGCCTACAAGAAAACCCGGGCCGCCGCGTCCCAACTCATGCCGGCCAGCCTGCCCGCAAAGGGGATCAACCTGGACCAGGTGCTCGCCGATTTCGAGAAAACGATGCTTCTGCAAGCGCTGGAGCAGACCAGGGGCGCCAAGCTGAAAGCCGCAGAACTGCTCCAGATCAGCTTCCGCTCCTTCCGATACCGCCTCATCAAGTACGGCCTCGACTCCGAAGACGAATGAAGGCATTCACGCCCTGAACCGCCCGCTCTTTTCCTCTCGCACCACAATCCCCATTCCCTCATCGAAAAATAATCTCGATTCCCCTCTTCGATGAAGGCAGGGTGGGGTCTCCAAAGCTTTCACCGCTTACCCCATATCCCTCCTCAAAAAAAGGCGGGAACGGGTCCTTCACCCAACAGGATTGCCCTTAACCCCGGTATTGTGCCACCCCCTCAGGAGGGAATTGAGGCTGCCGAGTGGGGAGGAAATGCGTGCGCCGGTCTTGAACCGCCGCAATCCGGAATGATAGGATAACTCGAAAAGGAATGAGGATGAAAATAATCGCATAAGCCTTATATTACAGGCCGCAGACGTTTCCGGCACGGCAGGGTTCCTCCTGGCCGACGACCGGGGAGAAGGCCGCGGCAAGGTCCGCCCGTCCCCCCTTGCGGGCATGCCCGTTAAAATAGCTTGACGTTTTCGCGTAGTTCTAATACACGGGACGTTTGAAAAAACAGGTAAAAAAAGAGGGAGTGCACCAATGGCCAAAAAAAACATGGAAGATGATCAAATGATGGAAGAATTCGACGACGACAACAGCCTCGAATTCGATCACGGCGACGAACTCGATTTCGCGGCCGAAGAAGACCTCCTGATCGAGGAGGGGGAAGAGGATGAGGATATCATCCCATCCGTTTTGTACAAGGGCATTTCGAGGCCCAAGACGGATGACGACTGGCGCCAGCTCCTGCTGGAGGCAAGCCGTGAAGGCGTTCCGGACTACCAGATGGCCGACACCTACCGGGAAGGCGCGCTCATCAGTCATTCCCGGTTCGGTTTGGGCGTGGTCAGCAAGATCATCTCTCCGCGGAAGATGGAAGTGATCTTCGAAGACAGCAAGAAACTCATGGCGATGAATATAACCGTACCGGCGAATTGAGCCGCCAAAGGTCTCTCACTCCCTCGGCCGGGGTCCTCAGCGAATTCCCGCCTGTCCTGAATCCAGGGCAGGCGCCAGGAGTTTTCCCACCCGTTCGAGCAGGAACGGGTAAACGACCGATGCGCCGCCGATAATGTGACCGTTCAGCAGGTAGTTTTCAGTTCCCCAGAAGTCGCTCACCGTCCCGCCGGCCTCCAGGACCAGCAGGCTTCCCGCGGCGACATCCCAGGTTTTGAGACCGACTTCCCAGAAGCCGTCCACGCGCCCCGATGCGAGATAGGCCAGGTCCAGCGCCGCAGCCCCTGCGCGGCGAATGCCCATCGAATTCTGGAAGACTTCCCGAAAAACGTTCAGATACGGCTCCAGGACCTCTCGCGAGCGGAAGGGGAAACCGGTGGCAACCAGGGCATCCTCGGTGCGCGCGACGTTTCGCACGTGTATGGGGCGGCCGTTCAACCATGCACCGTTCCCTTTCTCCGCCGTGAAAAGCTCCCCGCGGACCGCGTCCAGCACATAGCCGAGAATGGGCTTCCCATCCAGGCAGACGGCAATGGACACGGCCACGAACGGGAACCCGTGGATGAAATTGGTCGTTCCGTCCAGGGGATCGATCACCCAGGTGATCCCGGGCTGCAGCGTTCCCCCGGCCGTTTCCTCGGACATGATGTGATGGCCTGGAAAACGGTCGAGGATGGTCCCGACGATCAGGTCCTCGCAGGCCTTGTCGACCTCCGTGACGTAGTCCGACGGCCCCTTCTCCTGAACATCCCGGAACGGAAAGGTCCCGATTCGATCCCGGATCAATTCCCCCGCCCGCTGGATGACCGACCGCGCAACGCGGTCCATCTCCGCCGTTCCGACTTCCTTGAGAACCATTTCTCCCCCGATGCTTCAGAATCCGCACGGGCGGTCGAACCGCCCGCATTCGAAATTGGCGGCCCCGCGGCCGATTGCTTCGATGAATGTTTCCAACAAAGCTTTTTGGAACAAAACACAAAGAAACACAAGCCTCTTGTGGACACCCGGGTTGGACTCTGCTACCAGTGAACAGGGGATCGGCAAATTCCACGCGTTCGTTCGTGCAACGGACCCGTTGAGCGGAAGGACCTTACACGGTGCGCATAGACGTTCACACGCATATTTTCCCGCCGGAAATCGTGGCGGACCGCGGCCGCTTCTTTTCCGGGGAACCCGAGTTCAAACTGCTCTACGGTGCGCCGCGCGCAAGGCTGGCCACTGCCGAGACGCTCCTGGAGGCGGCGGACCGGGACGAGGTCGACCGGGTTGTGGCCTTCGGATTCCCGTGGCGCAACGGGGAAACTGCGGCCCGCCACAACGATTACGTGCTGGAGGCCGCTTTCCGGCACGGCACGCGCATCATCGCCCTGGCCTGCGTGAACCCCGTGGAACGGTATGCCACCGGGGAGGCGGAAAGATGCCTGGACGCCGGAGCGGCGGGACTCGGGGAACTGGCCGTGTACGGCCGTTGCGATCCAGCCGAGGCGCTGAAGGCTTTCGCCCCCCTCGTGGAAAGCTGCCGCGGCCGCGGCGGAGTGCTCCTCGTACATGCCAACGAACCGGTGGGACACCTTTATCCCGGCAAGGCGCCCATGGGGCTCGGCTTCTTTTACTCCCTGGCCGCCCTCGCGGCCGGCATGCCACTCATCCTGGCCCACTGGGGCGGAGGCCTGTGCTTTTTCGAACTGCTCAGGAAAGAGGCCCCGGAAATCCTGGCCCGGGTCTACTACGATACGGCGGCGTCGCCCTACCTGTACCGGCCGGACATCTACCCGCAGATGGTGCGCACCCTTCCCGGCGGAAAGATCCTGTTCGGGAGCGACTATCCCCTTCTTCCCCCTTCCCGCTATTTTCGTGAAATGGAAGCCTCCGGGCTCAGCCGGGCGGAACTCGACGCGGTGTGCGGGGCCAACGCGGCGGCTCTCTTCGCCGATCCGTCCCGACCGCGTTCGGTATGACCCTCGCTTCCGAGGGGCAGGATCTGCGGAACGGGCGCCCAGGCCGGGAGACGCCGGGGTGGCCTACCAGAGATTGCCGGCGAACGGATGGTTCACTCTCGGGGCCAGCCGGATAGCCTCCCCTTCGCACGCACTGCGGCAGATCCCGCAGCCGTAGCATTTCAGCGGATCGATGAAAGTTTTCTTCCGAACGGTCGAAAAACCGATGGCCCCGAACTGACAGAGCGACAGGCAGGCCCGGCAGCCGATGCAGCTTTCTTCGGTGATCTGCGCCACGAACTCCGCACGGAAGAAAAGCCGGAAATCGTAGCGCAGGCCGACCATCGCCAGGCAATCCGAGCGGTCGCAATTGCAGACCGCCCCGATGAACGGGCTTTTGAAGGTCCAGATGGTGTGCACCAGGCCCTCGTGCTCGAAGCCCCTGTGCAGGTCCAGGGCCTCCTCTTTCGTCAGCCGGTCGAACAGGAGGGAATCCGGCCCCGGATGGAAGGTATCCTCGAATGCCTGCCGAATGTCCGGCATTCTTCCCGGATCGATGCTCAATCCGAAGCAGTAGTGCGCATCGCGCGCACCCGTGGTGTTCCTGCGGCACAGGCACGGCATTCTCACGATGGAATTGGAGAGTTCCAGCACCTTTTCCAGGTCTTCCAGCGGAACCACCTGGCCGAAATGGTCCCTCCGGTAACGCCTTTCATGAAAGGAGCAGCCCAGGCGCCGCAGCCAGGCCGGAGCGCGGAGAGCCGACTGGAGCTTCCTTTCGATCTCGAACGGGTTCCCCCCGCCGATATCCCGGATGAAATCCGTGATGTACCGGCGCCGCTCCCCATCGGCAAGGAGTTCCCGGGAGTAATGTTCGGCCTTCAAATACCATTTCTTTCCCTCGCCGTGCTGATGGCAGAACTGGCACATTTCCGCGTCGCCTCCGCAATTTGCCGCGTGCCGCGCCCGGCGGGCGGCATGGAAACCGGCGGGATCGGGTGAAACGCTTCTCCCGCGGGCACGGTAACGCCACCGCGGATCGAGCCCGGGAAACCTCCCCGCAGCGGAGCTTTTTCGGCGGTCGTGGGCCGCCCGTTCATGAACGGATACCGGCGGGAACTCTTCCCATGTGAAGTGAACGAAGAAAAGAAGAAGGAGCGCAGCGGGAAGGCCGCCTCCCCCGCCCCGAGAGGACGGGAGAGACGGCCGATATCGAAAAAGCGAAAGGTCTATCTGCGGGGAAGGCTGTCGAGAATTCTCGTGACTTCCCTGTCGACCACAAACTGCACGTCCTGCGGCGGGGTCCCGGCCAGGTCGATGGTCCTGCTCCGCTGCGAACTCACCCGGTCGTGCATGCTCGTGATGGTCACGTCAATCCGGACCATGGGAGTATCCGCCGGAAGGGCTGCCGCACCGAGCACGCCGCCGCTTGCGGCGCCGATTGCAGCGCCCGTACCTGGATGGCCCGTGGCGCCGCCGATGATCGCGCCCGCGGCGGCCCCTGCAAGCGCTCCACCGAGCATGTTGGCTCCACGGACGTTGGGATTATCCCGAAAGGCAGACGTAAGGATGACGTCGATGGCAAAATCCGCTTCCCGGTCCCTGCGGACATTGTCGTACCCCTTCTGGTACAGCATATTGACCGTGCCGGGCAGTTGCTGCAGCCCGAAAGGAGTCCTGTCGTCCACGCGCATCGTGTAGTTCTGGTCCCTGGGATCGAGCCTGAGCGGCGCCTGCTGATCGGGAGGCACAGGGTTTTCAACGACGTCGTAGTGAGGGGCTCCGGCCGGCCCCACAGCGCAGGAACTCAATATGCCTGCCAGAATCAAAGCCAGAAAAATCTTGAGGGGTCTATCCTTGCTCCGCATACTGTTCTCCACTGAAAAATGTTTATGATGTGATACTCTTCCAGACAGCGTCATGTTAACACGGAAGTCAACTCGCGAAAAGTCAAAAACCGGGCTGCAGCTGCGGCGGGCCTCACCCCGCCCCACGCTCGGCCGGATGCTCAGGCTGGTGCGGTGACGAAGCTTCTTCCGCCATGCGGGCGGCATTGAACCGACGAGAACCCTATCCCCGCTCCCCCGGATGTAGTGAACGGCAGCAGGAGATGCCCCCTCCCCCACAGCCGTTGCTACATCTGTACTAAAAAAATACATTTTTCCAACTCTATAAATACCGCCTTTGCCCGGTGTCCCTCCGTGTTCCACCGCCGTAGTGTGGAACCGGTGGCTCACTCACACGCCTCGGGGCGGCCCCGGCAGGAACGCCTGCCGACGGAAGGAAATCCCCAACCGGGCCGGAATGCAACGCGGGTCTGCAGGAAGGCCTGTCCCGCATCAGAGAGGAAGAAAGATGAAGAAAGGGAAACCGAAAACGCGTCGAGGCACTGCGGCCCTGTCGGCATTGCTGTGCTTCTGTTTTGCGATGGGCGGCGCGGCCGGTCCGCCGGATATGGCAGTCGCCGCGCAGGCAGTCTCAGCGGAAAACCTGGCCATCCCCATTCCCGGCAGCCCCGCCATACCCGATGATTACGTCGTGTTCGCTTTCAACGACCTTGGCATGCACTGCTATGACGCCGATTATTCGGTGTATTCCATCCTGCCTCCGTTCAACGTGCTGCACGCCCAGGTAATCCGGCGGGGAGTGAAACCACAGTTCGTGCCCTACAGAAATCTTACCGTTCGTTACTCTGCCCAGCGTGACGCAGGCCTGTCCATCAACACGACGAGCATCGGCAAGAGCAATTTCTGGGACTATTCCCTGAAACTTTACGGAGTTTCACTCCTGCCCGACATGGGCCTTCTCGGGCAGGCGATGCCCGGAAGCGCAGACCGGTCTATCGCATTCCTCTCGTACGACACTACAAAGAAGTGGTACAGCGCGACGGGAATTCCGCTGACGGACGTGGACGATGCCGGGGTGAAGAATCACACGCCCCTCATGAGGGTGGACATCACGGCCCCGGGGGCCGCTCAACCCCTGGCGAGCATATCCGCGGTCGCGCCGGTTTCTTCCGAGATGCACTGCTTCGATTGCCACCAGACGGGTTCCGACGGGGCAAGCGACGCACTGATGGCAACCTACGGGATCGCAGCCTGGAGCACCAGTCCGGACATGCAGATCCAGTTCCGCGAGAACATCCTGACCCTGCACGATGCGATCAACAAGACCAATCTCATGGCCTCCCGTCCAGTGCTGTGCGCCTCGTGCCACTATTCCTACGCCCTGGATCTTTCCAGATCGGGTCCGCAGGGCCAGCAGATCGGCAAATCGGTACTGTCCCTGGCCGTCCACCGCCATCATGGAAAGACCACGGCCCATACTCTTCCCGATCCGCTCAATCCCCCCATCGTCCCCGAAGAGGGCTCCTCCACCTGCTACAACTGCCATCCGGGCAAGGAGACGAAGTGTCTGCGCGGCGTAATGTCCGTCGCGGGAATCAACTGCCAGAACTGCCATGGCGGAATGCTCGCCGTCGGCGGCGTATATCCGCTTAAGACAACCCATAAGCCCCGCAGGCCCTGGGTGGATCTCCCCAAGTGCCAGTCCTGCCACACGGGCGATGCACTCAGAAACAACGGCGGCCAGATACAACCCATCCTCCGGATCGCATACGATCTGGCCGACCCCTCGGCGACGCCGCGCAAGGCGGTAAACGCCCGTTTCATCGAGAATCTCAACACCCGCTTCCGCGACAGCAAAACGCATTACGGGATCGCCTGCGAGGCCTGTCACGGCAGCCCCCATGCCGAATGGCCCGCGGCAGCATCCGCAGTGAACGACAACACCGCGCCGATTCAGCTCCAGGGCTATGAGGGTCCGGTCAGGGAATGTTCCGTTTGCCATACCGCTCCCATGCAGCCGGGGCTCGGCGGGCCGCACAACCTCCATAACGTGAACGATCCCAACTGGACACAGCAGCACAAGACCTTCTACGCGGAAAACGATTCGGAATGCAGGGCCTGCCACGGCGGTTCTCTCGAAGGCACGAGGCTCTCCAAGACAGCCATCGACAGGGTTTCCTACACCATCCTCTCCAACCGGATCGAGATCCCAACGGGTACCCCCGTCCAGTGCGGCATGTGCCACAAGAATCCCAGGGCCCGGTGAGGCAGCATCACGGCGGTGCGGGA
>JAJFUA010000061.1 GCA_021372635.1 Desulfobacteraceae bacterium | reverse complement strand
GCACGGCCGCGCCCTGGCTTTCGCCACGGGCGTCAAGCTGAGCAAGCCGGAGTTGAAGGTGATCGTGCCGATGGGCGACGGCGACGCTCTGGCCATCGGCGGGAACCATTTCATCCACGCGGCGCGGCGCAACATCGACCTGACGGCCATCGTCATGAACAACCGGATCTATGGGATGACCGGCGGGCAGTATTCCCCCCTGTCGGGATATGGGAAGGCGGCAACCACCGCGCCCTACGGCAACATCGACCACGATTTCGACGTGGTGGATCTTTCCCGGGCGGCGGGTGCCACGTTCGTGGCCCGGACGACGACGTACCACGCCCTCCAGATCGTGAGCCTCATCAAGGGGGCGATCCTGCACCCGGGCTTTGCCGTGGTGGAGATCCTCACGCAGTGTCCCACGTATTTCGGCCGCCGGAACAAGATGGGCGAGGCGGTGGACATGGTGGAGTGGTTCAAGGATCACACCACGCCGGTCGATTCCCCGGAAAAGCAGAAAGACCCGTCCCTGATCGAGCGGGGCGTTTTCGTCCGGAAGGAAAAGCCCGAATATTGCAGGGAATATGACAAGATCATCGAACGAGCGATGAAGGGGCGTGCGTGATGGAAAGATGTCGAATGGTTTTTACGGGCTCGGGCGGGCAGGGGGTCATCACTGCGGCGATCGTTCTCGCTGAGGCCGCGGCGATCTTCGAAAACCTTTCCGCCACGCAGACGCAGTCCTACGGTCCCGAGGCCCGGGGGGGAGCGACTCGCGCGGACGTGATCATCTCCGACGGGGAGATTCGCTTTCCCAAGGTGGTCCAGGCCAACGTCATGGTGTGCCTGACGCAGCAGGCGTACAATAAGTACAGCAGCTTCGTCCGTCCGGGAGGGCTTCTGCTGAGCGACTCCAAGTACGTGAGGACGGAGAGCAAGGTCGACGCCCGCCAGGTTCAGCTTCCCATGTACCAGTGCGTCATGGACCAGATCGGCAGGCCGATCGTCTATAACATCTGCGTGCTGGGTGTCGTCATCGGGCTGACGGGAGTGATCGGGCCGGAATCGATCATGAAGGTGCTCGAAAAACGTATACCGCCGGATCTGCTGGCCATGAACCGGAAGGCCCTCGACCTGGGCCTCTGCCTGGTTTCCGGGTTGGCGGCGGCCGCTCCGGAAGGGTGCGAGGGCATCGAGGAGTAAGCGTGCCGCGCACGGGACTCCAAGATCTGTAAGCTGCTCTTTCCCGGGGGCATGGCGCCTTGCGCGCATCCCCCCGCCCGGAGCGCACCCGTTTGCAGCGGCGCGGGTCGATCAACGGCCCGCGGAAAACACTTCGTGAAAAAGCGGAAGCCTGCAATCACGCATCCTTTCGGACCCTTCGTAAGAAAGCGAGTCGACTCTTGGACAAGATTCCCGTTTTGGATCCGGGCCGGTGCACCGGCTGCGACGGATGTCTCGAAATGTGTCCCGACGTGTTCAAGCGCAATGAAGCGGGATATATCGAGGTAGCGGATCTGCCCGTCTATCCCGAGGAGTGTGTGGAGCAGGCGATTGCCTGCTGCCCTGCCGGGTGCATTTCCTGGGAAGGGGCCGATTGATTCTGCCGGAGGTTTGTTCTTTTGAGGGACCTGGAAAAAAGCCTTGGCGGCCTGAAAACACGGGTGGATACCCTGCTGCGGGAGGCGGACCCCGCTGAGCGCCGGGATGCCTGGGAAGCGCTTCCCGGACGGCGTGCCGTCAATCCGCTGCTCTCCTTTCTCTATCATACCGATGAAGTCTTGAAATGGCGGGCCGTCACGGCGGTCGGGATCGTCGTGGCCCGGATGGCCGAAGAGTCCATGGAGTCCGCGCGCGTCGTCATGCGCCGCCTGATCTGGAGCCTGAACGACGAATCGGGCGGCATCGGCTGGGGAGCGCCGGAGGCCATGGCAGAGATCATGGCCTGCCATGAGGGTCTCGCGGAAGAATACGCCCGCATTTTCGTGTCCTATATCGTGGAGGAGGGAAACCTCCTGGAAAACGGTCCCCTAGAGAGGGGAGTCCTCTGGGGCATCGGGCGGCTCGCACAGGTGCGGCCCGCCCTGGTGCGGCATTCCGTCCCCCACCTGGTGCGCTATCTCCAGTCGGAAGACCCCGGGCAAAGGGGATTTGCCCTGTGGGCCCTGGGCCGCTTCCCCGGGGAGGTTCCCCCCGGCGCCGTCGAACCCCTTTTGCCGGATGAGGCCGGGGTCCGTATCTTCGCGCACGGGAAGGTCCGCGAGTTCACTGTCGGCGACCTGGCGGAGCGATTTCTGGCGCCGCGGTCCGGGGAGGCTGGCGGGCAATACTGTTGACTTAACGCTTTCGGGTGGCCCGGATACTTGTATCCGGGCCACCCATGCCATCCTCCATTTTTCCTGCCGGGCAGAGGGGAAGAACAAATCCGTTAAGTCAATAACATTGAGGCCGCCGGGAGGGGATTTCCGCCGAATGCCGACGGAGGCATGGGACCCTACTGCATGAAAGGATGAGGCCATGAAGTTCTTCATTGCGGGCGGGACGGGTTTTGTCGGAAGCTACCTTGCGGAAGAGCTTGCCGCCCTGGGCCACCAGGTCACGGTTCTCACCCGGTCGGTACGGAAGTCGAAAGGCAGCCGCGGGGGAGTTGGATTCCTCGAGGGCGATCCGACCTGCCCCGGCCGATGGCAGGAAAGCGTGGCGAAGCACGACGCGGTCATCAACCTGGCCGGAAGATCCATCTTCACCTTCTGGACGGCCAGGGCCCGCCGGGCCATACTGGACAGCCGGACGGCCACGACGCGCCGCGTGGTGGAAGCCCTGGCAGGCGCGGGCGGAAAGACGGCCCTGCTCAGCGCTTCGGCGGTCGGCTATTACGGGGGGCATGACGATGACCGGGTCCTGGACGAGTCCAGCCCGCCGGGGAGCGATTTTCTCGCCCGGGTCGGCGTGGAGTGGGAAGCGGAGGCGAAGAAGGCGGAAGCTTTCGGGGTCCGGGTGGCGCTGTGCCGGTTCGGCATCGTGCTCGGGAGAAACGGGGGGGCGCTGGCATCGATGGCCCGCGCCGCCAGGTACCGCGCCGTCAGTCCGCTGGGCACCGGGAAGCAGTGGTTTCCCTGGATTCACCAGGAGGACCTGCTGCGCATCATGCTGTTCCTGGCGGAAAACGAAGGGCTTTCCGGACCGGTGAACTGCACGGCCCCGCTTCCGGTACGCAACGAAGAACTGACCAGGGCACTCTCGGAGGCGCTGCGCAAGCCGCTCCTTTTGCCCGCCATCCCGGCTTTCGCCGTCAGGACGATGCTGGGCGAGTTCGGAAGCGTTCTGCTGAAGGGCCAGCGCGCTCTGCCGGTCCGCCTGTCGGAGGCCGGGTTCGTTTTCCGGTTTCCCGAACTGCGCGGAGCCCTTGAAAGCCTCCTTCGTTGAAGGAGACCCGAAATCAGCCGCCCGCCTGCGTTCGGGAAATGTCCTGGACGAGCGCGGCAACTTCCCTGGTCCTGCGCGATTCGTGGTCGGATTCCGAGGAGGCGGGTATCAGCCGCAGCGACTCCAGCAGCGTAACGATTCGCGCGGCGGAAGCTCCGGGCTTTTCCGTATCCGTTCGGATGGCCGCCTCGGGGCTGACCGGCGGTTCATAAGGGTCCGAGATCCCGGTGAAGTTCTTGATTTCACCGGCCAGAGCCTTTCTGTAAAGCCCTTTCACATCCCGTTCGATGAGCGCCGTGAGGGAGCATTCGAGGTAGACTTCGACGAAATCGGCGCGCCCTTCCGCGTAAACGGACCGCCTGATTTCGTCCCGGGTTTCCCTGTATGGGGAGATGGCCGCGGTGATGGCGCAGACGCCGTTACGGGCCAGGAGTCTCGCGACGTAGCCGATGCGGCGGATGTTGCTGTCCCTGTCCTCCCTGGAGAACCCCAAACCTTTCGAAAGATTGGTGCGGATTTCATCGCCGTCGAGTATTTCGACGGGCATTCCCCGTTCCCGGATGACCTTCGCAACGATCTCCGCCAGGGTGGTTTTTCCGGAACCCGGCAGACCCGTGAACCATAAGACAAAGCCTCTTGCGCTCAGCATGATCTTCTTCCTCTTCTGGAATGGGTTCACGATCGCGTGATTTTGAAACGGCGCAAGCATTCGTGGCACCGACCGGCCTGAGGGCCTCCCTTTCTCCCGGCTGCGGACCCGAAAACGGGAAGGTCGGTTCTCCTGGATGAAAATATAACAGTACATCCAGGCGGAATCAAAGAAAAAAGAGGAAATCGGAATTATCCGTCCCGTTTCAGGGGGAGCCGGGCGACGACGGCGAGGTCTGTTTTTCCTCCACATTGCCAAAACGCTTTCGGAAGAGCCTGTTTGCATGCCGGATGGAATGATCCGTGCCGAGAAGGAATCCGTGGCCAGGGAGGGCGCAACGGCCTGTTCGGCCGAAGCGGGCCTGCTTTGCCGAGGCGCTGCATGACCCTGCCTCAAGTGGAAGAGGCAAAATGAAGCGGGTTGCATCATCTTGCACCCCAACGCTCTGTTTTCCGTTATAATGCGAGCATCTTTCCCGGTACAGAACAATATATGCGGTTTGGCCAAACGGGGACCCTGTGCTTTCCGGGCGCCGAGCGCCAGGGCCGTTTCTCGAAGCGGAAGAGGGGCTGGGGATGGAAGAGAAAAAAAAGGAGAGCCTCCGGGCCAGGATCGAGAGGGTCACTCTCCGCTACCGGCTGACCAGGGGAAGGGGAGGCGTGATCATCGCCGGCCTGCTGATGACCCTGGTCCTGACTTCCGTATGCATCCCTGAGCCCTCCCTTTTCCAGTATTTTGACAGGAAGATGTACGACTTCCTCATGGCGAAAGTCCCCCGGCAGGTGCCGACCCAGGTTCCCGCCATCGTCGAAATCGACGAAAAGAGCCTTGCCGCATACGGGCAGTGGCCGTGGCCGCGCTACCGCATCGCCCGGCTTCTGGAGGCTATCCGTGAAGACGGGGCCATGGGGGTCGGGATCGATACCCTTTTTGCCGAACCCGACCGGACGTCCCCGGCGAACCTGGCCAGGCAGCTACTGGAAGAATTCTCCGTCGACGCGAAGTTCATGGGTATTCCCCCGGAGTTGATGGACCACGACCGGATGCTTGCGCGAGTACTGGCCGCCGGTCCCTTCGTGCTCGGTTTCTATTTCGATTTTGCTAGTCGTTTGGATTGCTCGAAGCCCCTGGACTTCATGAAACCGATTTCCCTTTCGGTCCGACAGGACCCCGGCGGCAAAGGCCCCGAGGAATCCCTGATGACGTCCGGCGAAGCGGTGATTCCCCTCGACGTCCTCTCAAAAGCCGCCAGGTGGAAAGGCTTTCTGAACATCGTCAACGATCCGGACGGGTACGTTAGAAGCGCCCCCCTTCTTCTCGCCTGCAAGGGACAGATCTATCCCAGTCTCCCGCTGGCCGCGCTGATGCAGTCCCAGGGTATGGAAAAGCTCGGCCTGCGGCTTTCGTCCGGCGGTGTCGAGGCGCTCGACGTGGGCGGCGTCACCGTGCCCCTGGATCCCGGAGGCAGGCTCCTGCTGAAATTCCGCGGAAAGAGCAGGACGTTTCCCTACTATTCCGCCGTGGATGTGCTCAAGGGCAGGATCCCGAAGCAGACGTTCCAGGGAAAGATCGTTTTCGTGGGCACGGCGGCCGCTGGGCTGCAGGACCTGCACGATACGTCGATGGAACCGGAGTTTCCGGGGGTCGAACTGCACGCGACCGTGGTGGACAACATCCTGCGCGGCGACTTCGTCCATATCCCGGGATGGACTTCGAAGCTGGAGATCTGCCTGTGCCTTACGGTCGGGTTTCTGTCCACCCTGCTCGTCGTATTGACCAGCGGCGTCTGGATCGCCATCATCAACATATTCTTCGCCGCCGCCGTCTGGTCCAGCAGTTGGCTCTGGCTTTGCCTGGCGGGCGTCTATTTTTCACCGCTGAGTTCGCTGATCATTCTTTTCGGAAATTCCGCCCTTCTGGTTCCGGTCAAATTCTGGAGGGAGGAGAGGCAGAAGCACTTTCTCCAGAGGGCTTTTTCCCGCTACGTCGCCCCTTCCATTGTGGACCAGATCCTGAAGTCCCCGGACAGGCTCTCGCTGGTGGGGGAAGAGCGGGAAGTCAGCATCCTTTTTGCGGACATCCGAGGGTTCACCACGTTGTCGGAGCCTTTGAGCCCGACCCAGGTTTCGACCCTCCTGCACGCCTACTTCACGCCCATGGCCCGGATCATCACCGGAAATCTCGGTACGGTCGACAAGTTCATCGGAGATGCCATCATGGCGTTCTGGAATGCTCCGCTGGACATCGAAAACCATCGGGAGATGGCGGCGCTGTCCGCGCTGGAGATGATCCGAAAGCTGGAGGTGCTCAACGATACCGTCATGAAGGACCTGGGCGTGACGATCCGGACGGGTATCGGGCTTCATTGCGGGCGCGTCCGGGTGGGCAATATGGGATCGGAGGACCTCTTCCATTACACGATCATCGGCGACAACGTGAACGTGGCGTCCAGGGTCGAGGGGCTGACGAAACGCTACGGGGTCCCCATTCTTCTCACGGAAAGCATCGCGGCGTACTGCCGGGACGAATTCGTCTGCCAGGAAATCGATACGGTGCGGGTGAAGGGGAGGGAAGAGCCCGTCAGGGTCTATACGATCCACCACAAGGATTGCGCAAAGACCCTGGCGCACGAACTCGACACGTACAACGAAGCGTTGGAGCACTTCAAAGCAGGCCGCTTCGAGAAGGCGATGGGAATCTTTTCGGCTCTGGCGAAGGCTTTTCCCGAAAAGATCGTCTACCGGATCTACGCCGGGCGGAGTGCGGGCCTCCTGAAAAAAAACCTCCGGAGCGGCCGGGAGCCGGCTTGGCCGCCGAAGAGCGCCTGAAGGGAATCCCCTTGGCGGGTCGTGTCGTGCCGCGGCCGGGGGGGGCGGCGAAAGGGAATGAAGCGGCGGTCAGCGGAGTCCCGCCGCCTTTCTCTGGGCTGCCATGATCCAGGCCGACTTCTCCCTGACGAGCGCTCCGTTGCCGGCCTCTTCCTCTTCGTCCAGCTCGAATTCAAGGCTCGTCCCGCTGTGGATCGAAAGCAGTCCCAGGCCCGTGGCGAGAGCGTTCCGGGTCCAATCCTCCCAGGCCAGGAGGGCCTGTTTCTCGCCAGCGGCGCAGGATTCCAGGGAGACTTGGCGGGTTTCCCCCGAAAGGGACAGGTCGTCGTTGATGGTGTCCACCAGGGGCGAATCCAGCCGTGGTCGGCGTATGAGGACCGACCGGGCGACCACCTCCAGGTAGAGAGCGAATGCGCCGGCCGCGGCCCGTTCGGGGTGGCAGACCAGGCAGCGGGATGCGTCGTGCGCGATGACGTTGTTTTCCGGAAAACGATTCTGTCTCGCTATCTCTTCGAAATGCGAAAGGGTATATTCCATCGGGGACTGTTCCCCTGCATCCGTCGTATTCATGCGGTATCCTCTATCTCGGCGGGCCTCGGGCGAACGCGACTGCGCCTGCTCATTCTCCCTCCGGCTCCGTCGGGCCGTTGCGTTTTTTCAAGAATTCCTCGAACCTGACGACTTTCGATTTCCCATGTACCGGCCCCAGGCCGCGGTCCTCCTTTTTAAGGGAGTCCAGGACCTGGCGCAGGTCCTGGTCCTGCTGGATCATCTCGGCGATTTCCCCCGACCTTTTCTGCCAGGCGTTCAGAAGCCGGCCGGTGTCGAATTCCACGCCGAGGAGGCTGCCGAGAATACCCAGCAGCCTGGCCATGAGCAGTTCATGCGGAGCCTTGAGATAGAAGGGGAAATGCGCCCGGATGCCGAGGCATCGAATGCCGAACGACGGAGAAAGCTCCATGATGGCCGACTGGATGGCGCCGGGGCCACTGTACTCGATCTGCCGGCATTCGAGTTCCTTCATCTGGTTGATTCCCCTGACGTCCTGCACGGTTCCCGAGATCACGATTTCGTCGTGGAACACATCGTCGTAGACGCTGCCGGGCAGTATGAGTTCTTCGCAGCCCCAGGACCGGAGGCCCTGGAGCAGTTCGGAGACGAAGCCGCGCCAGCGCGTGCCGGGTTCGGGGCCTTCGCCGGCCAGTATCGGGAGGGCATTCCCGGGCGGTCGGCAGAGATGGAAGAGACAGGTGGGCCATTCCAGTTTCCGGATCTGCCCGTGGCTGACCTTCACTTCGGGCCGGAGGGCGTCGGCGTTCCAGTAGCCGTCCAGGTCCCATTCGGCGGCGGGTTCGCAGGGCAGCAGCGCCCTCATCTCGGCGAGCGTCGAGGAAACGACCCTCCCCGCATCCGGCCACCCGGTAAAGTTCAAAACGGCCTGGCGGATCCGGAAAGGTTTTGCGAGCATTCGAACATTCATGGTGCCTTCTTTGGCGCGCAGGGCATGGCCGGTGACGCGGACGATTCCGCACTTCCCCGGCGGAGCGGCGTCAGAGGAGCCCCTCCTTTTCGAGGGACCGGAACAGTTCTTCGCAGTTTTCCGCCGTCCAGTCGGCGCCGCTTTTTTCGAGGTTTTCCCTGGATACGTTTCCGCTGGACACCCCGGCGGTCAAAACGCCCGCGTCTTTTCCCGTGCGGATGTCCAGGGGATGGTCGCCGACTATGATCGCCGTTTCGGGCGGCGAACCGATGCGTTCGAGCGCACGGAGGAGGTGGTCGGGGTCGGGTTTCACCCTGGGGACGTGATCGCGCGCGAGAAGCGCTGCGCAGTAGCGGTCCATGTCGGGAAAAACCAGGCGCACCGCTTTCTCGCAGTTTCGCGTGATGATGGCCACTTTGATCGCTCTCCGTCCCAGTTCTTCGAGAAGCGTGCGTGTGAAGGGGAAGAGGCGCCCCTGCCGGGCGGCTTCCACTTCCAGGTCCCGGATGAGTTGTGCGGCCCTTTCCCGGAATTCGTCCGCCGCAGCGGCGTTCGTCTGCCGGATTCCGTCCTCCAGAGTTTCGAGCCACTCCAGGGCGGGAACCGACGGCGGGACGGGGGGGTCCCCGAGGTATTCGTGGGCCAGGATCCCCAGCAGTCGCTTCATCTCGGAAAAATCGAGGCGCAGTTCCGCCAGTGTCCCGTCGAAATCGAAGACGACGGCTTCCAGCTTCCTGTGTCCGTTCCCGTTCACGGCCGGTGCGATATCGACCCGTTTTTCCTGCTCCTGCTTCATCTCTGCGCTTCTCCGGTTTTGCCTGCCGCGAGGGTACATTTGCCCTGCGCGAAGATCCTTTTTTCTTGCACATGCAGACCCACTTGATTATCTTTGATGCGCACAGCGGGTCGAACAAGGCGTTAATGATATTATGTTCCGGGAAAAGGGACAAGGCATTCCTTTGGCCGGGCCGGCACCGTGCGCGGGAAAGCCGGGAGGCGTCGAGGCTGCCGACGATGGGTCCCTCGGCTCGGGAGAGGGGTGGTTTGTTCCTTCGGCCCGGGGGGTTATGAACCTGCAAGAGACAATCCGTCTTTCTGTCCTTTAATGTCACCGGAACGCCGCCGATTTGTTTCCTATGGACTGCTTTCATGAAAAATCGAGGAGAAACATGCCTGAACCGGTTCGTATATTGAGTTTTGACGAAGTGGTGGATGGGCTCCTTCGCTGCAAGGAACCATACCATGAGAAATACCTGGCCATGTATTCGAGTTACTACGGCGGAATCGTGACGGACCCGGCCCTGATGGCGGTCCCCGTCGACGATCATCTCGTGCATCGTGGGGACGGCATTTTCGAGGCGTTCCTGGCCACGAACTGGAACATCTACCTGCTGAACAGGCACCTGGACCGCCTGGAACGGTCGGCCAGGGGAGCGATGCTGCAGATTCCCGTGGACAGGCAGCGCATGGTGGAGATCATCCGCGCCACCGGCCGGGCGGCCAATGTTCCGGACATCATCTTCCGGCTCTATGTTTCCCGGGGACCCGGCGGATTTTCGGCCAATCCCTACGAGTGCCCGAAGGCCCAGGTCTACGTCGTGGCCGTGCGTCACGATCCGCCCCCGAAGGAGAAGTACGAACGCGGCGTGCTCCTCAAGACGAGTTCCATTTCCATGAAGAACGATGTTTTTGCCACCATCAAGACCTGCAATTACCTCCCGAACGTGCTCATGAACAAGGAGGCGCTGGACGCGGGGGTCGATTTCACGGTTTCGATGGATGAACGGGGATGCCTTGGAGAGGGGCCGACGGAGAATTTCGGGATCGTGACGAAAGCCGGAGCGTTCGTCGTTCCCCGGTTCGACCGGATTCTCCGGGGCACGACGGTCCTGCGGACGATGGATCTTGCCCGCACCCTGGTCCAGAAGGGGGAACTCTCGGGGGTGGAAGAGCGGGACATCCTGCCGGAGGAGGCCCGGGACGCGGCGGAGATCATGATGTTCGGGACCAGCTTCCATATCTTCCCCGTCGTGGAATACGACGGTCGTCCCATCGGGAGCGGAAAGCCGGGCCCCATGTTCCGGAGACTCCTCGACCTGATGGAAGAAGATGCCCGGAGCTGCCGGGAAATGCTGACCCCGGTGAGGGAAGAATAGATGGGAAACACGTTGCAGGAACGGTTCCGGGGGCTTGCGGAAGCCTGCTTCCTGGAAAGCCTCCGCGTCAAGGAGGATCTTCTCCGGACCCAGATGACGGCCGTGCTGGATATGGCGGACGTCGTCGTCCGGGCTTTCCGGGACGGAAACCGGCTCTTTCTTTTCGGCAACGGCGGCAGCGCCTCGGACGCGCAGCATCTTGCGGCCGAGTTCGTCAACCGCTTTCAGCGCGAGCGGCCGCCTCTGCCGGCGATTGCCCTGACCGTGGATACGTCGATCCTTACGAGCATTTCCAACGATTTCCATTTCGACGACGTTTTTCTGAAACAGCTCAGGGCGCTTGCCCGTCCGGGGGACGTCGCCCTGGGGATCAGCACCAGCGGCCGCTCTCCCAACGTGCTCAAAGCCCTCCGGTGGGCCTGCGAAAACGGCCTGCACACCCTGGGGTGGACGGGAACGGGGCTGTCGGGAATGGACGACTGCTGCGATTTGATGCTGCATGTGCCATCGAAGGTGACCGCCCGAATCCAGGAATGCCACATCACGGTGGGGCACACGCTGTGCGCCGTGGTGGACGAGGCCCTGTTCGGCGGGGAGGATTGCCAATGACCGGGAAGCGCGGAGACTGGGAGCCGCTGGAATTCGAAGGGCTCAAAACGACGAGTTTGAAGGATCGGCAGAGCAAGGTGCGCGTCGAGGATTTCGGCCGGCCGTGGGAGCCGGGCGGTTCGTTTGCCGGCTTCATCTCCGGGCTGCCGGGAATCCTCGCGGCGGGCGAGTTTCGCGAAGCTGTGGCGGCGATTGCCGGGGCCGTCCGGGAGGAGCGCACCGTGCTCCTCGGCATGGGGGCGCACCCCATCAAGGTCGGTTTGAACCCGATCCTGATCGACGGGTTCAAGCGGGGTGTTTTTGCCGGCCTGGCGCTGAACGGCGCGGGCGTGATCCACGACGTGGAAGTGGCACTGGCGGGAAAGACGTCGGAAGATGTCGCGGCGCACCTCGACTGCGGGCAGTTCGGCACCGCCCGGGAAACGGCGGAGTTCATCCACGGCGCCGCGGCTTCGGCTTACAAGTCGGGCGGAGTGGGATTCGGGACGGCGGTAGGCCGGCGGCTGATCGAGGACGGCGCCCCGTATGCGCACCTGAGTCTGCTGGCCACGGCGGCCGAACTGGGCATTCCCGTCACGGTGCACGTGGCCGTGGGGACGGACATTATCCACATGCACCCGGCCATGGACGGCGCCGCCATAGGCGCGCTCAGCCACTACGACTTCAGGCTGTTCTGCCGCCTGGTGTCCACGCTCGGCCGGGGTGTCTACGTCAACCTGGGATCGGCCGTGATCCTGCCCGAAGTGTTTCTGAAGGCGGTGAGCGTAGTGCGCAACCTGGGTTATTCGCTGGACGGAATCACCACCGTCAACATGGATTTCCAGAAGCACTACAGGGCGCTGGTGAACGTCGTGCAGCGTCCCACCGCGGGCACGGGGAAGGGAATCACCCTGATCGGGCACCATGAAATCATGTTCCCACTGCTGATGGCGGCGGTGGTGGAACGAATCGCCGGGGAGGCTTCCGATGGGTAAGCGAATTCGTATCAAAGCCGGTTCGGTGACCATGTTGGCAGAGTTGAACGATTCCTCCACCGCGCGGGCCGTGGAATCGGCCCTCCCGATCCAGGCGGCCGCACAGATCTGGGGGGACGAGATCTATTTTTCGATTCCCGTGAGGCACGAACTGGAAGCGGGTGCGGTGGAACTCGTGGAAGTGGGCGATGTGGGGTACTGGCCTCCGGGCAGGGCCTTCTGCATTTTTTACGGCCCGACGCCGTTGAGCCGCGGGAAGGAGATACGCCCTGCGAGCGCTGTGAACCTGATCGGTAAGGTGATCGGGGACGCCGCGAAGTTGAGGGGTGTGGAGGATAGAGATTCTGTGCAGTTGGAGATTGATTCCTGAGATGTTATGCTAAACCGTCCGGGCGAAACGGCGTGACTTCGTGCATGCCGCGGGGTCCGGGGCGCAGGTAGTCGTGTTGTTTTTCCCCGCCTGCGCGGCAGGGGAACACAGTGGAAAGATTTGCCCGGAGAGGCGGAGGGAAAAATGCCCATCTTTGAATACGAGTGTGACGACTGTTGTGAAAAATTCGAGCGACTGGTTTTCAGGAGTGACGAACCCGTGTGCTGCCCGAAGTGCGAATCGTCGGGAGTGCACCGGGTAATGTCCGTGTGCGGATTCAAGAGCGGCGGGGACAAGGGCGCGGCCAGCAGTCGCACGGCCTCGACCGCTACGTCGTCGTGCGCGGGATGTCACAGCCACAATTGCGGTTCCTGTCACTAGGAGCAGAGGCGAGGCGGAATTGGCGGAAAGAATCATACGCATCGGAACGCGCGGGAGCCTGCTGGCGCTCAGGCAGAGCACCAACGTGAAGGAAGCCCTGGAGGCGCACTGGCGGGGACTGCGCGTCGATCTCGAAATCATCCGCACGACGGGCGACAGGATCGTCGATGTGCCGCTCGCCAAGGTGGGCGGCAAGGGCCTGTTCGTCAAGGAGATCGAGGACGCGCTCCTGGCGGGTGCGATCGACCTGGCGGTCCACAGCATGAAGGACGTCCCGGCGCTTCTTCCCGACGGCCTGGAAGTCGGGGTGACCCCGAAGCGCGAAGACCAGCGGGATGTGCTGGTGAGCGCGATTGCGCGCGACTTTGCCGGCCTTCCCCGCGGGGCGAAAGTCGGGACCAGCAGCCTGAGGCGGTCGGCCCAGGTGAAAAGGCTGCGGCCGGACGTGGAGGTGTTCAACCTTCGCGGAAACCTGGACACCCGGTTGCGCAAGCTCGCCGAGGGACAGTACGACGCCATCGTTCTTGCGGCCGCCGGGTTGCACCGGATGGGCTGGAAAGACCGGATCACCGCTTACTTGGAACCCGGGGAATTCGTGCCGGCCATCGGCCAGGGAGCCATCGGAATCGAGTTCCGGAGCGACGACGCCGAAGTGCGGCGCGTCCTCGCCCCCCTTCACGACCCGGAAACCGAGGTCGCGGTTGCGGCGGAACGCAGCCTCCTGAGGGAACTCGAGGGAGGGTGCCAGGTCCCCATAGGGGGCTTCGCCCGGGTGTATGGCGACAACGTGGAACTGACCGGCATGGTCTCGTCCCTGGACGGCCGGGAGATGTACAGAGTCATCCGGTCTGCGGCGCGCGCCGAGGCCGTGCGCCTGGGAAGAAGCGTCGCGCGGGAACTCCTGGGTGCAGGCGCCGGGCGCATCCTGGACGAGGTATACCGGTCCCGGATCTGCTGACGCCCGGTCTTTTTCCCTTCGGCCGGCGCGAGCGAACGGACAATCTTGCGTTACTGCGGAAGAACTTTTCGGAATGATTCCATAAAAGGAACGGCAAGTGGCAAAAGGAAAAGTCTACCTTGTTGGAGCGGGGCCCGGAGACCCGGGGCTCATGACGTTGAGGGGCCGGGAGGTGCTCGGGCTGGCGCAGGTGGTGATCTACGACTACCTGGCCAACGAG
>JAJFUA010000055.1 GCA_021372635.1 Desulfobacteraceae bacterium | reverse complement strand
GCGCGAAACGACTACGAAACGGTCATGGACCGGCACCGCAGCGCCCAGGCCGCCGTGGAATCGGCCAAGGCGTCCATCCGCGCCCTGGAGGCGGCGGTGAAACGGGCCGCCGTGCTCCTCGAATACACCGTCATCCGCGCGCCCTTCGACGGCGTGGTCCTGACCAAGGACGCCGACGTGGGGGAAGTGGTCGCGCCGTTCGGATCGGCCGTGACCGCCAGGGCGGCCGTGGTGACCATGGCGGACCTCGCTTCGCTCATGGTCCAGGCGGACGTGGCGGAATCCTCCCTCAGCAAGGTCCGCGCGGGGCAGTCCTGCGAAATCCTGCTCGATTCGATGCCCGACACGCGCTTTCCGGGAAAGGTGCACATGATCGTTCCCACGGCCGACCGGGCCCGCGGGACGGTGCAGGCGAAGGTCGCCTTCGACTCCCTGGACCCGCGCATTCTGCCCGAGATGAGCGCCAAGGTGGCGTTCCTGTCGCGCCCCCTTGCCGAAAACGAAACACGCCCCTTCCTCGGAATCCACCGCGACGCGGTGGTGAAGAGAGATACCGGGACCGGCTGCTTCGCCGTCCTGGAAGACCGGGCCGTATGGCTGCCCCTCTCCGGAGAGGAACCCTTCGGCGACTACGTGATGCTCCCCGCTCCGGCCCGCGAAGGAGAGACGGTGGTGCTCAAGCCGCCCGCGGGGCTCAAATCCGGCGACGTCGTGAAAGTGGCGGATTAGCCGTGGAAAATGAATCCCCCGCCCACGCGGCCCCTATCGTGGAGATGGAAAACATCAGCAAGTCCTACTGGCGGGGCTCGCAGCGCATCGCTGTGCTCCAGGGAATCGACCTGCGTCTCGACGAAGGGTGCTTCGTCGCTCTCATGGGCCCGTCCGGTTCGGGCAAAACGACGCTCCTCAACCTCATCGGCGGAATCGACCGCCCCGACGAAGGCCGGATCTGCGTCGCCGGCACCGAAATCGCCGGCCTCGGCGAGGCGGAACTCGCCCGCTGGCGCGCCAACACCATCGGCTTCGTCTTCCAGTTCTACAATCTCATCCCGGTGTTGACCGGCCTCGAAAACGTCGAACTCCCCCTCACCCTTTTCGGCCTGAACCGGAAGGAACGCCGCGAGCACGCGCTGCTCGCCCTGGAACTGGTCGGGCTCGCAGACCGCGTGCACCACTACCCGCGGGAGCTTTCCGGGGGCCAGCAGCAGCGGGTGGCCATTGCCCGGGCCATTGCCACCGATCCCTCCCTCATCGTCGCCGATGAACCCACGGGAGACCTGGACAAGAATTCCGCGGCGGAAGTGCTCGACCTTCTGGAACGGCTGAACCTCGAATTCCACAAGACGGTCATAATGGTGACCCACGATCCCAAAGCCGCGGAAAAGGCCAGGGTGATCCACCACCTGGACAAGGGCACGCTGAGCGTCCAGGCGCCCTGAGGAAGCGGTGCACAGGCCATGGAACTTTTCAAGCTGATCGTTCGAAACACCTTCCGCCAGCGGCTGCGCACCGGGCTCACGGTCGTCGGCATGGCCGTCGCCATCCTCGCCTTCTGCCTCCTGAGGACCCTCGTGGACGCCTGGTACGCCGGGGCCTCGGCCGCCTCCCCCAACCGGCTGGTCACGCGAAACGCCGCGTCGCTCATCTTCACCATGCCCATCAGCTACAGGGACAAGATCCTCCAGGTTCCCGGCGTGGAAGAGGTCGTGTACGCCAACTGGTTCGCGGGCATCTACATCGACGAGAAGCATTTCTTCCCGCGCATGGCCGTGGGGCCCCGGACTTTCTTCGAACTGTACCCGGAGTTCGTAATCCCCCCGGACCGGCTCGAAGCCTTCTGGAACCGGAGAAACTCGTGCATCGCGGGCCGGAAGCTCGCCGAAAAATACCGGTGGAAGATCGGCGACACCATCCCCATCACCGGAAACATCTACCCCGGCGAATGGCGCTTCGTCCTCCAGGGGATCTACACGGGAGCGACCCGGAGGACGGATGAGACGCAATTCTTTTTTCGCTGGGATTACCTGGACGAAATGGTCAAGAAGTCGATGCCCCCCATCGCCGGCCAGGTCGGATGGTATATCGTCGGAGTGCGCAACCCCGCCCAGTCCGCGACCGTATCGCAGGCGGTGGACAAGCTCTTCGCCAATTCCCCGGCGGAAACGCTCACCGAAACGGAAAAAGCCTTTCAACTGGGCTTCGTGGCCATGACCGAGGCCATCGTGGTCGCCATCCGCGTCGTTTCGTTCGTGGTGATCGGCGTAATCCTCGTCATCCTGGCCAACACCATGGCCATGACGTCGCGGGAGCGCATGCCGGAGTACGCAACGCTAAAAACCCTGGGGTTCGGGAACCGCTTCCTTGCCGCGCTCATCGCCGGCGAATCCGTCTCCATCTCCATTCTCGGCGGCACGCTGGGTATCGTTCTCACCTTTCCCATCGCACGCATCTTTGCCAGGGAGATGGCGATGCTGCTTCCCATCTTCCACGTCGGATGGCAGACGATTCTCATGGGGATCGGCATCAGCCTCTCCATCGGCCTGCTTTCGGCGGTCTTCCCGGCCTGGCGGGCCATGCGCGCGGGCATCGCCGAAGCGCTGGGGCACGTCGGGTGAACAAGGTTCTAACGGGCGGCGCGACAGTGCCGGCGCGGGATGGGCGAACGATTTTGTTCACCTTTCTGCACGGAGCTGTTGTAAGGTAGGATTACTTTCGGGGAATCGAAATAAGCAAAAAAAGCAGACAACGAGGTGAACATTCGGGATGGGTTCAACACCACGGATAATAGACGAGGAAGCGGGGCTCCACCTGATGGCCGGCTTCGGCGGCACGACTTTCGACGAGGAACTGAAGCAGATCGTCAGGGATTTTCGGGTGGGCGGCGTCGTCCTCTTCAGAAGAAACATAACGGGTCCGGAACAGCTGAAGCTGCTGCTGGACGAGGCGCAGGACTATGCCCGCTCCGTCCTCGGACGCGGACTCCTGGTGGCGGTCGACCAGGAAGGCGGGCCGGTGCAGCGGATGGCCCCGCCGTTCACGCAGCTTCCGTCCGCCCGGAGCCTCGCCTCGGGCGGGCCGGATTCGGTCGCCGAATGGGCCTCCAGGGCCGCTTCGGACCTCAAGCGCATGGGGATCGGCATCAATCTCGCCCCGGTTCTCGATATCGTGGAAGGGCAGTGCGGAAGCTTCATGGAGGAACGTTCCCTCGGGGCCGACCCGGAGCGCGTCGGACTCCTGGGCGCTCTCTGGATCGAAACGCTCCAGAACCTGGGTATTTCGGCGACGGCCAAGCACTATCCGGGGCTCGGGCAGGCGGAACTCGACCCGCATCATTTCGCCCCCGTCATCCGCTGGCGGGATGCGGCCGCCAGGGACAAAGACCTGCTGCCTTTCCGGAAAGCCGTCGAGGCGGGCGTCCACTGCTTCATGACCTCCCACGCGCTCTACCCGGACCTCGATCCGCAATGGCCCGCAACCCTTTCCGCCGTCGTAAACCGCAAATGGCTGCGCGATCGCCTTGGATTCGGCGGCGTCCTCTTCAGCGACGATATGGACATGGCGGCGGTGTGCGAGAGATATTCCCGGGAAGAAATGGTCCGGCAGGGGATGCTCGCAAGCATCGATTTTTTTCTCCTCTGCCAGCACAGCGAGAATATCCCTCCGTTCCATGAAGCGCTGGCTCGGGGCATCCGGGACGACGCGGCGCTCGCCGAAACGCACCGGGAATCCCTGGCCAGGGTCGCACGCCTGTTCAGGCTCCACGGAATCGACGTCGCGGGATAAGGGATCGGACAGGTTTTCTCCAGCCGGGGCAGGCGGCAAACCTGTTGAATTAAGCATCATTTCCCTCCGAGTGACAATCCCCATTCCCCCTTGATGGGGGAATGGGATGATCGCTGCCCAGAATGGAAATCATACCGTTTCCCGAATGGAAAACATGCCTCTCCCCAAGATCGACGAAGGAAGGGAAAGGACCCGAATTCCTCCCTTTTTCGAGGGAGGATCAAGGAGGGAGGTGTGGTTCTAAGGGCTTGAAGACTCGGAGGGAACACCCCCCTGCCCCCCCCTCAAGGGGGGAATGGAGATCTATCAAGGGGGCAGGGGAATCCATAACGCAACAGCATTGACGCGGGCCTGCGGCCGACTGGGGCCGGAGAAATGGCAGGCACAACCTTTCCGTGCCCGCCCGGGGGCCGCGTCACCGGCTCTTTTCTCTCAAGGCGATGTACAGATCGATGAAGTGCTTGCTTTCCTTATGCATTTTTTCATCGTTGTATTCAAATTCGTACCCGGCAAACTCGTACCCCGAATTCGGCATCCAGGTGTTGTAGATATGCCGCTTCGTTCTTGCGACGGTCAGGCCGAGCAGGAGCTTATGCTTGGGCCTGACGGGAAAAACGGCATATTTGCCCGGTGGAATCTCGAACGCCGCAAAGCCTTCGGGAACGTCGTCGGTGGACGTTACGGCATGGCCGGTGTGATAATCCCATGTCTGATCGTCCTTGAAGTTGCTGCTCAACGATACGTATTGCCAGGGTTCTCTCTGGTTTGGAATGCCGTTCTTTTCCTTGTATTCCTTATACTTCTTGACGACTTCCGCAACATCCTTGAAGACGCTTTCGATACCCGTCCTCACCTTCAGGCCGATGGCCCGGACAGGCTCGTCCAGCGTCACGATTTCGGGCACCTCGCTTATTTTTCCCAATACGAAGATACTCATGGGCATACCGCCATCCTTCCGGTCCATTTGACATTTCCGGGAGGAGGGAAACTCGCGCAGATCCCTCCTCCGCCCGGCTACAGCCATTCGATTGCCGCCGGGTTCTTTTTCGGGATCCTTTGATAGTGAAACCTGGGGTAGCCGATCATGACCGCCCCGAAAATCCTGTTTGCCGGGGGCAGCCCCAGGAATTTCGCGATCCTCCCGTCGTGTTCGGCTGCCCGCACGAGCAGGCCGGCCCAGCAGGTGCCGAGCCCGTTCGCCTGCGCGGCCAGTTCCAGGTAGGACACGGCCAGCGCGCAGTCCACGGGCGACCAGGTATTCGCGGGAGAAGCGTGGGCAACGATCACGTGGGGAGCGTTGCGGAGGAGGAGGTCCCTGCCCTCGTCCCAGGCATCGGCGAACCGCTGCAGATAGCTCGATCTGGCGGCCTTGATCCATTCGGCCATCAGCTCCGCGAGCTTCCTCGTCTTCTCGGGATTTTCCACGACGACCCAGCGGACCGGCTGCAGGTTGACGGCGGATGGAGCCCACCGCGCCGTATCGATCGCATGCGCCAGTTCCTCGCGGGGGACGGGAACGGGCTTGAACTCACGGATCGAGCGCCGCATCTTGAGAAACTGCTCCAGGGCTTCGGCACCGATTTTCTTTTCTGCATCGAAAGGCAGGCAGCCGGCTATGCGGGAGTGGGACAGCGCCTCCGCCGGGCATGCGGCCACACAGTGGCCGCACGAGATGCAGCGCCGTTCCGCATCCACCTTTTCCGCGGGAAAGCCTTCGGCCTCCCATGCGATCGCTTCCGCCGGGCAGACCGCGGCGCAGATCCCGTCCCGCCTGCATTTTTTCTCATCGACTCGAATCAGACTCATATTTGCTCCTTTGCGCTGAATGCACGGGAAATCCCTTCAAATGGCACTAAGTCCTCTTCGGGACGGCATTTCCCCGGAAAGGTTTTCCGGAAAATTCCGAAGCGCATGAAATCATACGATATACCGGAGGGGGCATGCAAGCGCAACGCGCACCGGAGCACTCAACCTTTCCGGGACGCCTTGCGGCGGGTGGATGGCGCCTGTGCGGGGCGGGAAGCAACGGCGGGAAGGGAAGGCCCGGAGGCCGGGCAGGACTTTCGATCACGAAGCGTCGGGGACATCGGTAGCGGGAAGGCGGGGGTGACGCTCTGCGCTCGCCCGGCAAAGGGGCCGGGCAGGAAGGGGAAACGGCAGGCGGCAAGATCTTCCGTTCGCCTGGTATGCCGCGGCGCAGCGCCCTGGCCGCTCCGCGCAACCGGGAACTTCACGAGTCTGCAACGGTCGATGACGGTGGGGCGGATACCCGTCTGTGTTCAGATGTTCCATTCTGCATGCAGCCTCAACCCGGAATCTTGGAAGGACTTGCCGTCCTGCCACCCGCTAGGCTACCATGTTTAGAATGCTGCCCACATTCAGTACGCCCGGCGTTGACTGCGCATCCTGCTGCATTTGCACACTCTGCTGCTGTTGCAGCCTGGCAAACTCGGCGGTTCGTTCCTGTACCGGAATATTCGAAAGGTTGCGTCCGGGGTCCGTTGCAGCGGCCTGCTCCGGAGTCTCCGTAAGCGTCGCCGGTTCTTTCGCGGCGCTTGCCACCTGCTCCGTGGAACCGTTCCCATTGGACGCCGCCAGCCCTTCCGGAGAAAGCGTGACCCGGTCGGGGGCCGCTCCCCGCCGCTCCGGGAAGGCCGCCGATAAGTCGCTCGTAACCGTGTTCTGCGCGGAATTGACTGAAGGAGACGCCTGCGAAACGTTGACGGTGGGATCCGTCGCCTGGCGGCTTTGAAGCGATGCGATGACGCTCGGACTGGTAACGCTGGATACCATGAATACCCCCTGTCCTGCAGTTCGTCTACGCGAGCAGCAGAACCGGGAAACGCTGCCCGCCCGGCAACCTTGCAACCGTATCCTCTCCGAGGACTTAGGCCAATGGCTTTGCGTCCCGCCCTTTCGAACGGTTTGCCTTTATCAAGCGGAGTACACAAGACTCCTAATTACAGGAATCGGACAGTCCCCGAAAAACCTTTAACGTTTTTTTCGTCGGCTGGATGTTTTTTCCACGGGCAGGCATCGGCAAAGAGCAGGCAGTTGGCCCGGTTTCGGGCCAGTACGCTTTCCAGGTCGTCCACCGAGTTGACGACCAGCACGGTCGTGCCCTGTTCCGCCCAGTTGAAGAGCCATTCCGCGGTCTTTATGGGTAAGTTGATGCAGCCGTGCGAGCAGTAACCTTCCGTGACGTCGCCCGCATGGATCCAGACGGTCTCATAGATCCTCAGCGCCCACGGCATGGGGGAGGGCTGGCCCCAGTAATTCGGATAGCTCCTGGAAACGTGCTTCGCATCCTTTTCCTTCACCGAGTAGACTCCCGCCCGCGTCCAGTCGAATTTCTTGCCGACGCAGATCTGCGTGTCCCCCATCCTCCGGCCTTTTTCATACCAACCCAGGAAAGGATGGTCTTTCACGATGATGATGAATTTCTCCATTTCCGCAAGGTCGTGGATATAGTCGGGCAGCGGGGACCAGTTCTTGTACGCGCTGAAATCGTTGGGCACTTTCAGGGGGATTTTGTGCCGGATGGCGTCCGGGATGTAATAGTGCGCGATCGTGTTCAGCCGGGCGAGAATGTTCCAGGAGGCGACGACGGTGAGTTCGGGGTCTTTGAGGGCCAGCCGCTCCAGTTCGTCGTCCGTGACCACCCGTTCGGTCCAGCCGAAGTCGGGGGCCCTCGCCGTGCGGCGCTCCGGGGTTCGCGGCTGCCTCCCGTCCCTTCCCTCCTCCTGGTGCGGAAGTTCCCTCGCCTGCCCCTCCACGTATCCGGGCGCCTCCTGCGGCGTCTCTTCCTGCGCCATGGACGCCATTTCGAAGTCTTTCCAGTCGAGGTCCCCACTTTCTTCCGCAATGCCCCGTTCGGCCCGGGCATGTTCCGGAGAAACCCGGCCCGGAACTCCGGCAAGATCCGGTTCTTCCTCCTCCTCAAGTTCCCGGTCCACGGGGGCTTCCCGCGGCTCTTCCCGCTCCGGCGGCGTCTCCTGCGGCACGACCTGTCCCGGAGGAACCACGTCCCGGGACATCCGGTGCTGCACGTTCGCCGTGCCGCATCCCCAAAGCGTCATGCAGAAAACAAGGACCGGAAAAACACCCCGCAAGCTTCGAATCATCAATCTTTCCCCTCTTGTCGAATCCGCCCCTGCAACTCGGATCTGCCGCCCGCGCCCATCCCCTGTCCCCGCCTGGTTTTCCTCACAATTCACCGGCCGGGCTATCCTCCGCGCCGATCCGGCGCATACTCTCAAACTTAGATAACTCTCTAGTAAAAATAAATATTGTTAACGGCCATTACCAGGATGTCAATCGGTTTTTCATGAGGTTTTCCAGAGGCGGTCGCATCGTCAGGCAGCATTCTCCGAAGAGTTTCGGCCCACTCTTTACACACCTTCGTCCATGACATTTTCCTTCATTCCCGGCCCTCTTCGAAAGGCTCTTCCGGGTCGCAGAAGCTGAAATCCCAATCCCACCAGAGGCAGCCTTCCGTGCCCATGGGGGAGACGTCGACACGGTCCCGGAGTTTTCCGGCCGGCTCGGCGGCGGCCCCTTCCTCCGGAACCTCGAACAGCCACGTCGATCGTTTCTCTGAAGGGTTCAACGAGAAACCTCCCCTTCGTTCATTCAATGGCACGCGGCGACCTGCGGGCCGTTCATCCGTAACCCCGAGGCGGAACCCGCCAGGGTTTCCTGCACTTTACGCTTGAGGCCGTCCGGCGTGAAAGGCTTGCGCAGGAGGTTCACGCCGACGCGGAGCCCGTCCCGGCCGACGATGCCGTTCTCCGTGTAGCCCGTCATGTAGAGTACCTTCATATTGGAACGGAGCGCCGACAGTTTCCCGGCAAGCTCCAGTCCGTTCATTTCCGGCATGACCACATCCGTCAGGAGGAGATGGATCGAGGCCCCGTAGTTTTCCGCAAGAGCGAGAGCTTCCCGGCCGTGGCAGGCGCCGAGGACGTTGTAGCCGTTTTCCCTGAGCGCATCGCAGACCAGGGTCCTGACCGCGTTTTCATCTTCGACCACCAGCACGGTTTCGCCGGCCTGCGCGCATTCCGGCACAGGGTCGGGTTTTCCCTCCACGCACACGGGGTTCTCCACGCGGGGCAGGTAGAGTTTGAAGACGGAACCCTTTCCCGGTTCGCTGTCCACGAAGACGAACCCTCCGCTTTGCTTGACGATCCCGTAGACCGTGGAGAGTCCCAGGCCGGTGCCCTTGCCGGGTTCCTTCGTCGTAAAAAACGGTTCGAAAACGAACGGGAGAACGCTCTCGTCCATGCCCGTCCCGGTGTCGCTCACCGTGAGCAGTACGTACGGACCCGGTTGAACGGCGATTTTTCGGTGAAAGTGCTCAGCGGTGAGGTCGGTGTTGACGGCTTTTATGGTGAGCCGGCCGCCTCCGGGCATGGCATCCCGGGCATTGACGGCGAGATTCATGACAACCTGCTCGATCTGCCCCGGGTCCGCCTTTACCCGGCAGGGTTCCGGGTTGGGAACGACGGTCAGGTGGATGTCCTCGCCGATGATGCGGCGAAGCATATTGTCCATTTTTCCGATGAGCGCGTCGAGGTTCACGACGGAGGGTTGAAACACCTGGCGGCGGCTGAAGGCAAGCAACTGCCGCGTCAGATCGGCGGCGCGGCCGGCCGCCCGGTCTATTTCATACACATAGCGACGAAGAGGGCTTTCCTCGCCGGTCCGGCACAGCAGGATCTGCGAGTAGCCCATGATGGCCGTCAAAAGGTTGTTGAAGTCGTGGGCTACGCCGCCCGCAAGCCGTCCGACCGCTTCCATTTTCTGGGATTGCAGGAACTGCTGCTCCAGCTTCTTCAGTTCCGTGACGTCCCGGATGATCGCCTGGCCTCCCAGGAACGTCCCGTCGGGCGCCCGGCGCACGATGGCCGTGACGATGCACTGAACCTGCGTTCCGTCCTTCTTTCGGAAGGCACCCTGGAATTCGGACGCCGAGCCGTTCTCCCCGATCCCGTCGCGGAAGACTGCCAGGCATTCGAGGTCGGGGCAAAGCGCACTCCAGTGCATCCCGATCATCTCCTCGCATGAATAGCCGAACAAATCCTGTGCGGACCGGTTCACCTCCACGAGGCGGCAGTCGCGGCCGGTAATGCAGATCGGGTCCCGGGAAGCTTCGAAAATCGCGCGGTACCGGTCCTCCCTCCCCTTCAGGGCAGGGCCGGCGTTTTTCCTCTCGGTGATGTCCCGGATGAATTCGACAGCACCCACGATGGAACCGTCGTTTTCGAGAAGAGGGTAAGCCGTCGCCCTGAGGTGCGCGCCTCCGCCGTCGTGCAGCAGCGGCGCATAGCGTTCCGCCGTGAGGGATTCCCCCTCTTTGGCTATCAGATCATACTGCTGCTCGAAGACGGGGTCCGCACCCCGCACGAGGTCGATCAGAACGGGCCGGTGATCCCCGTAGAACGGCAGTGAATAAGCATACCCGCTCCTTCCGAGAACCTGCGCCTTCTCGACGCCCGTCAGCGCTTCGATGGCCCGGTTCCATGCGATTACTCTTCCCGTGAGGTCGACGGCAAAGGCGGCCTCCGGAAAGAGTTCCACGAACCGGGCGCATCCCCCCAGGAAGTCCTGCGGCGGAGCTTCCTTGCAGGCGGTTTGCTGCGCGGGCGCCGGATTCCGGAACGCCTCCGCGTCGGGCTCCGCTTTCCGCTGCCCCGGGAAGGAAACTTCGAATTGTGTGGAAGAGAGAGGCCGGTCTTCGGGACAGGGCCGCCTGTTTCTCAGACGTTCCTGCAGGCGCGCCCGGAACGGCGTCGAAGAGGAGACGGCCATGGCCATGACGAGCAGGGACAGGACGAGCACCGTCCATACTCCGGACATATCGGCCGGAGGAACCCCTCTTCCGAAGGCGTTGCGAACCCAGGCAAGGCAGTGGGGCAAGCAGACAGGAACGCAGGCTGCGACTGCGAACAGGCAGGCGCGCGCCTCGCCGGCAAGGGCGGACGCGCGCAGGATCAAAATGCCCGAGGCAGCCAGAAATACGAATGCAATCCCCGAAGTAACGATTTCGTCCATGAGTGGGCCCTTTTCTTTGGAGCGCCCATCAAGGGGTCCCTGCCTCCGGGGCCGGAGTCACGAGACCCCGTGCACCCCCTATTCATCCAGGGGGATGATCTGTTCCGGGCCGACTTCCTTGTTCGCGGGACGACGCGGTGCCACGGCCTTTTCAGGCTTGTCGCCGTTCCAGCCGGAAATCCTCTTCGGCCTGGAGGCAGGAGGCGGAAGAGCCGGTTCTTCTTCGGCAGGTCCCGCCAGTTCCTTCATATTTCCCCCGCCTTGGGACGCACGCCCTCCCACGAGGGACGCGAGGTCTTCGATGTAGGTCTGCAGGTGGGTAGCCTGCGCGTTCATCTGTGTCGAGGCGGAGGCGGATTCTTCGGCGTTGGCCGCATTCCCCTGGACCACCTTGTCCATCTCGGAAATCGCCTTGTTCACCTGTCCTATCCCCTGGGACTGCTCCTGCGAGGCCGCGGCGATTTCGCTCACCAGTTCTCCCGACTTGGCGACGCTCACCGCAACCTCGTTGAACTCC
>JAJFUA010000015.1 GCA_021372635.1 Desulfobacteraceae bacterium | reverse complement strand
AAGAACCAACAGCAAGCGTGATTCTCCCTCACACTTCCTCTTGAACCTTCAAGCGATTTCAGCCGGGTTGAGGGTGATCGAATGACGAGATCAGGCAAGGCGCTTTAGCATGATATGCGAAAAAATTCCGGCAGTGCACTGGAATACCGTTGCCCCAACCAGTCGAATTGTGCATGCGAGCGGGCAGAACAAGCCTCTTTCCGGCAAGTCCTGTGAATAGCTACACTTTTCACATGCGGCACAAAAAGCTACTTTAGCACAAATTTTTTGTCAAGCACAAAAGCTTAAAACACAGAGGATTCGAAGGCTTGCCGGAACACCCCCTTTCCCGCGAAGCACAAGTTTCCGGCAGACCGGCGGTCAGGACGCATCCCTTCCGTCGGTTGCGTCCGCCCTGATCCTCTCGAGTTCCTTCTCCTCTTCCCGGATGCGCCCGAGCGTCTCCAGGAGAGATTCCTGCCGCCTGGCGGCCTCCGCCTCCCCCTTCGCCCTCTCCGCCATCCCCTTCTCCAGGGCGCGCCCGATCCCGTCCGCCGTCGCCTCGATCCTTCCCATCATCTCCGAACGAAACGCCAGCTTGCTGCGCTGCAGCCTCTCCACGAAATCGTGCCGCATCCTGCCCGCATGCATCTCGATCGCCTCGTTCATCCGCCTGCGCCGCTTGTCGACGATCCACCGGTTCGCCACCCGGTGAGCGAAGGCCCGGATCTTCTCAAACCGCCGCGCAATGTAGCCGGGCAGCACCTGGGCCAGCGAATCGGCCAGCAGGTCGAGCCCCACGGGCTCCTCGCCCAGCCGGAAATAAAATCGCGACTCGGTCTTCCAGGTCGACTCTCCCCGCACGCTTTCGAAAGGCACGGAAAACAGCCTCGACGAAAAGCTATGGAGATCGTCCACGATGTCGTTGATCTTCTCCAGGAACGGCCCGCACGCCCCGTCGAACTCCGAGGAGATCTTCTCCTCCTCCGCCTCGTGCCATTCGCTGAAGGCCCGCTCAACCTCTCCCGTCACGAATCCTTCCAGGACCTCGTTGAGTTCCCTGAGCGCCTTTTCCTCGTTCTCCGCGTAAAACGCATCGAACCGCCGCGCCATGTCGGCGCCGATATCCTTCCTGAAGGCCCTCAGGTCGGGGTCGAGCACCGTCTTCACGATGCGCTCCACCTCCCCGTTCAGAAGCAGGTCGAAATGCTCCTTCTCGCTCGCGATCTCCCGGTTCTTGCTCTCCAGCGCCTCGACCTTCCGGCGGATCTCCTCCACGGGAGACGTCAGCGACCGGAGTTCCAACTCGGCTTCCAGGCGTATGTGCGAGAGAGCCCGCAGCAGGCTTCCCGCAACGGACAGGATGAGCACCTTGCCCTTTTCCTGCACCAGGAACCGGTGCAGCACCTCGGAAAACTGCGGCAGGCGGCTCTCCCGCAGGGATGCCTCGCAACCCTCCATTTTTCCGCACAGGGCCAGCTTCGCCGATACGGGAAAAACGTTCACGTCCGCTCCCACGGCCTCCCGGAGGCTCTTCCGGGAAAACTCGATGGACTCCTCGACTTCGAGATCGTTCAAGTAATCGATTTTATTAAGTAGAAAGAAGATTCTCCCGGAATACTCCCGGACATCCCTCAGGAAATCCAGTTCCGCCCGGCTCGCGGGCTGGTCCACGGAAAGCAGGAAGAGCGCCGCATCGGCCTTGGGAAGATACTGGTAGGCGACGTCCGTATTGTGGCTGTAGACGGACCCCACCCCCGGCGTGTCGATGAGCCGCACTCCGTCTTTCAGATACGCCGATGGAAAGGTGATGAGGACGTCCCGGACGTTTCTCACGTTCTTCGGATTGCCCGTCTCGGTCACATAATCGGCCAGTTCGCCGGGGGCGATCCGGGAAGCCCGCCCGTCGGTGAAGAATACCTCCAGGGTCAACTCCTCCCCGTAGGTCAGCACGGTCACGATGGACGTGAGCGGCACGACGGCCACCGGGAGGATGTCGGAGCCCAGCAGGGCGTTGATCAGGCAGGTCTTGCCGCGCTTGAACTGGCCGACCACGACCAGGTTGAAGGTGTTCCTTTCGAGTTTTTCCCCGAGTTCCGGGCAGGTTTTCTCGAATCGCGGGTCCAGGACCGGCAGGCCGCTCATGAGGGAAAGGAGTTCGTTTCTGAGGCGGACAAATTGTGCAATGGACTGCAAACGCTCACCCGATGCCTGCGCTTCGCCCGATTCCTGCGGCATAGCTCCTCCAGAAAAAAAATCTCCTGCCAAAACATTCTTTAGCAGGAGCAGACAGCCTTTGATTCGGAGAGTCGTTCGAGAATGCTTCTATGTGTTCCCTTGCGCCAGATTGACCTTTCCTATATAATGACTCGTTCGAAAAAGCGCAATAGGAAACGAACGGACCGGTACGAACGGGAACAGGAAGGATCGCAATTCATGCCCGCTGCACGGAAGCACTTTCGAAAGCTCATCGGCCCGGCCGCTCTTTTCCTGGCCTGCGGCCTCTTCTTCTCGCACCTCCCCGCGCTCGCCTCGGAGAACGCCTTCGAGCCTCTCAAGAAGCGGCTCGCCGCGGACGGTTTTTCCCCCGCCAGGATATCGGCGGCCTTCCAGCCGGAAGTCGCGCCGCAGTTCCACACCATCGCCGTGTGCATGCGCATCCGCGAAGGCAAACTCAACTACGGTCAGTTCGTGACCCCCTCCGCCGTCGCCGAGGGACAGCGATTCATCCGGGCGCACGACTCCACATTCGCGAAGGCGGAGGCGATGTACGGCGTCGAAAGATCCGTCATCGCGGCGATCATGCTCGTGGAGACGCATTTCGGCAGCTACACGGGAAAGACGCCCACGCTGGCGATTCTCTCCACCTTCGCGCTCATGGACCAGAAGGGACAGCGGGACAGGATCTGGAGGCTGCTTTCGGAAAGGGACCGGGAAAAGTGGGATCGCGAGGCTTTCGACAAGAAGCTGGTGGACCGTTCGAACTGGGCCTACGGGGAAATCCGCGCCCTGTTCCGGCTGGCCGACCGGCAGGGCACGAGGCTGCCCGCCCTGAAGGGATCGGTCATGGGGGCGATCGGATGGCCGCAGTTCCTGCCTTCGAGCCTGGAACGCTACGGGGCGGACGGAAACCGGGACGGGCGCATCGACCTTTTCCAGCCCGCGGACGCCATCTTCAGCACCGCCAATTACCTGAGGGGGTACGGCTGGTGCGAAGCGAAAAACCAGTCCCAGAAGGAAGAAGTCATCTGGAACTACAATCACAGCAAGTCTTACGTGCGGACAGTTCTGGCCCTGGCCCGGCACCTGGAATAAAAGCGCGGCCGAGCGAACACCTCTCCGCCCCGATCGAGGGGAGCGCCTCTCCGCCGCCCGCGGCATGACGCCGGGCCTTCGAAAACATCGCTTCCCCTCGAAAAAACAGCTCTACCGGAACGTCGAGCCGGGCCCCTGTCCCAGGCGTTTGATCAGCGCCTTTTCCACGGCTTCGGGGACGAGGCCGGTCACGCATCCGCCGGACATCACGACTTCCTTGATCAGTCGTGAGCTGATGTAGATCCAGCGCATCCCGGTCATGAGGAAGAGCGTCTCCACCTCGGCGTTCAACTTGCGGTTCATCAGCGCCATCATGAATTCGTATTCGAAGTCGCTGACGGCGCGAAGTCCGCGGACAACTGCGTCGGCGCCGATTTTCTGGACGTAGTCCACCAGAAGGCCGTTGAAGGAATCCACCTCCACCCGGTTCCGGTATTCCGTGGCCTCGATGGACGCCTTGATCAGTTCGATCCGCTCCGTCAGGCTGAAAAGGGAGGACTTTCCAGGATTCGCCGCGACGGAAATGACCATCCTGTCGAATATCTTCAGCCCCCGCTCCAAAAGATCCAGGTGTCCGTTCGTAATCGGGTCGAACGAACCCGGATAGACCGCCAACTTCTCCATCCGCCCCTCCATTTCCACTTCAGTATTACTCCACTTCAACGTTTTCAGCTTGGACAAATATTTCGAAGAAGGAAACCAGCGTATCCCCGTATCTGCGTTCCCGGACCCTCATCCATTCCCCTACCCGATCGGGGAGAATATCCTTGACGTGGTGTTCCGCAACCACCAGGACGCCCTCGGCGGCTATTTCGCCGAGGTGCGGCAGGGTGCGTTCCACGTATCCCATGCCATAAGGGGGATCCATGAATACAAGATCGAACTTCTCACCGCCGTCCGCAAGCCTGCGGATGGCCCTTTCCACCGGTCCTTGCACGATTCTTGCCCGGTCCCGCGCACCACACAGGTCGATATTGGACCCGACGAGGCGGACCGCCTCCTGGCGCTGGTCCACGAAAACAGCCGAGGCGGCGCCCCGGCTGAGCGCTTCCAGCCCCATGGCGCCCGTGCCCGCGAAAAGATCCAGCACACGGGCCTCCGCGATGTGCGGGGAGACGATGCTGAAGATCGCCTCCCGCACTCGATCGGTGGTCGGCCGTATCTGCTCGCCC
>JAJFUA010000013.1 GCA_021372635.1 Desulfobacteraceae bacterium | reverse complement strand
ACGCGTGGATGCTGACCCGGTAATTCCGGGCACTTAACCATAACCAACGATGCAGCGGGATGAACTCATGCTGAGAATGGCCTGCTACGGCAAATCGGACACCGGCAGGAAGCGTTCGAACAACGAGGATGCGTTCCTGGTCAATTCCGATCTCGGGCTGGCGGTACTTGCCGACGGGATGGGCGGAGCGGCCGCCGGGGAGTTGGCGAGCCGCTTTTTTACCGAGGCCGCCCTGGAAATGTTTACCTGGATGGCCGACAGAAGAAGGTCTGACAGTGTTTCCACGATAGAAAAATCCTTCGACCTGGCCAACCGCAGAATCCGCGGCCACGTGCAGGAGAATCCCGACCACCACGGGATGGGTTGTACCGCGGAACTCCTGGCATTGAACGACCGGAGCTACTGCCTCGGCCATGTGGGAGACAGCAGGACTTATCTTTTTCGCAGCGGGCAACTGATACAACTGACCCGGGACCATTCCTTCGTGCAGGATCTGCTGGAAAAAGGGGTGATTACCAGCAGCCAGGCCCGAACACATCGCATGCGGCACGTTATCCTGAGGGCTGTGGGAACGGAGGAGGCGCCGGCCGTGGATCTTCTGAAAGGGGAGGCGTTGCCCGGGGATGTGTTCCTCCTTTGTTCCGACGGCCTGACCGACATGGTGGAAGATGAGACGATCCGGCAGATTCTGACCATGCCGGAAGCACTGTCGCACAGGGCGATGATGCTCGTCGATGCGGCCAATGCCGCAGGGGGCCACGATAACGTGACCGTTGTCCTTTGCGAGATGATTGCGGAAAGCAGCGGGCCCGAGCGGTTTTCGGACCAGCAACTTGCCAGGACCGAGCCTTCCCGCCCCAGGCGGAGGTAGAGGACTGCCAAACGGTGCGCGGACATTTGCGACAGCGGAATTGCCGCTATCCGTGATGAATCGCTCCCGGGCCGGACCCGGGCGGGCACGGCCGTTCGAATGGAGTTTGCCACCCCATGAGCCTCAACGACGATTACCTCAACCGGCTTAGGGCCGAGCACGAAATATATGCCGATCTTGCCAGGACGCTCACATCCACCCTGGATTTGAGCGAGGTGTTGACGATCATCATGGACAAGATCCGGGACCTATTGAAGCCGCGCAACTGGTCGCTGCTGCTCATGGACGCCGGCGGCGGGGAACTGAGTTTCGAGATCGTTGTCGGGGAAGGCTCCGAAGTCCTGAAAGGAACGAGGCTCAAAGTGGGGGAAGGCATCGCAGGCTGGGTGGCTCAAACCGGGGAAAGCCTGCTCATCCCCGATGTGCGGTGCGATCCCAGGTTCTGCGGGCGCTTCGACGAACAGACCCGCTTTACCACGAAATCCATCATTTGCGTTCCCCTGGTGAACCGGGGAAAGGTTCTCGGGGTCATCGAACTCATCAACCGGATGGAGGAGGGCTCCTTTTCCCCCCGGGACATGGGCGCGCTCCAGACGATCGCCGAATACGCGGCCATCGCCATTCAGAACGCGGCATCCTTCCAGAAAATCCAGCTGCTTTCCCTTACAGACGACCACACGACCCTCTACAACACGCGCTACCTGTACGAAACGATGGATCGCGAGCTTGCGCGGGCGAATCAAACGGGCCGTGAAGTCGGGATGATCTTTTTCGACCTGGACCATTTCAAGCAGGTCAACGATGTCCACGGGCATTTGTGCGGCAGCAAGGTGCTCCGGGAAATCGGGATGCTCCTGAGACGCCTCACGCGTCCGGGGGACGCCGCCGTGCGCTACGGGGGAGACGAGTTCGTCATCCTTCTTCCCGGGTCGACCAAGGAGGAGGCATTCGACTTTGCCGGATACCTGCGGGAGCAGGTGAACGCTTATCCTTTCCTGTCGGAAGAACAGTTGAACATCCATATCACCGCCTCCTTCGGAGTGGCGTCCTTCCCGCGAGATGCCGCCGACAAGAGAGAGCTTCTCAGTATAGTCGATGCCGCCATGTACAAGGTGAAAGAGACCACGCGCGACGCCATCGCCATGGCTTGATCCGCTCTTTTCCCGGTCTTCTTTGGAGCGGATTCGACGCGCCGCGGGATTGCCTTCGTGCAAAAAGGGCTCTCCGTCATGAGTGAACCGTTTCTGATTCGAGAGGAAAAAACCGGGAGGGTTTTCAGAGTGACGCCTCCGTGTGTGATCGGCAGGGGGGAAGGCGTCGATCTGGACCTGCATGAGCCGACCATCTCCCACAGGCATGCCAGGGTTTTCGAAGAGGAAGGCCGGGTATGGGTTGAGGATCTGAAAAGCCGCAACGGCGTGTACGTCAACGGAAAGCGGATCGAGGGGAAGTGCCCCGTTGCGCCCGGGGATTCGATCCGGCTGGGGGAGGCCGTGTTCTCGATTTGCCGTGAGGGGAAGGGCGACCTCTCCGATACGCTCATCGTCGGCAGTTCATCGCAGGCGGCCGAGAACGAGATCGACCACAAGCGACTCCAGTGGCTCTACAAAATGACCGTAGCCTTGTCCGAGCAGCAAGAGCCCGCCGTGCTGGGAGCGCGATTCTTCTCCAACCTGAAGGAAATCTACGGGCAGGACCAGGGCTACATCGGTCTCTTTCGTGAAGACGGTTCCCTGGAGGCCGTTTTTTCGGACGATTCACGTCCGATCGTTCCCGTGAGCAAAAGCATTGTCAACCGTCTCATGCGAAACGGCGAGTCCTTCATCCTGGCGGATGCCCTGGGCGAGGAAGCTCTGAAGGCGGAAGAAAGCGTCCTGGCCCTGAAAATCCGCTCCGCCCTCTGCGTACCGCTCATCTACCGCAGGCAGATCTACGGGCTGATCTACCTGTCGAAAAGCGTTCCCGGCGCGTACAGTCACGAGGATCTGGAATTCTTCAAAACCATAGCGGGCGTTATGGCGCCCTTGGTGGAAAACGCCAGGCTCTGGGCCGAGATCAAGAGCCGGCATGCCAGCACGGTGGAAACCCTCAAGGAAACCCAGTCGCGTCTCATCGAGATGGAGCGCGCCGCCGCCTATGTCTGGCTTGCCCAGGCGATTGCCCATGAAATCAGAAATCCCCTCATGGTGATTGGGGGCATGGTGAGGCGAATGGCGCAGCCGGCCGCCGGCGACGCTCAAAAGGCGGGAATCCAGGCCGTGATGGCTTCGGTGGAAAGGATCGAGTCGGTCCTCAAGGAAGTGGACACCTTCGTCAAGCTCCCCTCACCCGATAAAAAACTGGAAAAGATCGACGTGATCCTGCAGGAGCAGATCGAACTGCACGAAAAGGAGTGGTCTGCGAAGGGCATTCACCCGGTCTTGAAAGCAGACACGTCACACCTGATGGTGCCGCTGGACGGCGACCTGTTTGCCCGGGCGCTGTCTCTCCTGTTCAAGGAAATCGGGTTGAACGCAGCCTGCCCGATGGATTTGCCCGTGACGGTCCGGGACAGGGGGAACGAAATCGAGATCGTCATAGGGCGCGTGGAAGAGGGGCAGCATTTTGCCGATCCCTCCGAAGCGTCGCTGCAAAGCAAACCTTGGGTCCTGGATCTCTTTTTGAATATGGCCTATAAGCTCATTGCAGACCAGGGCGGGCGGATGCTCCTCGAAGCCCGTTCTCTATCGGCCTGCCCGGTGATCATCCGGCTGCAGCGCATCGAAAAGCATTGACGGAAAGCCTGCGCCCGGCCGTTGCGGCCTGCGGCCGGGAAGGGACATCCCCCGTCCCCGCCGGTTTTACGGTCCCGCGAAAAGTTCCACGCAGATATATTCGCTGCACCCAACGCCCATGTAACGGTACTTGGAACTCAAGATATTCCTGCGATGTGTACTGCTTTTCATCAGTTCCTGGTGAATGGTTTCCGCTGAATGATAACCCTGTGCGAGGTTTTCGCCTCCGTTTGCCACCTTCCGGCAGGAGGATATGAGCTTCCATGCCGGGTTGGTTGCGCTGTTGGGCGCGTTGTGATCGAAATATCCGGCGGCGATCATGTCTTTTGCCCGCTGAACGGCCTTTCCCGCGAGGCAGTCATCCCATTGAAGCCGCTTGTTTTCCTTTTTGGCGAAAGTGAAAAGCGCCTGTGCCTTTTCTCTTTCAGCGGCAGCGGAGACTTTTCGCGTTCTTGTACTCATGGGGTAGGGCGGAAGCATCTTCGCCGGCATCGTGGTCGTGGTTGCGACAGTGGTCGCGGTTACGGCCGGTTTGTTCAGAGAGGCGATATATTCCCTCCATTGCCGGATGGTTGCATCGTTGGGCATGAGCGCATGCGCCCTGTCCATGACTTTCCCGGCTTCCTGCGTGCGGCCCTGTGCGACGAGATACCGGGCGTAGATCGCATACAGGCCCGGGGCCTCGGGGAAAAGGCTGGAGGCTTTGTCGAAGGTGTCTTTTGCCTGGTTGTCCCGGTGCAGTTCGATCATGGTCGAAAGGAGGTAAAAGTAGGCGTTGCTGTCCGATTTGAAACCGAGCGCCGTGGAGAATGACTGCTGGGCGGTTTCGTACTGCTTCCGCTCGAAAGCCGCGGTGCCCTCCGCCATGGCTTTCTGAAAGGGATCTTCCGGTTCTTTGCCGGTGGAACCGGACGTGGATCCCGCGGCTGTTGCGACGTTGACATCCTGTGCGACCGCGGCGGCCGAAATCTTTTCCGCTCCCCCCGCCGCACTGCCTGCCGTTGAGCCGGAGGAGGCCGCCGCCGGAGCGTCGGATTTTCCCGAAACGGTGGTGCCGGTGGGAATCCCGGTGTCTTTGCCGTCAGAAACCGTTGCGGGAGGGATAGTCGTAGGCGGTACGCTTGTGGACGGCACCGTGGCGTGAGGCTGTGTGGTGGGCGGAAGCGTGCTGCGCGCGGTGGAGCCGACGGTGGTCGCGGGCGGTTCTCCGGGCCCGGCCGTGCGTTTCGGCATGTACTGGTAAGTTCCGTAAGCCAGCAGGCCCGCCAGGACGAGTGCGGAGGGGATGGCCAGGAACTTGAGCGAAAAGCCGCGATGCGGGGGGAGCGTTTCGGGAACCGGTTCCGGCTGAGGGGTGGGACGGGGCGGCTCCAGGCAGCCTTTCAGCGCCTCGGCGAGTTCCCTTCCCGTCTGGTAGCGGTCTTCGGGCCTCTTGCTCAGGCATTTCATGATGACCGTGCGGAAGCCGGGGGGAAGCTCGGGCTGGATGCCTTCCGGAATGCGGGGCAAGCCGTCGACGATCTCTCGAAGGATGGAGGTGAGGGTTGGGCCCCTGAACGGCTTTTGCCCGGTGCTCATCTCGTAGAGAATCACCCCGAGCGAAAACAGGTCGGAGCGGCCGTCCACCTCTTTGCCCATGACTTGCTCGGGGGACATGTAGGCCGGAGTCCCGAGGATTTCTCCGGCCTGTGTCTGTTTCGTCACGGCGGGGTCTTCGATGTGGGCGATGCCGAAATCGGTGATTTTGATCAGGCCGTCGGTTCGCATCAACAGGTTACTGGGTTTGACGTCCCGGTGGACGATTCCCCGGGAATGGGCGTAGTCGAGAGCTTCCGCCACCTGGCAGCCAATGTCCACGACCTCTGACAGGCTGGGGCGTCTTTTGGCCATGACGGCGTCGAGCGGCGCGCCTTCCAGGAATTCCATCGCGATGTATACGGCTTCGTTGTCCTGTCCGGCATCGTACACGGTGACGATGCGGGGGTGGGAGAGACGGCCGATGGCAACGGCTTCCTTGATGAATCTGCGGATGTAGGTGTCGGAGGTGAGGCGGTCCTGCCGCAGCACTTTCAATGCCACATGTCGATCGATTTGCGGGTCATGCGCCTCATAGACGATGCCCATGGCGCCATTGCCCAATGTCCTCAGCACCTGGTAGCGGCCGTATTTCAGGTTTTGCGTCTGTTCCATATGGATATTGCCTCGCAGTACTCGGATTGCAGGTCTTTACGGATACCCGTTATTGGGGCCATATTGCCTGAAATGCGCCTGTTGTCAAATGATCCGATGCAAGACGACGAAAAGACCGGTGAGGCGGCGCTTGCACCCATGCCACGGCGGCACGGGTGCAACATCTTGGGCCGGCACCGGAATCCCGTCGGGGCGCCGCCCTCCGCTGCTCCCTCCCGGACGGTGTTCCGGCGGGTCCTGGCTTGGTCGAAGACCGCCGACCGGATCCGGATTTTCATGTTTAGTGAAATTACCCAAATGAGCTATACTGTGGCTAATCAGGTCCGATCCAGCCGCCGTCGAACCGGCTTGAGGAGAAGCATCCCGATGAGGAAGCCCCAAGAACTCGCGCTAGGGAGGTATCCGTTGCAGCTCCAGAATTTCAGGTCCGTAAGATTCATGGATGTTCCGGTCGGAAAGACCTTCTGGTATGCCCGGGAGAGTTCCGCCGGTGAGTACACCTACATCCAACTCCTGAAGTCCAACCGTCCGGTTTCTCATTTCCTTCCGAATTACAGGGGGGAGGACCACTATGATTTCGGAATCTGGACGAGCGACATGGGAAAGACCATCGTCATCTATATTCCGCCGGAACAGTTCGTCCTCGTTTCCCACGAAGATAAGACGAAATAGGAACTCCCTTTGCCGCGGGTTGCGGTCGTTCCTGCTTCAGCAGCCTTGCCGTGTTTTCAGACAATCGCCGGAAACGCCACGAGAAACTTCGGGGTTCACATACGGAGGGAAGAATATCATGCAACTGGCCACGCTCAAGCAGGCGCTGGAATTGTTCGGGTCGGACGAGGAAGAGGTCTTGATCTCCGTCCTTATTCCCCTGGCCACTTTGAAGGAGATGGTCGAGACCGTCGAACAGAACGGGTCCGATCACATGCTGCTGTACTCTCTTGCCGATAACGTCACGCGGAACGACAAGCACGGGGCTTTACAGATCAACGCGATCGTGTCGTAGTCCAGGAGCGCCTTTCGCCCCGGTTTCGGCGGAAGCGGGATGCCAGCACTCCGGCCGCCCCGGTCAGGGCAAAGAACAGGCTTGCGGGTTCGGGAACCGGAGAGGGATGGTCGTGATCGCCTGGAGTATCGCCGCCGCCGGGGATGAGCGGAACGACGGGCACCAGGGGAATAGCGGCCAGCGCAAAAGGAAAGGAAGCTCCCACTACCGGGGGAATGGGCGGTATGAAAATGTCCGAAGCCACCTCGAGAGGGGGTTCCGGGATTTTGAACACGAGAAACAGCGGTTGCTTCCTTTCGTCCGGTTGACAGATGATCGCAATGAGTTCCCCTGCGGTCGGCACATAGCTTTTCCCCTTCAGGAACGCTTCTTCCACGAGTAAGGCCGCTTCCTCATTCAGGGAAATCGGCTGCTCCCCGTTGGTGAAATACCAGATCGCCAGTTGGACCGCTTCCTTGGACCCTCTCTTGTGGTTGATGATGTAGTTGATCCGGTTCCAGTCCATGTGCCTGAATGCGGGGGGCAGAGCGGGATCGTAGCAGTTGTGCAGCTTCACCTTGTGAATGGCGTTTCTGCGGATCGGCTTGTCCTTCTCCAGGCACCACGCCTGGTAGAACTCGAAATCGACCAGGTCGGTGTCATACCTGACGTCCGTGAAGAATATCTCGAATCGGCTTTCCGGCCCCTGCCTGAGAAACATGTGTACGGTTGTCGGGGGGATCTTGGGCAAGGGCGGGCCGGTTTCTGTGTCCGGAGCATGCGGAGCGGCAGCTTTGGCAGCCGGCAGGTCCGGGGTGGCAGCCTCGGCCGGGGCGGTGTCCGCAGTGCGGACACCGGGCTCGGAAACGGATTCGATGGGAATTGCGAAGCCCGGACCGCATGAAGTTAAGAATATGATGAGAGCCAGAACGATAACGGAACGCATCGGCGCCATCTCCAGCGCAGCACAAACCTGCACAGCAAGCTCGCGGAAGAGTTCTCAAAGTCTTCCGTGAGCAAACAGTTGCTCGACGATCGTGAACTCGTGTTTGCCTCAATTTTTATTTTGATTCTAAGCGGTTTACGCCAAGAGTAAAGGATGAACTTAGAGGTGATATAATGGGTATTTCTGATACCTAATATCCTTTAAATAATAATGTTCATAGTATGATGTTGCTTTATGGAATCCAGTGATCCAATGCTGTTGATGATTTTTCTTGAAACAGGGGTAAGGTTGCTGCTATGCAGCCATTTTTCAGCAATAGCCGGCAGGGGTGCTGCGGGGCGTCCAGGAAGGGGCCTCCATAGCCCGGCGCAAATTGCGAACGTGAAGCAGAGCAAGTCCAGAGCCTGATTCCGGTTGAAGAACAGCTCCGGTATTTTGCCGTGTGGAAAAAAACCTTAAGTTTTTTTCATTCTCTTCCGATTTGAAACATGAGTGCATCAACAGGGTTGGAGCCGTGCTATCCCGGCCGGGAGAGCGGAAGGGATTCGACCCGCGGTGGACAACAAACGGTCTGACAAAGGCAAACTGTCCGAAAGGGCAGGACGCAAAGCCACTGGCCTAAGTCTCCATTCAGAACCTGGAGATAGGGTAGCAGGGTTACCGGACTGGTACAGCACCTCCAAGGGCTGCATCAGTTGCGGTCCAGGGAGGTGTAGACATGTCTGCAAGGTTTTTCCCCCCCCCATCGAGTCGATGGAAATCGTTTCTTTCCTCCGTCACCGGGCTCGGTTTCATCTGCGTGGCCGTTCTTTTCCTCGTTCCGCAGAGTGTTCGTGCCGCACAGGTCACCGTAGCGTGGGATCCAAGCACCAGTGCGAGTGTCAGCGGCTACAAGCTTTACCTCGGCACTGCCAGCCGCACCTATTCGGCAACGTATGATGCCGGAGGCAGCACGTCTTACGTCGTTTCGGGGATTGACGGCAGCCAGTCCGTCTACCTGGCCGCGACCGCCTATGATTCTGCGGGCAACGAAAGTGACTACTCCACCGAACTGACCTGCCAGACTCTCGTGGCGTCGAGCGCTGCGAACGGCTCCATTTCTCCGGCCGGAACGACGGTCGTCGCCAATGGAGACAGCAGGACGTTCACGATTACGCCCGACTCGGGCTACGTCGTCAGTGACGTCAAGGTCGACGGGGTGTCGAAGGGAGCGATCGCGAGCTACACGTTCAGTTCGGTGAGCGCTCCGCACACCATTACGGCCACCTTCGCTGTTCAGTCGTTTGCGATCACGGCGAGCGCGGGAAGCAACGGGAGCATCACCCCTTCGGGAACGACGCTGGTCGGCTGTGGAGCGAGCCAGACATACACCGTCACGCCGAGTGCCGGCTGCAAGATCGCCGACGTCAAGGTAGACGGGGTGTCGAAGGGGGCGATCGCGAGTTACACGTTCAGTTCGGTGAGCGCGGCGCACACGATTTCGGCCACGTTCGCTCTTCAGTCGTTTGCGATCGCGGCGAGCGCGGGAAGCAACGGAAGCATCACCCCTTCGGGAACGACGCTGGTCGACTACGGAGCGAGCCAGACATACACCATCACGCCGAGTGCCGGCTGCAAGATCGCCGACGTCAAGGTGGACGGGGTGTCGAAGGGGGCGATCGCGAGCTACACGTTCAGTTCGGTGAGCGCGGCACACACGATTTCGGCCACCTTCGCTCCGATCCTCTGGACGATCAGCACAAGCGTGACCGGCAGCGGCACGATCACACCTTCCGGCATGTTTACGGTTTCCCAGGGATCGAGCCAGACCTTCACGATGGTTCCGCAGAATTCGAGCGGGGTCGTCGACCTGAAGGTGGACGGAGTTTCCCAGGGAGCCGTTTCAAGCTATACCCTCGGCAATATTACCGCCAATCACACCATAGTGGCCGTCTTCGGAAGCCCGGTGCGCATTGTGCCTGACGTGGCTTCCATCAGCCTTGGCGATCTGGCGAACCGGGGGGTCAATGTCAAACTGAGCGACAAACCCGCCTCGACCGTTACGGTTTCCATTTCCTGGCTGGAACTGGACGGCGGGGAAACGTCACAGGCAGGCACCGTTCTCACCTTCACCCCCGGCACCTGGAGCACCGCCCAGTGCGTCAAGCTTTCGAGCAGGCCGGACTTTGCGGATGGGGATCGCAACACGGTGCTGCACTTCAGCGCAACAGGGCTGATTCCGGGTGATGTCACCATCGACGCGGCGTCCATGCAGGTCGAGCCGATTCACGTGCTGCCGGCGTCGAACAGCACGCCGCCGCAGATTGTGGTTCTCAAGGCCGATTCCCAGAACGGCGTCAACGAGGTTTCCATAAAGGGCTCGAAAAGCGGGTTGGCCGTCGGTACCGTGACTTTCGATACGACGAGCGTTCCGAACGGATTGGGAGTCGCTTCGGTCCAGGGTTCCAACAGCCTGGTGGAATTGCTGGTCGATCCGCTGGGTGGTGGTGCGAGCGTGGAGATCCGGGATGCGAACACCAACGCCCAGGTGAATTCGATCTCGCTCGATATGCAGTACGCACCGAAACGGCTCGCCGTTTTGCCCGATCTGAACGGCGACGGCGTGTCCGAAGTCGCGGTGGCGGGCGTGGATGCGAGCACGTCGGCTGTTCGGGTCCAGATTCTGGATCCCCTTGCCGGGGCCGTGATCCGGAACATCTCCTACGCCGGCGGACGCGTGCCCAAGTTCCTGGCGGTCATTCCGAGCATTAACGCCA
>JAJFUA010000443.1 GCA_021372635.1 Desulfobacteraceae bacterium | reverse complement strand
GTTCTCACCGCGGAGCTGCACATCGATTTCGGCCATCACGAGGAAGCGTTCTGTTCGTTTCTCGATACAAAATGCCGACAGCAGAACTTTCCACGATTCTGAACATCCCTCACTTCTTTTCCTGGGGAAACCCGGCTGCACTCCATTCGTTCCAGCCCCCCTTCAGAGCATGGACCTTCGGAAAGCCGGCAGACACGAGCTGCTGTGCCACACGGGCACTGGTAGTAGCTTCTGAGTGTCACGCGCAGTAAAGGACAACGGCATTGTTCCTGTCCAGGTTTCCCATCCATGATTTTATGTCTTCCGGGTCTCCGCGCATGGCTCCCTTGATTTTCCACGCACTGCCATCCCAGTCTCTGGCAGTCCGCACGTCCACGACCTTGACACCGGGTTTACCAAGCAGTTCCTTGAGTTCATCCTTTGTCATCCTGGGAACTTCCGAAGCGTTGGCAATATCGTTAATCAAAGCAGAAAAGACTGCAAAAAAGAATAATAATCCGATTCCTGTTTTCATGATTGAGATCCTCCTCGTCACAGTTTAGAGTTGCCGGTAACATAAGAGGCATGTTTGACGATGTCAAAATGCGTGACGGATATGGGAATGAATAGATTCTGTTCAACCGTCCGCACTTTTCCGGACACGGGACAGTGCTTATCTATTAGAAGTGCGCACTGCCCTTGAGTTGTGAGGTTCTCATGATCGCTATCGACGGTTCCCTGCACTCCGGGAGTGGTACTATCCTTCGATGCGCGGCTGCGTTGGCCACACTTCTCAGGCAGCCGCTGCACATGATCCGCATCAGGGCAAAACGCGAAAAGCCGGGGTTGCGCCTCCAGCATCTCCAGGCGCTGAAGGCATGCGCCGAAATCAGCGGCGGTACGCTCGAAGGCGGTGCGGTGGGATCGCAGGAGATCTTTTTTCAGCCCGGAAAACGTCCCGCAGGGGGGCGTTTCACCTGGGATATCGGCTCAGCGGGATCGACCACCATGCTGGCCATGACAGTCATTCCGCCGGCTCTCTTCGCCGAATCTCCCAGCAGGTTCACGATCATCGGGGGGCTGTTTCAGGATTTCGCCCCGAGCGCGCTGTACACGGAAAACGTCCTGCTTCCGTTGCTTCGAAGAATGGGTGCCCATCTGGAGATGCGCATCGCCCGTCCGGGATACGTTCCGGAAGGACGAGGGGAACTGGTGGTGGATGTGCATCCGGGGCGGGACGCTCTTGCAGGCATTCGGTTGCCTGCACAGGGAACGGTGAAGGCAATCCACGGCGTTGCCCTGGCTTCGCACCTTGTGAGGGAACAGGTGGCCCGGCGAATGGCCGAACAGTCCCGGCGCAGCCTTCAGCCTCATGGATATGATCCGCTGATACGGGTTGTGGATGACGATTCGGCCCCCCAGAAGGGAGCCGCGCTTCTTCTCTGGGCCGAAACGGACACAGGATGCCTGATCGGTTCCGACCGGGCCGGAAAGCCGCGCAGGCGTTCGGAAGACATTGCGGACCACGTGGTGCAATGCCTTCTTGAGGATATGGAGAGCGGCGCGACCACCGACCGCCACCTTGCGGATCAACTGATCCTGTTTGCTTCGCTGGCTGCCGGCCCTACGGAATACCGCATCCCGCGGGTTACCGACCACGTGGAATCCAACTTGTGGCTTATAGAGAGTATTCTGGGCGCAAAAAGCAGATGCGACGACAATCTGCTCCGGATAGACGGCATCGGGTTTCGGCCTTCGTGAGTACCCTTCCTTACGGGAGACTTGAGCCATGAGTACGCGCATAAAGATACGCAGCATTTACAGCACGGCCCTCACAAAATTGGTGCTGGACGCGGGATACACCGTCGTGGAGCCCTCAGCCCGCATCCGCGAGCGTTTTTCCATGGAACCGGTTGACGAATCATTCGAAATTTTGGTCCAGGACCGCCAGGATCTGCAGGGAATCGAACTGCTCGGCCCGCCGGAAAAGGTCTGCCAGTTTCTCACGTTCATCCAGGAGAGGCTTCTCGATGCGACTCTTGTGGAATCGGATGCCGCTGAATCGAACGATGCGCTCGTAACGGCGCTGGTCGAATTTCCCGGAGAATCGAAACGCGTGCTCGATGAACTCCGCCTCTCCGTAATGCCTACGGTGTCGGCCCACCACCGGTTGCGCATCATCGACAGCAAGGCCCTGGAGAATGCGGAAATCTACTTGAAAAATCACCCGGATAAGAAGTTGGACATCGAAAGGCAGCTTTTTGCCGGGACGATTCTTCATCCACTGGAAAAGCAGGGAACGGTGAAGCTGGAACACATGAGACCTTCCGGAAAGGCGATGCGACCCAGGGAAGGGATTCTCGTGGCGATGGACGATTCGCGGATCGCCTTCAAACGAGCCTTTTATCACGGGCGCTACGACGGGCTGGATCTTCCGATCCAGCAGGGCGACTACTGCATCACGGAAGTCCAGGAAGGCCTCTGGTACATAAAGCATTCGTATTTCAGCAAGGGGGGAAAGCTCATCGGAGAATACTACAATGTGAATACTCCGGTGGAACTCTATCCCTTCGGGGCAAGGTATCTCGACCTGGAAATCGACGTCGTGCGCCGTGCGGGCGAACCCCCTCAGGTCATCGACAGGGAGAAACTGGCGCTCCTCGCCCGAAGGGGCAATATCGGACGATCGCTCGAAGCGAAAACGATCGAGGTCGCAGAGGATTTGATGCGCCGGGTGAAAGGCACCGAACGGTGACGGAATGCCGACTCGGTCAGGAAACTGCGCCATGAAGAAACCCTGTCCCTGAAACGTCCAAGGCGGGCTTCTGATTTTCTCCCGGAGACGAACCAATCTGCCGGAGCGCCGCTTCCTTTGCCTCGGGAGAGCGTCCGATGGCCCGTTGCCCGCATTTCCCGTCCTGTGCGCTGCCGCCGGCAGGGTGTTGCAGCGGGCGTCTTCCCAAATTAGCCCTTGCCATCCCGCATGAATTGTTGCAGAAAGCCATGCTGTACGGTGTACGCCGAATCCCGAAGGACGATCCGTGAGGGAGCGAGATCGTTCTCCGATGCGTATATCCCGCTTGCGGTCCGATGCCGCGGTTCTCGAACGGGTTCACGGATCTTGTCTTCGACGTTATCCTGCCGAATGGTATTGTGTCGCTTTAGGCTTGTAACACGACGGAATCGTGGTCATTATGAGTAAAGTCGCCACAGATGCCGCAACGCAGTCTGCAAAGGAGCAAACCATGCAATTGAAAAAGACCTGGACCCTTCAGTCCTTGTTTACATGTTTTTTCTGGAATGCGGTCCTGGCGGGCGCTTTTTTCTTTATGGCCGATCGGACCTTCAGTGCCGTCAACCAGTGGGTCGCCCCGCTTCTGAAGAGCGGACCGGGGACCTTTCCGGAAGAAGTGCAGGCCGCGTTGCTCAACCTGCACGTTTTTCTGTCCCAGGCCAAAGGGTACCTGCCGTCGGCTGTTTTCGGCATAGCCGCCCTCGTCACTCTGTTCCTGTGGATCAGCCTGGCCTTCCAGGGCCGGCGCGCCATCGACAGGGCGCAGGCCGAACAGTCCTCCATAGGACGCGCAGCCGCCCGGCCGGCACAAAAAGAGGAGAGAAAGCCCCAGGCCCCTGCCAGGCAGGAGGTCCAGGAATTGTCCCCGCAGCCGGCCGTCCAGATGCTGGCGCTATTGCAGCGCGACGGGCGGTTGATCGATTTTCTTCAGGAAGATCTTTCCAACTATGAAGACGCGCAGATAGGCGCCGCCGTGAGGAGCGTGCACCAGGGCTGCAACACGGTCCTGGCGGAGCATGTCGAACTGAAGCCGGTTTTCGAGCAGCAGGAAGGCTTCGAGGTCTCCATCCCGCCGGGCTTCGACTCGCGGGCTATCCGGCTTACGGGAGACGTCTCGGGCGATCCCCCTTTCAAAGGCATCCTGCGTCATCGGGGATGGCGGGTGGCCAGCGTCAATCTGCCGCAACCTCTGCAACAGCAGAAAAAAGACTGGATACTGGCTCCCGCTGAAGTGGAAATCGGCGAACAGCCCTGATCCATCGCAATGCCGGCCATCCTGAATACGGGAGAAGGAACTTGAGCATGCCCAAATACATCATAGGCATCGACCTCGGAACGACACACTGCGCCCTGGCCTATACGGAGTCGGTTCCGCAGGAGGGAACCGAGCGGAGCATCCGGATCTTCCCGGTGCCGCAGGTGGTTGGTCCCGGCGAAGTGAGCGCCGGAGCTCTTCTGCCGTCTTTTATCTTCCTGCCCGGTCCGCACGACGTTCCTCAGGGAAGCATCGCTCTTCCCTGGAAGCCGGAGGCGGATTTTGCCGTCGGCGAGTTTGCCCGGAGGCGAGGAGCGGAACTGCCGAATCGCCTCGTATCCTCAGCCAAGTCGTGGCTCAGTCACACCGGGATCGACAGGACCGCACCCGTGCTTCCCTGGGACAGTCCTCCCGATTCGCGCAAAATCTCCCCCGTGGAAGCCTCCGCCCTTTTCCTGCAGCACCTGCGGGACGGCTGGAACCATGCCATGGCGGACGGGGACCCCGACGCCGTATTGGAAATTCAGGACATTTACCTGACGGTCCCGGCTTCTTTCGATGCGGTGGCAAGGGAACTCACCGTCAAGGCCGCCCGGTCTGCCGGATTCGAAAACGTTACCCTTCTTGAAGAACCGCAGGCCGCCTTTTATGCCTGGATCGAGTTCATGGGAGACGCCTGGCGGAAAGAGGTGCGCGTCGGGGAGTCGATCCTTGTCTGCGACGTCGGTGGAGGCACAACGGATTTCAGCCTCATCCAGGTAACCGATGAAGACGGAGAACTGACCCTCAGACGCATTGCGGTCGGCGATCACGTGCTCCTCGGCGGTGACAACATGGACCTGGCCCTCGCCTATCTCCTCCAGGCAAAACTGGCCTCCAGGGGGACCAGGCTGGATGCCTGGCAGTTTCGCGGCCTCTGGCAGAACTGCCGTGTCGCCAAGGAACGGCTCCTTGCCGACAGTAGCATCGAAGCGGAGCCTGTGGTCGTTCTCGGGCGCAGTTCGTCGCTCATCGGCGGAACCGTCCGAACGGAACTGACCCGGACAGAGCTGGAAAGCACCCTGCTGGACGGATTTTTCCCGAGCGTCGCCCGCACCGACTACCCGGAGGACCGTCCGAGGGTCGGCATGCGTGAAATGGGTCTTCCCTACGAGCGGGACCCCGCGGTGACACGGCACCTGGCGCGCTTTCTGGGCCGACAGAGCGAATCGGTCGCATTCCAGAGCGATGCCGGCTCCGTCCAGCCTTCCGCCGTATTGTTCAACGGCGGGGTCATGAAGGCGGACCCCATCCGCAGCCGGGTCCTCGAGGTTCTCGGCCGGTGGCAGACGACCGGGACTCCCCGGGAACTCGCCTCGGCAAACCTCGATCTCGCCGTCGCCCGCGGGGCCGCCTATTACGGGCTGGCGAGAACAGGACGGGGCATCCGCATCCGGGGAGGCGCGGCACGTTCCTACTATATCGGTGTTGAAAGCTCCCTTCCCGTGGTGCCCGGGATTCCGACACCCATCAAGGCGCTCTGCGTGGTCCCCTTCGGCATGGAAGAAGGGACCGGGGCTGAAATCAGGGAGCGTGACTTCGGGCTTGTCGTCGGAGAACCGGCCGTTTTCCAACTCCTCGCCTCGAGCACGCGCCGCCAGGACCGGTCGGGAGAGATCGTGGAGGACTGGCATGGGGAGATCGACCCCGTGGCGGCCATGGATACCGAACTCCTCTCGATCGAAGGTGAAGAGGGGGGAACGATCGTACCCATATGGCTCCAGAGCAGATTCACTGAAATCGGCACCCTCGAACTGTGGTGCGTGGCCCGCGACGGGGACAGGCGCTGGAAACTCGAATTCAACCTGAGAGAACGCCAGGAAGACTAGCAAGGAATATCCGTGAGCATTACGCCCCCCGCATTTCCGGCGGATGAGACCTCCCATCGCTTCGTCGTCGGGATCGATCTCGGCACCACCAATTCCGCCCTGGCCTTTGTAGACCGTTCCGAGGAGGGAGCCGGAGGGAACGCCCCACGCTTTTTCAACATCCTTCAGCTTACTTCTCCCGGTGAAATCGGGAAGCGGGCCGTTCTCCCTTCTTTTCTCTACCTGCCTGGACCTTACGAACTTGCCCCGGGAAGCACGGCTCTGCCCTGGGATACGGCCCGTGATTACGTGGTCGGAGAGTTGGCACGCGAACAGGGAGCCCTCGTGCCCGGCCGCCTCGTCTCGTCTGCAAAATCATGGCTGTCGCATGGGGGTGTCGACCGAACCGGCGCCATTCTCCCGTGGGGAGGCGGCGCGAACGTCCATAAGATTTCTCCCGTCGCGGCCAGCGCCCGCTACCTGCAGCACATGCGCGAGTCCTGGAACGAGACGATCGCCCACCGGCAGGAAGGTCTCCTGCTGGAAGAACAGTTCGTTGTGCTTACCGTCCCCGCATCCTTCGACGAAGTTGCGCGGGAACTCACCGTCACGGCCGCCCGCGAAGCGGGCCTGCCCAAAATCGTTCTTCTGGAAGAACCTCTTGCGGCTTTTTACGCCTGGCTGTCAAGACACGAATCCGAATGGCAGTCGCAAATGCGCCCCGGGCAGATCATCCTCGTCTGCGACGTGGGCGGCGGCACGACGGACTTCACCATCATCGCCATTCGTGAAGGAGAAAAGGGCCTGCGGTTCGACCGTCTCGCCGTCGGGGAACACCTGATGCTGGGCGGCGACAACATGGACCTCGCCCTGGCCCGCTCCATAGAAATGCGTCTCTACGGACAGGTGGGAAAGCTGGAATCCCAGAAATGGCATCAACTCTGGCACCAGTGCCGCAAGGCCAAGGAAACGCTCATGGAGGACGGCGGCGAGTCTCCGGGCGGCTCCGCCAGATCCTCTTTCGACGTTACCATCATGGGCTCGGGCAGAAAGCTGATCGGAGATACCCGGAAGGCTGCCATCACTCGCGAGCAGGCGGAGGAGATGATCCTGAACGGTTTTTTTCCGTTCGTCTCCCTCGAGGACGCCCCGCAGGGGGTGCGCCGCACGGGACTGACCGAATTCGGCCTCCCGTTTGTCCAGGACCCCGCCATCACACGGCACCTGGCGGCCTTCTGGAGAAGGTTTCAGACGCTGCTGCATGCCGAGACCGGCCGGAGCGCTCTGTTTCCCGATTACATCCTTTTCAACGGGGGCGCCCTGACGCCTTCCAAAATTCGCAGCCGTATCATGGACGTGGTTCAATCCTGGTTTTTGAGGGAAGCGGGCAGCGAATGGGCTCCCGATGAACTGGACAATCCGAACCCGGAACTCGCCGTTGCCGTGGGAGCGGCCTACTACGGGCGCGTGCGCCTGGGCGAAGGGGTCAGGGTCGGTGCGGGAAGTCCCCGGGCCTACTACGTCGAGGCGGCGTCGGGCGCGGAGGACGGCACGCATCACGCGGTGTGCCTCGTCCCGCGGGGAACGGAGGAGGGATTCGAAACACGCCTGGAACAGCCGTCCTTCGAAGTGCTCACCAATCGGCCGGTAGGTTTTCATCTGTTCACGTCGAGCACCCGCCTGGGCGACCGTCTGGGCGATGTGGTAACCTTGTCTGAAGAGGAAATCACTTCCCTGCCCCCGATCAGGACCGCCCTGAGGTACGGGAAAAAGGGCTCTGCCCAGGCACTCCCCGTCAACCTCGCTGTCCGGTTGACCGAAATCGGTACCCTGGAACTCTGGTGCCGCTCCCAGTCGAGTGCCCATGCCTGGAAACTGCAGTTCGATGTGCGCCAGGAACCCGAATCCCCAACCGCTGCGCACATAGACGAAACCCTGGATACGGCAACCATCGATCAGGCCCGGGAGAAAATCTCCGGCGTCTTCACCAGGGGTGCCGCCTCCGGTCCCCCGGAAGGGCTCGTCAAAGACCTTGCGGCGCTGCTCGATCTGCCGAAGGAAAAGTGGTCCACACCCCTCGTCAGGAACCTTTCGGACACCCTCATCGAGTGCAGGCAGGGACGGCTGGTGTCGCCACAGCATGAGTCCAGGTGGTTCAACCTGCTCGGCTTCTGCCTGCGGCCCGGTTTCGGGGACCCGCTGGACGAATGGCGGATCAGGGAACTCTGGAAACTCTACCCGGCCGGTCTTCAGTTTCCCAGGCAGGTGCAGGGAAGATCGGAATGGTGGATCTTCTGGAGACGCATAGCCGGAGGACTGTCCGCAGGCCACCAGAAACATATCGTTCAGCAGATCTCGTCGATCCTGCCCGCAGACGACAAGAAAAAAAGAAAAGGATCCCGGAACCCTTTCAAACCGCTCAGTCCCCAGGAGGACCTGGAACTCTGGATGGCCCTGGCCAATTTCGAGCGGCTGCCGTCCGAAACGAAAGTCGCTCTGGGGCGCGTGCTCCTGCAAAAGGTCCTAAAGGGCCGTCCGAAAGCACAGGAACTCTGGGCTTTGAGCCGTTTTGCCTCGCGGCATACCTTGTACGGCCCCCTGGACCAGGTGATTCCGAGCGACGAGGCATCCCACTGGCTCAACGCTCTCCTGGACCTGGACATTCCCCCCTCGGAACCGTTGGGGCATGCCCTGGTCCAGATGGCACGCTATACGGGGGACCGTGTCAGAGACCTTCCCCATGCCGACAGGGACCGCCTTTTTGAATGGCTGGGCACGCTGCCCCATCCAGAGCGTTACAGAAACATTCTCACCAACCCGGATACGGAGCTTCTGCGGCAGGAGGAGGACTGGATCTTCGGCGAATCCCTTCCTCCCGGGCTCATCCTTGCACCCTGACGGTTCCTTCTAAAGGTGGCGGCATATCTCGAATTCATATGTGTCGCATTGATCATTTCAGAAAAACCGAAAATCGTGACTCCTGCCTGAAGCCCTCGTTGAGCCCAAAGCCTGCGTGTTTCCCCGCTGAGCTTGTGCGGACCGGGTCCACTGTCTCACATTTGTCTCGAAATTCCGGCGTGAAAATTCTCCGAAATGAGTGCTCTAAAGTATAATCATTTGCATTTCCAAGAGCCTAGCGGCCGCTCTCTGTAAAATCACCCCGGAATGAATCCTGCCATATAAAAGCGGAACGGGCGATGAATTCTCATTTGCTCATCTTGACCAGGGCTAAAACAGTCGTTTTCTTAATGCGGGCACATTATCCAGCCACGGGCCATGAAAACCAATCATCCAATAGGGAGATCAGATTATGGACGTTTTGATGCTCTCACGACTGCAGTTTGCCGCTGCGACGTTTTTCCACTTCCTGTTTGTGCCCCTGACCCTGGGGTTGTCGGTCCTGGTCGCTTTGATGGAAACCCGTTACGTCCGGATCGGGGACGAAGAGTACAGGCGAATGGCCCGGTTTTGGGGAAAGATTTTCCTCATCAACTTCGGGATCGGAATTGTGACCGGAATCACCCTGGAATTTCAGTTCGGCACCAACTGGTCGCGTTACTCGACGTATGTGGGAGACATCTTCGGCGCCCTGCTGGCCATCGAGGCTTCGGTCGCGTTTTTCCTGGAATCGACGTTCATCGCCGTCTGGGCTCTCGGATGGAAAAGACTTTCCCCTAAAGCGCACGCGGTAACCATCTGGCTCGTGGCCATCGCCTCCAACCTCTCGGCGGTCTGGATTCTCATCGCAAATGCATGGATGCAGCACCCGGTGGGCTACACGATTCGAAACGGACGCGCCGAACTTACGGACTTCCTTGCCGTCGCCACGCAACCTTTCGCCATTCACGAATTCGTTCATACAGTGAGCGCTGCGTACATCCTGGCTGCCTTTTTCGTGATGGGAATCAGCGCCTATCACCTGCTCAGAAATCAGAACATCTCCTTTTTCACGAAATCTTTCCGACTGGCCGTCTCCTTTGCCCTGATATTCTCCGTGGTCGAAATTCTGCAGGGACACATGCACGCCTCGGAAGTATCCCGGGTACAACCGACGAAGCTTGCCGCGATGGAATCCCTCTGGGAGACGAAACAATCCGCTCCCCAGTATCTTCTCGTGATCCCCGACGAGAAGAACGAACGCAATCTTTTGGAGTTTGGAGCCATTCCGGGTGCCCTGAGCATGCTGGCGAACCATGATTTCGAATCCACCGTCAAGGGGCTGAAGGATTTTCCCAAAGAGGAACGACCGCCGGTCACCCTGTCTTTCATCGCTTTCCGGACCATGGTGGGACTGGGCGTTCTCATCTTCGTTCTAGCCGCTTATGGATGGTACCGGAGGGACAGGCTCCTGGAATGCCCCCGGTATCTGAAGATCATGCTCTACGCCATTCCTCTGCCCTACGTGGCGGCACAGGCTGGCTGGGCGCTCGCGGAAGTCGGCCGCCAGCCGTGGGTTGTCTACGGCATGATGAAGACTGCCGATGCCGTATCTCCCATCAGCCTCGTCCAGGTTTCCGTGTCCTTAGCCGCATTCGTCATCGTGTACTCGCTGCTCGGGGCAGCGGCCTTCTATCTCATTGCGACCACCGCCAGGAAGGGACCCGCCCCGTTGCCCAGTGCGCCTGAAGAGCCTCTCTCGGAGCGATCTCTTCCCGGTTCCGGCGACGCCATTCCCGAAACCGCCGCAAACCCTGTAAAGTAGAGGAGAAACGAATATGCTGGAATCCGTCTGGTTCATACTTTGGGGAGTCCTCTGGGCTGTCTACTTCATGCTCGACGGCTTCGATCTCGGTCTCGGAACGCTCATGCCCGTCTTTGCCAGGAACGACGGCGAACGCCGCATGATCTACGACACCATGCGCCCGTTCTGGGACGGCAACGAGGTCTGGCTGATCACGGCCGGCGGCGTGACGTTCGCCGCTTTTCCCACCACCTATGCGGTAATGTTCAGCAGTCTGTATTCCGCGCTGATGCTCATTCTTTTCTCTCTCATCCTGCGCGGGGTTGCATTCGAATACAGGGACAAGGTCGAAGATCCCCGGTGGAAAGCCGTCTGGGACAAATGCCTCGTCGTCGGCAGCTTCGCACCCGCCCTCCTGCTGGGGGTAGCCTTCGCGAACATCTTCCAGGGCATTCCCATAGACGGGTCGGGCATCTTCCACGGATCTCTCTTCACCCTGCTGAATCCCTACGGGCTGCTGGGCGGGATCTTGTTCGTCCTCCTGTTTACGACTCACGGTTCCATCTGGCTTGCGGTCAAGTCCGAAGGCGCCTTGCAGGAGCGCGCGGTGTCGATGGCGCAGAAGTTGTGGGTTGCCCTGGCGGTTATGGTCGTCGTGTTCCTGTCCGCCACGTGGTATTCCACGCATCTATACGACAACTATCTAAAAAACCCGTTTTTCTTCACCGTCCCGATCGTTCTCATCCCCCTGGTGGTCGCGGCCTCCCTGGTAATGATGCGCGTCTACATCGGGAAATCTCACTGGTGGAGGGCCTGGTTCGCGTCGAGTGCCCTGATCGTGGGCGTCACCCTCTTCGGCGTCGCGGGCCTCTACCCGAACCTGCTTCCATCCAGCCTGAGTCCCGAATTCAGCCTCACCATATACAACTCGGCTTCGAGCCCCCTGACTCTCAAGATCATGCTCGGCGTTGCGCTCACGTTCGTTCCGGTGGTCATCATCTACCAGGCCTGGGTGTACAGGCTGTTCAAGGACAAGGTCTCCGCAGGTCCCGCCCTGGACGATGAACTCTACTATCGCTATGGGCAGCGGCAATTTTTGACGCTGCCGGGAATCTTCTGCAGCGGATCCCTGTTCCCCGGAGTCTTCATTTACGGGGAACAGCACACCCCTGCCCCGCCTTCACTCCCGTCCTTCGGACATTCCGGGCTCGAACCGCACCGGTTGTATCAAAAGGCATGAGCGTTGCATGCTGCATTCGTCCGACGCATGCAGAGGTGAAAACGGGACCGTTATGAAGACATCGGATATTTCATCCATAGCCTCTCCCGGGGTACAACCGACGGGAGAACCACCCCCCAAAAGCGCCGGGAAGGAAAACTTCCAGCTTCTCCTCGATTCGGCGAACCAGCAGCCTTCGTCTGCGCACGTGGACGCGGGAGGCGCTGAACCCGCCGCCAAGACGCCCCCGGTCCAGCATTCTCCGCCCGTGCCATCCATTCCCGACTCGAAAGCGCACGAGGCCTATATCCGGCAGGCGTCTGCCGCGAGCCAGCAGAAGATGAGCGACTACGAAAAGTACAAGGACGACCAACTGCTCAGAAACCCGGGCGGAAAGCGTTACGACCTGGAAAAGAAACAGGTCTCGGCGGAAAACGGGGAACAAAAGTCGTTCTTTGCGCGCATCGGGAAAGATCTTTCGGATGTTTTCGGCAACGTGAAAAACGCTTTCTGCAACCTGTTGTTCGGCTCGAAGATTCGATACAGGGATGAAAACGGGGACATTCAGGAAGCGAAGCAGAAAGGTCTCATGGGATCGTGCGTGAGTTTTCTAAAAAACGTCGCTTCGGCCCTGAGTTTCGGCGCATATCATCCAGATTCGCCGGAAGGACCAAAGGGGTTCGGACAGCGTTTGCTCTACTCCGCATCCAGGCTCAAGGACGCCATCTTGAAGGACGCCCTGGGGGGAACCACGCAGAGCCTGAACCACACCGGAAAAAATCTCATCCTTGCGGGCTGGAACCTCGTCGAGGTGGTCCCGGACGCCACGGTCGGCAACTTCAATGCCGGAAGGAAAGCAACGGAAACGATATTCGACAACGGACAGGTTGTGGTGGAATACCTGACCGACGTTATACCGTCGGGCGATGCGTGGCTGAGGGTTCACGCGGCCGGATTCAAGGAACTCAAGGCCCCCGTGGTCTACAACCTGAAGATGCCGGAACACTATAAGGGGGACGTGCGCTGGCAATACATACGAAATACGCCGTTCAGGAAACGCATCGAAACCGTGGGGGCACTGCTCGCGGATGCACTCTGTATCTTCGGCGTGGGACAGACGGGGATTTCTTCGGGCAAGGAACGCCCCCCTCTCGACTAGTTACCTCTAATGCGGGCCGTTTGCCCGGTGCCTGTTCCTATCGGTCAAGATTGTTTTTTCCTGTGGATCAACCCTTCGAATTCTTCCGCGACGTCGCCATCGTCCCCGCGGTTGTAGGCAATGATATTCTTGAGGTGTATAAACGAATCCAGGTCCATTTCATCGAATTGAAAAGCGATCCCGTCCGATTCGTGCCTGAGGGTATGCCCTTTCGCCTCCACCGATATTTCGGGTGAAGCCCCGGAGAGGACGATTCTGATTTGAGCGTTCGCGCTTACGGGAATGCGGTCCGGCGTTCGCAGGAGCATTCCGTTCATGCTCAGGTTTTCCACCTCGCCTTTTATCCGAAGATCTCCGCTCACGACCGCGGCTTCGGTGTGGAAAATGATACGCGTAAAGTTCCGCTTCTCCATATCGGTTTCCCTCTCCATATCCTATTGCCTTCCGGGTTTTCGCAACAGCCTGTTCCGGGCCGGCCCCCCGGCGATTCAGAATCGCTCGAAACAAGCACCCGTTCGGCACGCCGCATCGTCGCCCCATGGGGATGACCGGCAATCTGCGGGAGCCATTCCCGCCGGTGCTGGCGCCACGGGAAAGCGGGTTCATGAGGAAAATTCCGGGAATTCGCCATGTTCCGGCCCGCTCTTCCAGTCGATGGTAGTCAAGTCCGGGGTAAAAGGCAAACGAATCCGGGCAAGCGGGGACATTTCCTTCCCATATCCATTTACGGGTTGGTTCTATTGGAAACAGCCCATTCCGATCCCTTTGCCCCGAACTATTATAAAAGGACTTCCGGGAAATCTTCATCGGATTTTTCCTCTTCGATTGAAATGCAGCACAACAATTCTTACATTCTGTTCTCGTCTTCCAAATCTCTGTTATTGTCCGGCTTTACGCGGTGAAATATACTGAGCGGAGCGGGAGTAATTGTTCGCCTCGCAGGCCGGCGTGCACACGGGGTCAAGTCCCTGGCCGGGGATGGTATTTTCTCCTGTAGACCCTGCGCCGCCGCGCTCTGAGACAGGAACCCGATTCCTATCCGGCTTCGCCGTTTGGACTTGAATCAAATCCCCTGGACGTGGAGATGCAGTCCGTGCGCGAGTCCGTGCAGAGGCAAATCGTATTGCCGTGGAAACAGGTTTTCAAGATCTCCTTCAATTCGATAAGGGTACGCCTTTTCCGTTCCCTCATCACCACCGCCACGCTGTCGCTGGCCGTGGCTTTCGTAGCCTATACGTGGTCCGGCTACGACATCTTGAACGCCATATGGCCGAGTGCGGATGAATCTTTGCAGGGGCAGATCGCTGCAAGCGGATTCGAACAGTTGAACGGGCAATTCGGGAGCGGTCCGAAAGACCGCTGGCTGGCCCTTCTCTCCATCCTGGTCTGTGTCGTAGGCATCGTCAACGCACAGTTGATGGCGGTCACGGAAAGGTTCCGGGAGATCGGCACCTTCAAGTGCCTCGGAGCCCTCAACAGTTTCGTCGTACGCATCTTTGTCCTGGAATCCGTATACCAGGGCCTGTTTGGGGGATTTGCCGGGAGCCTTTCCGGAATCATCGTTTCCACCCTGGTCATGCTCATGAAGTTCGGATGGCCTGTGATTCTCGCATGGCCGGCTGCGAACGTGATGTTTACCGTATTGTGGTCGACTCTTCTCGCCGTTTTTCTTTCCCTCGTGGGAGTGATTTATCCTGCTCTCGTCGCCGCGAAGATGCAGCCCGCGGTGGCGCTGCGCGCGGAGCAGTGAAACCCGGGTGCCATGCCGGGAACCCGAAGAGCGGCCCTGGATCGAGTGGGGATTCCGATGGCCAAGGACAGCACGCACAACGTGGTCAGACTCTCCGAAGTCACCAAGACTTTCCGGATGGGAAGCGTTCAACTGCAAGCGCTCAAAGGCATCGATCTTTCCATCAGGGCGGGAGAGTACCTTTCCATCATGGGACCTTCCGGCTCGGGCAAATCGACCCTCTTCAACATGATCGGGGCGCTCGACAAACCCAGCTCCGGCAGGGTCTTTATCGACGAGGTGGATGTCGCACAACTCGACGCCTACGAACTGGCGTGGCTGCGATGCAGAAAGATCGGATACATTTTCCAGACCTTCAACCTCATACAGGTCATGACGGCCATCGAAAACGTTACCCTGCCCATGATTTTCGCCGGCATGAACAGGGAGGAATATATCGAGAAGGGCATGGAACTGCTGGGACTCGTCGGACTGAGCGAGAGGTACCATCACAAGCCTTCCGAGCTTTCGGGGGGACAGCAGCAGAGGGTGGCGGTCGCCAGGGCGCTTGCCAACGACCCCGCCATCATCCTCGCGGACGAACCGACGGGAAACCTCGATCTGACCACCGGGGAGGAAATCATCACCCTGTTGAAACAACTCTCTACCGAGCGGGGGGTCACCATCATTTCGGCCACCCACGATATCAAGATGCTGAACGTTTCCGACCGTGTCGTCTGGATACGGGACGGCAGGATCGATCGCGTCGAGGATCGTGACAGGCTCAGGATTTCCGTGGGCGAGGTCGTGTGATGGCCGGCCGGGCACCTTCCTCCGCAGCACACGTTCCTGTGTTGAGTGCCCCCATTGCCGCACTGCTTTTTCTCATGTTCCTGCTGGTGCCCATCGGCGAAGCTTCCGCCCAGTACTATCCGGAAGACGAAGCATTCCTCGGCGGCATCGGAGACCGCTCGGCCGGGATGCCGGGAAGCGACCTCGCCGCGGACTACATCCTGAAGGTTTTCGCCGATGCGGGGCTGCAGAAGGTCGGAGCGCAGGAATTCCTGACTCCCGTCACGCAACTCGTTTCCGCTTCCCTCGAAGTCGCCGGGAAGACGTTCTCCGTTTATCCCTGGGGCCCGAACCTCGTCTATCTTCCGGTCACCCCCGGAGAAGGCGTCGGCGGGACTCTCATCTACGTCGGCAGCGGCGATTTCTCCTCAATGGACGGGCATCCCATTCGGGACAGCATCGTTCTCATGGATATGAACTCCGGGGAAAAATGGCTGAATGCGGCCATGCTGGGCGCGCGCGCCATCGTGTTTCTGGATTCGGGCAAATCCGTCAGCGGTGATTTTGGCATCAAAAAGACCAATACGCCCATTGCGGTTCCCCGGTTCTGGGTCGGCCAAGAAACGGGAGCGGAACTCAGGCGACTCGCCCTCGACAGCCGCGAATACCGCGCGACCGTCAAATCGGCGGCGGTCTGGAAGAACAAAATGGTGCGCAACTGCTATGGCCTTCTTCCCGGCAGCAATCCCGATCTGAAAACCGAACTGATCGTCCTGGACGCCTTCTACGACTCCTCATCGCCTGTTCTCGGCACGGCACCGGGAGCCGATGAAGCTTCCTCCATCCTCATATTACTTTCGCTCGTCAGGCAACTCGCCGAGGCTCCCCCCGAGCGGCCGGTCCTCTTCCTGGCCACGGTGAACAACGGGCAGAGCATTGCGGGAACGCGTCAATTCATCTGGTCCGTAACGGCGAGGAGCAATCATCTCCAGAGAGAGGCGAAGCAGCTTCGCAAACAGAAAAGAGCGGCGGACCGGCTGCTGGCGATGGCTCAAAAGGAAGACCCGTTTTCCGTTGAGTCGGGAGAGGAACGCGAGTTTCTTGCCCGGCTCGTTGAAGACAGGGCCAAGGACCGGTCTGACGATCTAGCCCGGGAGATACAATACCGCAACGCTATGGGGCAGATGGGCATGCCCCCGTCCCTGGACCCCAAACCTTACCGCAATCTGTCGGCCATCGGCAGCCTTGCCCAGCTCGGACCAATCCAGTTGCAGCTCGCGCGGCAACTCGTCAGAGACGCCTTACCCGATTTGCAGGCCGGCCTGCACGAGATCAAGCGCAGAGAGCGTGCGATCGAATCGAGCGTCAGGCTCAGGGAACTGATGGACGAATTCAAGCCGGTCCTTTTCCTCAACCTTCATCTTTCCTCTCATTCGCGTTCCATTGGACTTGCGGAAATGGGAGATACCTACCCCGTTCGCGAAAGCGTGCGGAGGATCGTACGGTCCACGCGCCTGCTGAATTTTCTCAACCAGTCCGGCGCGGAGGTTTCCGAAACGACGGGGCTGCCCAATCTTGTCCGGACCAGGGTCCGGGGGAGTTCTGCCGATACCGATGCGTCGCGGTTTTCCGGCACGATGCGTGCCTGCTGTGACGTGGGGATACTTGCAGGACTTCCCGCCGTTTCTCTCGTGAGCCTGGACGACGACCGCTCTTTCTGGAATACGCCGCACGATACCGGAGATCGGACGGACCGGGCAAACCTCCTCGCTCTCTCCCGCTTTCTCCCTCCCCTGTTGACCAGGCTATTTTCTCATCCATCCCTTCGCCTGGCTTCCGAAAGCGGAATCCCCGGCCTCGCAAGCCTGGAAGGCCGCGCCATGATCGTCAGGCAGGGAGAGCTTTTTCCGGACCGCCCCGCTCCAGGAACAATCGTTTCCGTGATCCAGGGCAGTTCGGTTTTTCGGGCCATGGTTCATCGCGACGGATCGTTCTTTATCCCTGGGCTCGCGAACAGGCGCGTTTCCCTGGAGAAGCTGATCGTCGAACCCTACGGGCTGGACCCGGCCTCTGGGCGCATTGCGTGGGCGACCGACAAGGTAAAGACGGGCAAGGTAAACTACAGGCTTGCCGTAAAGCGCGATACGGCCAGCACGTCGCTGGTCATGTTTCCCTGCACGCAGACCGACGTCATACAGGCATTCAACCCGCAAACGCTCGGCTATCTCACGAAGGCAGACATCATCGATTCGGTGACAGGCGCCCCCCCGCTCCGCCACTGGTTTTCCAGGGTGGACGGGCGGGATACTACCGCCATATCGATCCTGCTCGAAAAGGGTACCCGGTTCAAACTGGTCATGTCGGATTCGCTCCTCAGAAAAGAGCTTCTCCTTCTCAACAGCACGAGCGAGAACCCGGAAGGAAGGGGATTTCTCGCCGGGGATCCCGCCATTCTTCCCGTCGTTCCCCTCCAGGTGGCTCAAGACATGTACCACCTGCTCCGGGAGCGCATCGAAAGGCTTACCCGGCACGGCATCGTGAACCGGCACCTGGAGACGCTTTTCCAGGATGCTTCCGGAACCCTGAAGCAGTCGTCGGAAGACATCGGCAGTTACCGCTACGAAGATTTCTGGACTCACGTCGTTTCCTCCTGGGCCAGGCTGAACCTCGTTTACAATGAAGTGGAAAGCACCCAGCGCGACGTGCTGGGCGGGGTGATGTTCTTCATTGCGCTTTTTGTGCCCTTCGCATATTGCGTCGAGCGCTTCCTGTTCGCCTTCCGCAACATTTACCAGCAGCTTTCTGCATTTTTCCTGATTCTCGTCGCCACCATTCTTGCGATCAAATCTCTGAACCCGGCCTTTCAGTTGACTTACAGCCCCATGGTGGTCATCATCGCCTTTTTCATCGTCGGACTCTCGCTCCTGGTGTCGTGGATCCTCTTCATGAGATTCGAGCGGGAGATGTCTGAGTTGAGGAGACACGCTTCGCAGGTGAAAACCCCTCAAGACGGGAAGTGGCAGGCTTTCGGCGCGGGTTTCTCCATCGGCGTTTCCAACCTGAACCGAAGAAAGCTGCGAACCGGCCTCAGTTGTCTGACCCTGGTCATCCTGACTTTTACGGTCATGTCCTTCACGAATGTAAAGAGCCTGCACTCGACCGCACGGACTCGGATTGCGGACGACGCTTCCTATAACGGGGTCCTTCTCCATCATCAATACCGCCTTTCGCTCGGCCCGCTGACGTTCGAGAGCGTTCGGACGCTGTTTGCCGACGGAGGCGAAAGAGTCTGGCCTCGAGGCTGGATAGAACCGCCCAATGCATCCGAGCGCACGGTGGGAAGAGCTTTCAGGGGAGAGAGGCACGCGTCCCTGGAGAGTATCCTGGGCATGGGAGAAGCGGCACCGCAATGCGTGCAATCCGCGATCGTTCGCGGCCGATGGTTCGAACCGGGCGAAGAAGATGCGGTCCTGCTGCCGGTTTTCATCGCCCGGCGCCTGGGACTCGATCCGGCGGGCGATTCCGACGTTTCCATCTCCATCGATGGCTACCCTTTCAAAGTGATCGGATATTTCGATGCGGCAGTACTCGATTCACTCAAGGATCTCGATCAGAACTCTTTTCTGCCGTCCTTCCTCGAAATAAAGCAGGGCGAAGAGGCTTCCGAGGCGGAGATCGAGGCCATGCAATCCGGAGAGGAAGTCCTGCCCCAATCGGAGCGCTTCCGCTACGCGAGCGCGGACAGGACCGTCATCGTTCCCTTCAAAACCTGCATCCGCCATGGGGGCGCTCTGAAGGTGATTTCGGTCCTTCCTCGGAATGGGGATTCCCCGTTCAAGGCCGCAGACCGGCTCTCCTCTTGGCTGGCCTATCCCCTTTTCGTCGGAGAAAACGGTACCTGGTACCACAGCGCCGTTTCGACGCTTCGCTACCAGGGGGCTGCGAACCTGCTGGTGCCCATACTCATCGTGATTTTCATCACTTTGAACACGATGATCGGGCACGTTCACGAACGGCAGCGGGAGATCGCCACGTATACTTCCGTCGGGCTCGCCCCCACTCACGTGGCCTTTCTGTTCATCGTGGAAGCGCTCTCCATGGCGGTCATCTCGACCGTCGTCGGATACATCCTGGCACAACTCAGCGCCAAATATCTCGGGCATACCGCGTTGTTCTCCCAACTCACCTTCAACTATTCCTCTCTCGCCAGCGTCGCCTGCATGTTCCTCGTCTTCTCCGTCGTATTCCTCGCCTCTCTCTACCCGGCAAGGGTCGCCGCCACGATAGCCATGCCCGACGTCAACCACTCCTGGAATCTACCGGAACCCGAAGGGGACGCCATTGTCATGAACCTGCCCTTTCTCCTGAAAGGCGAAGAGGAAAATGGCGTCATGGGTTTTCTCCACGCCTATTACGCATCCCACAAGGATACGGTGAACGAGGCGTTCATAACGGACGAAATCGCCATGAGTCTCGATGTACCCCGCGGAGGATCCGCCGCTCCGCCTCCTCCGGCCTGCCTCCTTCTGCGGACAACCGTCTGGCTGGCGCCGTTCGATTTCGGCATCAAGCAGATCCTTCAACTGCACTGCTGCCCGTCCATGGACAACGTGGGGTATCTCGAAATCGCGATCCGGATGGTCCGCATTTCCGGGGAACGTTCCGCATGGGTTCGGGCAAACAGGAATTTCGTCAAGCAACTTCGCAAGCAGATGCTTCTCTGGAGGCTTCTCGATGATCAAGGCAAGGCATCGTTTGAGGACACCGCAACGGATCGAATGCTGCCCGGCGGCTCCATTGCCGCCGCCGAAAGCGCGCTTCGGGGGGATGATTGATGCAGAGGGAACCTCAGTCCGCCGTTTTCCTGCAAAAAGACGCGCCTGGCAAGTCATCCGGGGGGATTGCCTATGAATGAGCCCCGGCTGCGGCTGTCGGCGCTCCTGACCGGCCTGGTTTTCGTTGTGTTCATCTGCGCCGTCAGTCCGTACAACAACGCAAAACTACAGAACAGTCCGCTGGGGGGCAGCCATTTCCCACTGGCTTCGTTTGCCGCGCTGCTGTTCATGCTCGGCATCCTCAACCCGATTCTTTCGCTCGTTCGGCGTGAATGGCGCTTCAACCGGCACGAATTATTGCTCGTCTGGTCCATGGTCACAGTTTCCACGGGCGTCGCCTACACCGGGTTGATGCGCACGTTCATCATCAACATCACCACTCCCGTCTGGTTCACCACTACGACGAGCAACCTGGCCCAGGTCCTCCTGCCCTACCTGCCGTCGACGATCTTTCCCAAGGACCCCGCCACAGTCAAGGCCCTGTACAGCGGCCTGGAAGGCGGGCTGGATATGCCCTGGTGGCATGTCGCCGCCGCAGTCTCATGGGGCGAATGGCTCGTCCCCATGGCATGGTGGGGTCTTTTCATCGGGTCGATCTACATGGCCACGCTCGGCCTCGTAGGGCTTTTCACGCACCAGTGGATCGAGAACGAAAAGATGAATTTCCCCCTTCTGCGCGTCCCCGAGATCCTCGGCGAAGAGTCGGAAAACCGGACTCTTCTTCGGTTTCTCACACACAGGTATTTTATCGTCGGCTGCGCCCTCCCCGTTCTTCTCCATACGCTGAACGGCCTGCATGCGTATTTCCCCGAGGTGCCCCAGATCCCTGCGCTGCTTCTTGCCCAGCCCTACATTCCCAGGGAAGGGCTTCTTTCGGGATACTCCAAGTTGAAGATCTACATTTTCCCGGCTTTTATCGGGTTTGCCTTCCTGACGTCCCGACAGGTTTCCTTCAGCCTCTGGTTTTTCTTCGCTCTTGGCGGACTGGCCCCCGGGCTTTCCCAGGCTCTGGGCTGGCGTCTGCCCGCCGCCGCCGTCGGTACGACGTTCGGCCCGGTGCTCTCCAGGGCCGAGGAAATGCAGATGATCGGAGCCTTGGGCGTGTTCTTCTTTTTCATCGTGTGGCTTGCGCGCACTCATCTCTGGCTCACCTTCGCCTCCGTGTTCTCGAAATCCGGGGCGGACGACTACCGTGGATTCCTTTCCCCGCGCCCGGCCCTGTTCCTTTTTGCGGGCGGGTTGGCCGGCGCGGTCCTCTGGCTTTGCCTTTTCGGCATGGGCTTTCTTGCGGCGTGCCTTTTCCTTGCCGTATGCTTCATGATCCAGTTGGTCTCGTCCAGGCTCGTCTGTCAGGGGGGCCTTCCTTACTTTACCCTCACGGTGGCCCCTTCCGACGGTTTCCTCGCGTTTCTCGATACGCGGATCATCGCCCCCGTGACCCTGTACCTGGGTCTCATCGTGCAGAAGGTTGCCTTTCTGGATGTTCGCGAATCCCTCTCACCGTCGCTCTTCCACTCGTCCACGCTCTCCGAGGGCAGTCGACCCCGCAGGAGATTTCTGTGGGGAGTCCTTTGGGCGATCCTGCTCGGCCTGATCGTCTCCTTCGCGGCGACGCTCGTCCTCTATTACAAGTTCGGCATCAGTTCCATCCCGGACGACTGGGCCGTCGAGACGACCAGAAGGGTCCATGAAAGCGCGGCGCAACTGCTGACTCATCCGGAGGAACCGAAGAAATGGAGCATCGCTTTCATGCTGATCGGTGCCGGGTTGATGTCCCTTCTGATCGCCGGCTATCATCATTTCATCTGGTGGCCGCTCCACCCCATAGGCTATCTCACGGCGTACAGTTCGGCGATGCAACTCCTCTGGTTCGGCTTCCTCGTCGGCTGGCTCTGCAACACGCTGGTCCTGAGATACGGCGGGGCCAACCGATACAAGGAAGTCAGGCGCTTTTTCGTCGGTTTGATCTTCGGCGACATGATCATGGCCATCGTCTGGCTGATTGCGGGTTTCTGGACTCCGATCAGCTACCACGTGCTGCCGCTGTGAAACTCCCCGACGACGGGAGCGGGCTTCTGCAGTGAATGAGCAGTCCGGCTGCGGGGCGAGGAGCATCATGCAAGAGGACAGGGAACTACAAGAATACCGCGATCTGTTGAGCCCGCCCGACAAGTTCGAAGACGGTTTCGGGTGGAAATCCATCATCGGGGCGATCTTCATCGGGTTTCTCATGATGCCCGGCTCGATGTACCTCGGCCTGGTGGTGGGAACCGGGATCGGCCCGGCGGCGCGGTGGGTGACCATCATCCTGTTCGCGGAAATCGCGAAGAGAGCCTACACGAAGCTCAGCCAGCAGGAAATCTTCGTACTCTATTACATGGCCGGCGCCGCGCTGGCGTCTCCCTTTTCCGGGCTGCTGTGGAACCAGTATCTCATACAGTCCGAAGCGGCCCGCATGCTCGGACTGACCCAGCACATTCCCGCCTGGATCGCTCCGCCCCCCGGATCGGAATCCTTTACCGACCGAACCTTCTTCCACCGGGACTGGCTGATCCCCATCCTCCTCATGGTCGGATTCGAAATCATATCCGCAGTGGACCACTTCGGACTGAGCTATGCCCTGTACCGGCTCACCTCGGATGTCGAAAAGCTGCCCTTCCCCATGGCTCCCGTGGGAGCGCTCGGGAACATGGCGCTGGCGGAATCCACACGGAAGGAGGAATCCGGCTGGAAATGGCGGGTCTTCTCCATAGGAGGCATGATCGGACTCTCTTTCGGTGCGCTCTACGTGCTGCTCCCGGCCGCATCGGCGACGGTGCTTTCCGAACCCATCCGGCTTTTCCCGATTCCCTGGATCGAACTGACCAACGTAACCGAAGACGTTCTTCCGGCCGTCGCCACGGGAATCCAGTTGGACCTGGGGCTTCTCTTCGTGGGCATGGTTCTCCCGTTCTGGGCGGTTATCGGGGGGGGCATCGGTTTCATCGTTACTCTGATCGCCAATCCGATCCTGTACAGCTACGGCATCCTTCACCGGTGGCACAAGGGCATGGGAACCGTCGACACCGTTTTCGCCAACAGCTTCGATTTCTATATGAGCTTCGGCATCGGGCTGGGACTGGCCATTGCCGCCATAGGGATATTTCACGTTTTCAGAAGCTTCCGGCAGACCTACCAGGGATCGTTAAAGGAACGCTTCGAGGTGCTCTTCAGGCACAATCCCGGGCGGGGCGATTTCAGCATCTGGATCGCAATCGGCATCTACGTCTGCTCCACGACCACCTACATCGTTCTTTCCTCGCTGCTGGTCCCCGGCTTTCCCTGGATTTTTCTCGTCGCCTACGGCTTTGTCTACACCCCGGTCATTTCCTATGTTTCCGCCCGGATGGAGGGGATTGCCGGCCAGTTCGTGAGCCTGCCCATGGTGCGCGAGGCGAGTTTTATTGCAGCTTCCAGGTTTTTCGGTTACACGGGCATCGGAATATGGTATGCACCCATTCCGATACACAACTACGGAAAATCCACCGTGAGGTGGAGGGAAATCGAACTTACCGGGACCAGTTTCCGGAGCATCATCAAAGCGGAAATCCTGGTGATTCCCATCGTGCTGGTTGCCAGTCTGCTGTTTTCACAGTACATATGGAGACTCGCACCGATTCCCTCCAACCAGTACCCGTATGCACAGGAACTCTGGCACCTGCAGGCGCTGAACACTCTGCTCCTGCAAAGCGCGACGCTCGAAGGAAGTTCCCCGTTCTTCCAGGCTCTCAACGTCCAGTACATGGGCTGGGGCATGGGACTCGGACTCCTGACGTATGGCGTTCTCGCCTGGTTCAAGCTCCCGATCATGCTCATCTACGGCGTGACCCGCGGCCTCGGCCAATCGACGCCTCACGGGATTTTCCTCGAAATCGTCGGTGCCCTGCTGGGCAGGTATTACTTCAAAAAGAAGTATGGACTGGCCTGGGGGCAGTACGCCCCGGTGCTGCTGGCCGGGTTCTCATGCGGCATGGGTCTCATGGGGATGCTGGCCATGGGATTCAGCCTGATCATGCGGTCGCTGGGACACATCGCCTATTGACCCGGCCGGGCATTCCGGGAAAATCGCTCCGAATGAATGCTGCACCCAGGTATGCCATCATCATCTTCATGAGGTATCCCGAGACGGGAGAGGTCAAATCCCGCCTGGCGGTCGCCGTTTCTCCAGAAGAAGCTTCCGCGGTTTATGAAAAACTGGTCCGCAGAACGCTGGGCACCGTTGCGGAGGTCGGCAAGGCCAGGCCCGACACGGAAGTTTACGTCTGTTTCACTCCCTTCGACAAAGAAGATGATATGCGGGCTGCCTTTCCCGGGCCCTGGAAGTTTTTCCCGCAGGAGGGTTCGCATCTCGGCGACCGCATGGACCGGGCTGTGCGCCGCGTCCTTTCGGCCGGTCGGCCTTGTCGTGTGGTGCTGGCAGGAACAGACCTCGCCGATATTCAAGCCGGGGATTTCCACACGGCTCTGAAGATTCTCGATTCCGGACAGGCAGTGCTCGGACCCGCCCGGGACGGAGGCTTCTACCTCATCGGCCTGGATCGTCCTTCGCCTTCCGCATTCCGCCCCGAATCCTGGGGAACCGCCTGTATATTTGCACGAACCAAGGAACTCCTCGAGGCCGACGGCTTTTCGGTTCAAACGCTGGACTGCCGACGGGATGTGGACCGTCGGGAGGATCTTGCATTCTTCCATTCGATCCCCATGTTCCACCAAGCCAGGCTGTCCGTCATCATCCCCACGATCCGCCCGATCGATCGCCTGCTCCCCCTGGTACGGCTTCTCGAAGCTCAACTCTGGCCCGGGGACGAAATCGTCATCGTCCGTGCGGGCAACGGGGGGCCTTCCGATCCTGTCGAAGTGAGCGCGAAGACCCGCTGCCTCATCTCGCGCAGAGGCCGGGGAAAACAGATGAACCGGGGAGCGCTTACCGCCCGGGGAGATTTTTTCTTTTTTCTGCACGACGACTGTCTTCCTCCTCCGAACTTCGCCTATCATATCCGCAGAACGCTCCTGGGCACTTCCCCGTCGCTCGGCTGTTTCCACCTTGCCTTCTCCCCGTCCACTCCCGTCCTCGACCTGATTGCGAAATGGGCCGACACACGCACGCGCCTTCTGCATCTTCCCTACGGAGACCAGGGCCTGTTCTGTTCGCGGGAAACCTTTTTCGCAATCGGTGGGTTCCTGCGGGAATACCTCATGGAAGATGTGGATTTTGTCTCCAGGTGTCTTCGGATTGGGCGATTGGAATGCCTCCCGTTCGTCATGCAGGCGTCCCCTCGAAAATACCTGAACGGAGGAATTCTGCGCACGTCGCTGAAGAATCATCTGCTGATGCTGCTCTACCACCTTGGGGTCAGCGATCGGAAATTGTACTTTCTCTATTATGGATTCCCGCCGGACTTCAACTCTTAATACTTACGACAAAATGCTTCGCGGCCGCTCCCCCCCGAGACTATGGGCAATTTCAACGGGGGAAATGAGGGCGTTGATTTTTCCCTGCAAGATCGTTTATGAATATGAGCTTTCTGAAACTGGCGCTTGCCCAAAACCGAAAAGTGGCATAAGTTGTGCCTTGCCGGTTCATGCCGGGGGGGCCGAGTACTGCGCATGAACCGGTTCGAGTCAATGACCGCCCGGCTGAAAGGAATCCGTGGATTTCCGGCCTGCCGGCTTGCACTGACGGAATGCGGTACAGGGGTTTCACTTGGCTCTTGTCTACGGAGAAAAAACGGCTGGCAAAGGAGCGGCACTACCGAGGCACGATGCGGCCGGCACCGGCGAATCGCCTCCGGCGGCTTTCCGTTTTTTCCTGTCCATCGCCTTCCGTTCCTCCGTGGCAGTCATTGTTTCCCTCTTCCTTCTTTTGCATTCCCCTCGATTCATTGAAGCCGAAAACAACACCTGGAAACAGGTGGATGAAGGATTGTCCGTAGCGGAGTTCGAATCCCCGCTGAAATCCGAAGCGGGCGACTCCAGGATCACCGCAGTGAGAATCGATCCCCGTTTCTATGCCTTCAAGCTTCTGTGTTCTTCGGAGTACGGGAAAAAAAAGAGAACGGTCGAAGAATGGTGCACGGAATTTCACCTCGTGGCGGCGGTCAATGCGGGCATGTTCCAGGAAAACGGCTTCACGAGCGTCGGATACATGCGCAACTACAACCACGTCAACAATCCCAGATTCGGCAGGGATAATACTGTGCTCGCCTTCAACCCGGTGGAAGCCGGCCTGCCCGAAGTTCAGATTATAGACCGAGAGTGCCAGGACCTGGACAGCCTGAAGCGCAAATACAACACGCTGGTCCAGAGCATCCGGATGATCTCCTGCGGAGGGCAGAACGTCTGGAGCCAGCAGCAGGGGAAATGGAGCATCGTTGCCATCGCCATGGACGAGAATGGCAGAGTGCTCTTCCTTTCCGCCCGTTCGCCATATTCCGTCCACGATTTCATAGAGATCTTGCAGTCGCTTCCCATGTCCATCAAGAACGCCATGTATCTCGAAGGCGGGCCGCAGGCGTCCCTTTTTCTCTCTTCCGGCGATTTCAAAGTCGAAAAATACGGATCCATGGAGACCGGCTTCGATGACGCCGGCGCGCTTCAGTTTGCCCTTCCCATACCGAACGTCATCGGCATCGTAAAAAGGAATTCCGAGTAATAGCGTCTGGCCCGGTCGCGCACAAAGCTTCCGTCCCCTGAAAAACTCCAGTTGCATAATCCGCGTATATGCTTCATTATGATCGGGTATCCTCGTCAGGGAGCATATATTCGGTGCTTGGCCAAAGGTTTGAAACAATACTGTTGCGATGAAAGTTCTTCTCTTCCCTCATAAAAGGAGGGAAAATGTGTTATGTATTGAAACCTTTATGAAAATAACTTCCTGCCGGGAAACTGAGACGATCGCACGAGAGGTAAGTCGCGCGTTTTATGCAACGGTATTAGATTCAGGAGTCGATTAGTGACACCCGGCAACGATCTCATAGACGTAAAAAAACGTGTTTTAAGAATCCTCGAGTATTGCAGGCGGCATGCGATTCAATTTACCGCAAGATCCAACGGATTGCTGCCAGTGGAAATGAAGTTTCTGCTCATGGAAATCGCTCCGGTCCAGGTGGAAGCGCGGGGGTCCTTCGAAGAAGGCAGGAACAGGGAACTTGGCCTGCTGGCAAAACTGAAGTCATCTTCCTACGATCCCGAACTGCCCCTGCCGAGCAGCATATTTTCCGTCTCCTTTCAGTATCGCACGATCGGCCATTCCTTCCACTGTCTTCTCCTGAGATACATACCCTGTGCGCGTACGGTGATCTTCTCGATGCCGCGGGGCATATACGCCCACAGGCTCCGCCAGGAACTCCGGTTTCCCGTTCTTCCGAGCGACTCCATCCGGGTCGGCATGGATGGTCTGACTCTCGAAGTAGTCAACATCAGCCAGCAGGGTGTGGCGGCCGTATCCGGTGGACCTGCGCGTTTCCGACGCGGCCAGATCCTTTCCTCCCTGTCTCTGATGCTCCCCGGAGAAAACATCCCGGCCACGGGAACGGTGCGGCATGTCACGAAGATCTCCGACGAAAAATACCTCTACGGTATTTCCCTTGAATTTCCAAACGCCGACGAACTGGCGAAGATGAAAGAGCAGATCGCCAGGCAGCAGATGAAACTGACCGACGCCCTTTCCGAACCATTCGCCTGAACGGGCCGGGAGACTCTCCTTTTCTTCCCGCGGCTTACTTCAGCTTTTGCATGCTCCAGGCCACAACCCGGCCCAGCGTCGGTTCCTCCGCCTTCAGTGCCCCATGGGGACAAACCTCCAGGCAACAGTAGCACCGGATACACTTGTCGTAGTCGAAGGCGACCGCTTTGCTCTCGCGGGTGATTGCCCCGGCAGGACAGTATTTACAACAGTCGCCGCACAACCGGCAAAGAGACGCATTCACCACGGGGCGCTGCACGAGATAGCGGCGCAGGAAACCATGCGCCCATGGCGGGCCGAAGATCACCGGCGTGATGCGGGGCAGCCGGAAGTCATCGATGCGGGGCAGACTTCCCTCCCTTTCGACCGCTCCGGCCGAAAACCCGGTATTCATGGCCGCCCTAAGGGTCAGAAGTCTTTCGGGTTCCAGGCCGATCATCTCGCAGACCGCGGCGTCTACGGCAAAGGCATCATCCCCGGCCACCAGCACGCCGATCTCTCTTGGAATGCCTCCCTTTCCCGGGCCCGGCCCTTCCATGGCCAGGATGCCGTCCAGGATCGTCACCGCGGGCCTCAGAGTCCTGTAAATCTTCACCAGCAGCGACGCGAACAATTCGCGGTCGATTCCGGTCCGCATGTGCCATTGCGGCTTTCTGAACCCGACGACGCACCCGAAAAGATTCTTCACACCCAAAGTCATGAGCATCTGGCTGTGGGTTTTCAGCTTGGGGAGATTGATGAGCAGATCCGCCTCCATGGCGTCACGAGCAAGGTGAATGCGATGGAAAGGTTCGCCGACGTCGACTTCCACCGACTCTTCGAATTCCTTGAAGGTGACATCCAGCCCTTCACAGGCCTCCGCAATACCGCTCACCTGGAGCAGCTTCCTGAAAGACCCCATGGCCTGACTGTCGGATATCTGGGGATGCGCCCCCCGGTCCAGTACATACTCGGCCACTGCCCTGACGACGAGCGGATGCGTCAGCATGGCCCTGTCCGGAGCAGCCGGCGCGAGAAGATTCGGCTTGATGACCACACGGCTGTTCCCCGCGATGGCGTCTCCGATGAATGCCTCCAGCATTTCAAAAACATGTTTCTTCAGGCTCCGGTATTCATAGGAAGCCTTCCGCACGATGACTCTGCTCATCTGCACCTGCCTTCTATCTGTAAAATTAAAGCCTTGGCGAAAAGCCCACTCAATTTCCGGGACTCCCGCCTTTTATTTTTCAATAATTGACGATTCTATACCTGGGGTCCTGGATGTGCTCCTTCCTGCAACGAGGGCATCGGCCCGGCTTCCCGGGTTTCCCTCTGCTCTCGAATTCATAGCCGCACTCCAGGCACATGGCCGGTATGACGATCAACTTTCTTCCTTTTGCAGACTGCGAACGGCGAATATGATCCAGGTGCTCGCAAACTTCCTTTTCCCTGATGCGCAGCAACTTCGACAATTCCAGTGCATTCAGTGCTTCCTCGGAAATCTTCTCCACGATTTGCTGTCGAATAGTTTGCATCGGCGCTGCACCTCCTCCTCTACGAGGGAAATGCCTTCCGCCGGGCCGGCCTGAACCGCGCCCGGAACACGATCGGCATCTCTCCACCGGAAGAGATGCCACGACTTGCCGCGAGTCGTCAATGCTCAACAGGCGATGCGGGTAGAACAGTATTCTCGCAATATCCCGATCCAGGACCGTAACAGTGATGATAGTTGCTTTATAATCACCCGGTTGCTATCTTGTCAGGTAACGGCATCTCTCCGGAGAACGCCGCGTGGCGGGCTATGGCGCCGTCGTCGAAAGATGCCGCCAAACGGCGCATTGCTCTCTTCTCACACCCAGTAAAGGAGTTGCATAGAAATGTTCGATCTCTTCAGGAAAGGTCTGCTTGCCGGCATAGGAGCCATAGTGCTTACGACCGAGAAGGTACAGGAAATTGCGCACCGGATGGTCGAAGAAGGCAAAATGAGCACCGAGGAAGCCGAGAAGATGGCGGAGGAGTTGATCCAGAGCGGGGAGCGTCAATGGGATGAAATCAACAGCCGGATCGCCGAAACGCTCAAGAAATGGACCGAAAACGCAAACATCGTCACGAGGAAGGAATTCGAGGAATTGAAGGCCCGCGTCGAAATCCTCGATCAGCGTGTGATCCTTCTGGAAGATTCACAGAGAAAGCGCGACGAACTTGCCGACGACCTGTGATCTCCCGGGGTGTACGGACGTCCAGGCGTCATCCGCCTCGCCCTGTCCACTGCACGCCGCTCTTTTCGAGATCTCTCCCGCCGTCTTTTCCCTGCGCTGCGGAACGTCACCGCAGCGAAAGGGCCTGCGCATATCTATTGGTTCCTGTTCCGTCAGATTACCCTGCCTGATTCTATAACGCATCCCGAAGGTTCCGATTTTCAATTCCCAATGTCCGTATCTCCTCCGTTTCCCGTCCTTCGCAACGCCGGGTGCCATTCTCATGAAAACAGTTTACTGACTTCACTGGAAAGGCCCCGCGGATACCCATCCGCTTTCGCTCATTTTTCCACATGAAGCAAAGTCAATGTCCACCCGGGGGCGGATCCAAAGATCCGCCGATTCTGTCGTAACCATTTCTCCCAAGGCTGGCTCGGTTGAAACGAGAAACGTCAGGTTCCACGCGCTTTGCTTCGCGCGCAAATGCGTTCGGCCGGTTCGCCCACCCGGATGAATTCCACCAGTCGGCATGACAGGAACCTTTCCCTGATTTAGGTTTAGACTGTATACTGTAGCATTACGAAAATCTGGAGCGATTCAAGGGAATCACTTTACTGCTTTTTCATGCCACCGGGTTGGAGTGATTGCAAAGATGCGGTTGTTCCCTCAACAAGACCCATACTCACACATAGCGCGGACGTACGATTCGGTCGTCGGTCCTTTTTTGCGGCCGATCCGCAGGGAAATCTGCAAAGTTGTCCTTTCGCAAGGATACGGGAGTTTCCTGGATATTTGCTGCGGAACCGGCGAGCAGTGCGAGATGCTTGCCCGGCTCGGGCTTTCCGCAACGGGCATCGATCTGTCGCCTGCAATGCTTGCCACTGCGCGGGCAAAGAGTTCGGGACTGGTGTGCTATTATGAGGAAGACGCTTCAAGGCTTCATTTCAGCGAAGAATCCTTCGATGCCATCCTGATTTCGCTTGCTCTTCACGAAAAGGCTCCCGACGTGCGCGATGCGATTGTCCGGGAGGCACTTCGCGTCTTACAGAAAGGCGGGATGCTCATGATCGTGGATTACACAGCACCCGCCAGCACATGTGGAAAACTCTCGCTCGCTTTCTTGTCGATCGCGGAATGGTTTGCAGGCTCCGAGCATTACGCTCATTTCCGATCCTTTATGAAATCCGGGGCGCTGGATGCCCTGTTGCGCAAACACAACCTGTCACCCATGAGGAGAAGCGCATTTCATTGGGGGGCTACCGCTCTGGTTCTGGCGGGGAAACAACCGTGATCCAGTAAGGAATGGAACCGGCTGTGCGGCCCTGGATAGACGGCACGGCCGGTTCCGCAGGTGGGGTAATTCTCTCGCTCAGCCGCAGCACGCCTGATTGGCCGGCAACACCTGTGAAGTATCGATGTAAGCCTTCACCGGAAGGTGATCGGATGCGATCCGGCTCTCGGCGGTTACGTGCGCGCGCATGCTGACAAGGGCTTCTAGGGGCCGTATCCAGATCCGGTCGAGGGCAAGGAGCGGAAAGACCGACGGGAAAGTGAGGCGTGCGGGAGGCTTTCCAAAATGATCGTGGATCCAGCAAAGAGGCTTTCCCTTCGGCATCCATTCGTTGAAATCGCCAAGCACGATCTGAATTTGACTCTTTTGGTCCGAGCAAAACACTTCGCACAAGCGCTTCACCTGCCGGCGCCTTTCGCGAAGCCCCAGGCCGAGATGGGCCACCACAACGCGCACCGATTCCCCGTTCACATCGAGTTCCACATCGATCGCCCCCCGCGGCTGCCTGCCCGGAACGCTCAGGTCGATTCTGCGGACATCCCGTATGTCGTGCTTGGTGAAAAGCCCGTTGCCGTAACGGCCGCCGCTTTTTCGAAGCGTCGGGCCCATGATCGCATTGAGTCCGGTCGCCTTCGCCAGGTAATCTACGTGTCCGTGCTCTCCATTCTGATAGAACCTGGAATCGATTTCCTGCAGCCCGATGATGTCCGCATCGATTTCGCCGATCACCCGCGCGATACGGTCCGGGTCGAAACGCCGGTCCAGCCCCACGCACCTATGAACATTATAGCTGGCGGCACAGAGAAAACTCCTCGGTACTTCTTCGATTTCCAAATGCAAAATTCTCCTTTCAAAATAACCGAATCTCCCGGGCATGGCATAGCGGCAACACCCGTTCCGTGTTCACCTATTATTACCCAATTTTCGTTTTAATCAAATGCTCGTTTGCTTCGGAATTCCATACGCCACGGATATTTCATGTAATACCACAGAGACTGCGGCCCCAACGGCGAATTCTAGTGTAAGCACCTTAATTTTAAGGTTATTCTAAACATTTATCCCATTTATTTCATCGAAGTTCGTCTGTATCCTTGTTGGATGGGTGACCAGCTGGCAAAGTAGATAGATACCTGCGGAACACCCGACTTCTACCAGGGGACGGAACTCTGGGAACTGAGCATGGTGGGCCAGCACAACAGGCGCCCGGTGGATTATGCCGCCAGGAAGGAATACCTGGAGCGCCGGTTCGCTCGCGCGGCAAAGCGGATACCCCTTGGCGAAGGCGCCTGGCACGATACGGCCCTCATCTTTCCGGACGGTTCACCCGACCGGTGGAAAGATATACTGACGGGTGAATCTCTGAGTTCGCAGAAGTGTTTCCTCGCGGGCAGGCTTTCGACAGTCTGCTTGCAAATGAATGAATCAGGCCCGGCCCAGGGCGGCCATTCTGCACCCTGACGGATGCCTTGCGATTTTACCCCGCCGTCCTATATTCATCATACGGGCATGATATTGCGGTCTGTTCCTTCCAGCGCCTTCATTGGTGTGATATAGTTTTTTTATTATGCGACTGTCGATTTGCCTGAAACCCGCTGTCGGCGTTTCGCGGTCCCCGGTATCGGCCGTCGTGCATGACCGGCATGCCGAATTCCCAAACGCTACCCCCGCTCTGCCGGTGAAATGGAAAGACCCGAGGAGGCGACTTGTAATGAAGGTTCGATCGAAACCGATTGTGATCCTCATGGCTGACGACGATCAGGACGACTGCATGCTGGTAAAAGACGTATTTGAAGAACTTCATCTTGCCGGAGATCTGTACTTTGTCGACGACGGCGACAAACTGCTCGATTTTCTACACCACCGCGGCGCCTATACCGAAGGGAACAGTTACCCGAGACCGTCCCTCATTCTTCTCGATCTGAACATGCCCAGGAAAGACGGGCGCGAGGCCCTGCGGGAAATCAAGGCGGACCGGAGCCTCCGGAGCATACCCGTCGTTATCCTGACCACTTCGAATGAGGAGGAAGACATCTGCCGGAGTTACAAGGCGGGCGCGAACTCGTTCATTACCAAGCCCGTCACTTTCGAGGGGTTGGCCGACGTGATGAAATCCCTGGGAAAGTACTGGTTCGAGATCGTGGAACTTCCTTCGGAAGCCAGGGAGGCGTGAGATGCAAACACGCCCGCTCAGGGTCCTGCTCATCGAAGACGATCAGGACGACTACATCCTGGTTTCCAGTCTGCTGTCCGAAATTTCTTCAACCTCTTACGAAATCGAATGGGCGCCGAGTTACGAAAGCGGCCTGGAAGAAATCGACCGGGACTCCTACGACATCTGTCTTCTCGACTATCGACTGGGTTCCCATAACGGTTTGGAATTGCTCCACAGGATGATCGAGCAGGGATGCCGCATCCCCGTCATTCTTCTCACCGGCCAGGGTGATTACAGCGTCGACCTGGAAGCCATGAAATCGGGAGCCTCCGATTACCTGGTCAAGGGGCAGATCAACCCCCCTCTCCTGGAACGTTCCATTCGTTATTCCATTGAAAGGCGCCGAGCGGAAGATGCTCTGCGCGCGTCGGAAAAACAGCTCCGGCTTTTGTCTTCACAGCTTCTGAAGTACCAGGAAAGCGAAAGGAAGAGAGTCGCCAGCGAACTGCATGACGATTTGGGACAAATCCTCACGGCAGTCAAATTCAGCATCGAAAATGCGCTCAATCACATGGAATCGGATACGCCCATCTCGAAAACGCTCCAACCACTCATCCCGACCTTGCAGCATGCCATCGAGGAGGTTCGGCGGATCTACACTCATCTTCGTCCCTCACTGCTGGACGACCTGGGGATCCTGGCCACGATCGGATGGTTTTGCCGCGAGTTCCACCGATTGCATGACAACATCGAAATCTCGCTCGATACCGGGAAGATAAAGGAAAGCGATGTCCCCGAACCGCTGAAACTTGTTATATACAGGATTATGCAGGAGGCTCTCGACAATACAGCCAAGTTCAGCAGCGCCGATACCGTATGGCTCACCCTCGAGAGATCGGAAGGCTCCCTCATGCTGACCATTCGGGACAATGGCATCGGTTTCGATCCCGAGGAGGCCCTCTCGGTGGCAAATCCCAAACGGGGACTAGGTCTCGCCAGTATGCAAGAACGTGCCGAACTGTCCGGCGGATCCCTGACCATCGATTCGGGCAACGGAGGCGGAACCACGATCAAGGCTCATTGGCCCTGCTGAATCGCCCGACACCGCCAGTTCACCCAGTCTTTCACCGAGTTCCGCAAGACCTCCAAGTATTCCGCCGATCGCGCCAATCCCTTTCCGTCCCGTGTCCTTGTCCTGCTTTTTCGCCATGTGCCTCTATGCCTTTCCCGCGAAGGCTTTAGTTTGCACAAAAGTCCGCAGCTTCAGGATTGCGAAGGTCCCTTGTCGAATTGTGGCGGGATCGCAAATCGGAAGAATGGACGGGGTGGTTTGAGAGAAATACCGCGCCGTTCACGAGTCGAGAGAGGTCAGCCCTTCCCGGATGGCGAACTTGATCAGATCGGCCATGCTGTGTATGTTCAGTTTGTTCATGATCTGCTGCCTGTGGGTCTCTACGGTCTTGATGCTGACGTGAAGAGAGGCGGCAATCTGCTTGGTCGTCATGCCTTCCGCCAAGAGTTGAACGATCTCCCGTTCCCGTGCGGTCAAGACGGAAAAACTCGACGGGTCTCCCTTGGAGAGATGCCGCACGTAGTCTTCCATAACGGGACCCGCTATGGCGGGACTGAGGTAGATCTGGTTGGAGAGCACGGAGCGAAGCGCCCTCGAGAGTTCTTCAAAGGCACAATCCTTCAGGAGATAACCGGATGCACCGGATTTGAACATCTGCGCCACAAAGCGCCTGTCGGAATGCATGGAAAGAGCGATGATCTTCACATTCGGCAACTCTGAGAGAATTTGCCGCGTTGCATCGATTCCGTTCAGATGCGGCATGCCGATATCCATGATGATCACATCGGGCAGCAGTTCGCGGGCCAACCGAACGGTGGTCCTCCCGTCCTCGGCCTCGGCCACGACCTCCATGCCCTCCTCCTTTTCCAAAAGGACACGTAAGCCGTCTCGAACGATCTTATGGTCATCGGCAAGCAATATTTTAATATTCATAACCCTTCGCAACCAACGATAAGCATTCCGGAGAAACCTGCAAAACGCCCTCTATTTCTTCCTTTTGAACTCTTCGATTTTCGTCACTTCCAGGACGTTTCCCTTCTCGCCGCGTTTTACGGTACCCCGGACCTTTACCTTCTTTCCCACAAAATTCGTAAAATCCTGGCCCGTCACCATATAGCTGGTTTTGCCGCTCTTCACCACAAAATCCGGGCCAACCTGCACCAGCCTGCCCATAACCGTGGAATGCCTTGCTTCCATCTTTGCGGATTTTGCACAGGCGCTGCTGCCGATATTCCCCCAGACCGACAAGAGGGAGAATACCATGAAAAACAGTGATAATCGTACCATCCGGTTCTTCTTCGTCATGCCAACCGCCTCCATAGGAACACAACCCAAAAGCGCAGTGGATTGGTGCAACGCAAGAAATATACGAGCATCCCCGGCAACCGGCCCGTGGAACGAAATCGATGTAGCAATACGGACGCTTACGCATTCCATATTCTATTACACGATGAAGCCTGCAATGACCATCAGGAAATCTCCTGATTTTTCATGTCGATTTGGCTGATTTTGCCGGGGCAAATGTATGACGATCCAAAATCCGGGCGCCGCGCTTCTACGCCTGTGCGGCGACGGCCGAGAAACTGAGAGGCGCGACGATGGCAATCCTGGTGCCATCTCCCGGTTTCGAGCGGACTTCCAGGCGCCCGCTCACATGTCTCAGCCGTTCCCGGATGCTGAAAAGACCGAAACCATAAGTCTTGGCCGAATGAGAACCGAGCCCCGAAACATCGAAGCCGATGCCGTCGTCTTCTATGCAGACATGGATCTGCCCGCCTTCCTTCCTGGCCGATACGCTGACGTGTTTCGCCCCCGAATGTTTGGCGACGTTCACCAGCAGTTCACTCGCAGCCTGGAAGAGCAGCACTTTTATATCCTCATCCAGCGGTTTGTGGGTACCGTCGTCCAGGAATGACGCTTCGATCCCATGCTCCTTTTGCAGTTGTTCGGCCAGCCATTCCAGAGCCGCTTCGAACCCGAGTTCATACAGAATGGGAGAACTGATCTTGAAGATCAGGGACCTTGTATCCTGGATGGCCTGCTCGATCATCTTGCGCACTTCTTCAATCGAGGATGCCTGCTCATCGGTGGAGGCGGATTCCTTCAGAACTCCCAGCCTGATCTTGGACATCGCGAGCGCCTGCCCCACCCTGTCGTGCAGGTCCACGGCAATCCGCCGCCTTTCCCGTTCTTCGACGAGGGCAAGCTGCGAAGCCAGGGACCGCAGCTGTTCCTGGTAAATCATGAGCTGTTCCTGGGCTCGCTTGTGTTCCGTGAGATCCCGCGTGATCATCGAATAGCCCACGGTAGCCCCCGCATCGTCGTGAAGGGCGGTGATGATGACGTTAGCCCAGAAACGGGAACCGTCTTTGCGAACCCGCCATCCTTCATTCTCGAACCGGCCGTTGGCCGATGCATGCTCGAGTTCATGCGCAGGCGCACCCCGCTGCACGTCTTCGGGGGTATGAAACAGACAATAGTTCCGCCCGATGATTTCGTCGGCCTTGTACCCCTTGATCCTTTCCGCGCCGCTGTTCCAGCTTTCCACGCATCCGCTCGTGTCCAACATGAATATTGCGTAGTCCCTGACACATTCCACCAGCAGTCGGAAGCGTTCTTCGCTTTCGCGCAGGGCTTCCTCGGCCTGACGGTGTTCCGTGACGTCCTTCATGATTCCCTGCAGATGCTGTTCGTCTCCCTCTTCATCCTGGACGGCCACGGCGGCGTCGCTGAACCACAGGAGGCGTCTCGCCCTGGAGAAGATCCGGTATTCGCAGCGGAACGCCTCGCCCTGGGAGCGGGTTTTGAAGAGCGCGGCCTTAACATTCCCGAGATCGTCCGGGTGAATGTGCTTGATCCAGAATTCCGGATCGTCCATGCACTCTTCCGGAGTATATCCCAGAAGCTCCTGCACTTGGGGACTGACATAGAGAGTGGCCCGCGCATCGTCGAGTCTCGTTGCGTAGGTGATTACGGGCACCTGTTCCACGAGGGTGCGGTATTTCGCTTCCGCACGATAAAGAAGCGCGGCGCGCCGGTCGAGAGCTTCCGCCATTTCGTCAAAAGTGCGGGCAAGCTGGTCGAGTTCGCCCGATCCGTATATCAACCCCGTTCTCGCCTTCATGTCCCCGCCCGAAAGCTTTTGCGCCGCGGCTACGAGTGCATTCACCCTACGGAGAATGAATATTTCGCTCCCGTACCACATGGCGAGCAATGCAAGGGCGGCGACGCATCCCAGGAGCATCATGTGGTCGAACAGCACGGCGTTGGCTTCGCTGTAGGCCAGCGATGTGGGAATGCCGAAGCAGATGGACAGGCCGGTATACACGGTGCTCCGCACAGGCGTGAAGGCGTAGAGGCGGCTGACGCCGTCGAGCCCTTTGAATTCCGATACATCCGCTCCCTTGGACAGTATGGATTTTACAATCTTGCTTTCCTGCAAGACCTTTCCCACCCATTTGTCCGGATCGGGGAGATAGGCCAGGATCATACCGCTGTGAGCGATCATGAAGAATTCGGCCTTTTCGGGAAGCTGTACCTCCCCGGTGACCTGGTTCAGTTCGTCAAGATCGATTGCGGCAAAGACCACCCCCTGCATTTCGTTTGAGGCGTCAAGCACCGGGTATGCAAGGTTCAATGTAGGCTGGCCGTTCCTGTTGATCGGGCCTGCGCCTATGGCAAGGTCCTTTTTCTCCCATGCCCGCAGGAACCAGGACTGTTCCCGGAAGTTGACCGGATCGGGCACCGGGACAGCGGCGCAGACCAAAACGCCATCGCGGCGGATGACTCCCAGGTTGGCGTAGCGCGGATATTCCTCCATCATTCCTGCAAAATGCACGTTGCAGGATTCCGTATTCGCCTCCTGGACTTCCGGGTATTTGGCGAGAGCCACGAGCAGTTGCCGCGCGCCGTCGATCAACTGTTCCTGGGTTCCGGAGGCAAATTGAGCGATCTGCTGCACGTCCCCTTCCACGTAGGATATGACCATGTCCCGTTCTTCGAGATCCGTGTAGACCGTCAGAGCAGCCATCGGCACAAAGGCCAGAAGCATGAGCACTCCGAGTCGAAACCGGAGTCGTGAAAGGCGATTCGTTCGCATATGGGCAACTTCTTTCAAGAATTATCGGGTTCAAGCCGGCCGCCAATCATACCCGGCGCAGCATAAAACGAAAAGGCCGGGAACCACAACAAAGAATCGAACAGGGCGCACTCATTGCAGAAGCCGCACTCTCCGTCAGTGCCCTGCCTGCACCGTCACCGATCCGCCATCAGTGACGTTTCGCAGGAGGCACCGCCAGACTGTTGCATTGGAGCTCGGAAACCATTCCCGCACATTCCGGGCCATCACGAAAAAGAAGACAAGGGCGGGGAACTCCATCCCGGTGACCGGGCAGGGCCTCGATAAGCTGCATTCCGTGTTTGCACGCGTCGATTAATACGATACCATCGTCGCCGAAAACGGCGTTCTACTCTACTGCCCGTCCACGCACGTAGAGTGAATCTGGAGAATTGCCTGCATTGCCCTTGTCGGGTGATCGGCATCCGGGAGCAAAATCCGCCGTAGCGGCTCTTATAGAGACGGCACAGGCTGAGGGGCACATTCATGGAAATTACGAATATCTTTTCCGATCTTCCGGACTCTTCCGAGGAAATATTCGAGACCCTCGTTTCATCCAAAGGCGTTCGCATCGAGCGGATCGTCTCTTCCGGGCAGGCGAGCCCTGAAGGCTTCTGGTACGATCAGGACGAATCGGAATGGGTGGTTCTTCTGCAGGGACGCGCCGCCCTCAGAACCGACGGCTCCGATGAAGTCATCGGGCTCGAACCCGGCGACGCCGTGAACATTCCCGCCCACCTGCGGCACAGGGTCGAATGGACCGATCCCGACGTGAAGACAGTCTGGCTCGCGGTGTTCTACCGCTGAACCGACCATGCCGGAAATCGCAATGAGGGCTGCCTGGAGGCAGGGGCAGGCGTGCTGTCCCTGGCTGTACGCCTGCCGTTTCAGTCGATGAACCGCTTCAGGAGATCCTGGTACGCATCGATGCGCCTGTCCCTAAAAAACGGCCAGATTCGCCGGACCGCCTCGGTCCGAGCCCCGTCAACGGGCACGATCAGCGTCTCCTCCCGGTCGTTGGAAGCCATGCCCAGGATTTCCCCCTGGGGTCCCGCGACAAAGCTGTTCCCCCAGAAAATCTGCCCGGGACCTTCGTCGCCCCCGCCCTGTGCCGATTCGAAACCTACCCGGTTCACGCCGACCACCGGAAGGCCGTTGGCTACCGCATGCCCCTGCTGGATGGTAAGCCATGCCGCGAGCTGGCGCCTGCGTTCGTCTCCCGACTTTTCTTCAGAGTCCCACCCGATGGCGGTCGGATAGATCAGCATTTCCGCACCGGCAAGGGCCATAAGTCTCGCAGCCTCCGGGTACCACTGGTCCCAGCAGACAAGGACTCCCAACTTTCCCACGGACGTCTGTACGGGCTGGAACCCCAGATCTCCGGGAGTGAAATAGAACTTTTCATAGTAGGACGGGTCGTCGGGGATGTGCATCTTCCTGTACCGCCCGGCCAGAGATCCGTCCCGATCGATGACCACGGCGGTATTGTGGTAGATACCGGGAGCCCTCCGTTCGAAAACCGACCCGACGATCGCGATCCGCAATTGCCTGGCAAGCCCGCCGAGCCATTCCGTAGTCGGCCCCGGAACCGGTTCGGCAAGGTCGAAATGCTCCACGAATTCACTCTGGCAAAAGTACGGGGTGCCGTGCAATTCGGGCAGAACCGCAAGCTGTGCCCCGCCTTCCGCCGCCCGCCGGATTCCCGCGGCGCCCCTCCCGAGGTTTTCCTCCCTGTCCGCCGTGCAGCGATGCTGCACGAGACCCACTGACAAGCTGTTCATGGCAGCGTTCCTTTGGGCAGTTGCATGGTTACGCAGTGAAGCGATCCATGCTGCAAAATGAGCGGCAGGCAGTCGACACCGACAATCCTGCGGTCCGGAAAGACACGACCGACGGCTTGCAGTGCGGCCGCATCCTTTTCGTCCCTGTAAGTCGGCACCAGGACTGCGCCGTTGATCACGAGAAAATTGGCATACGTCGCCGGGAGCCTGTTTCCGTCCCCGTCGAACCTGGGACCTGGCCACGGAAGCGGGATCAGGCGGTAGGGCTCGCCCCGGCGGGATCTGAGCCGTCCCAGTTCTTCCACCATCGCGCCTATGGAATCGTAATGTTCGTCCGCCCTGTCGTCGCAGGAAACGTGCACGATGGTGTCATCGGGTCCAAAGCGGGCCAGAGTGTCTATGTGCCCGTCGGTGTCGTCCCCGGCGAGCAGTCCGTTTTCCAGCCAGTGAAAACGGTCCGCGCCGAAGATGCCGCCGAGCGCCGCCTCCAGGTCCCGCCGCGTAAGATGCGGATTGCGGTTCGGCCCCAGCAGGCACTCGGCCGTCGTGAGGATGGTTCCCCTGCCGTCGCTTTCGATGCTGCCTCCTTCGAGCACAAGCCCGACCGTCTCCAGCGCGGCGCAGCCGAACGCCCCCTCGCAATGCAATCGACGGGTCACACGGTTGTCCAGGCAGGCGGGAAATTTCAGCCCCCAGCCGTTGAAAGCGAAATCCAGCAGAATGGGGTCACGACCATGCATGACGGTGATCGGCCCGAAGTCTCTCGTCCACGTGTCGTTGGTCTCCACGGAGAACAATGCGACACGGTCCCTCGCCACACCCGCTTCGTTCAGCTTCCTGCCGACCCGGCCGATATCGGGCGCTGCGACGATCACCCGCTCGTACAGGCTGATCTGCCTGACGATCTCGGCAAAAACCGGCTCCACCCTGTCCAGGTCCGGCCGCCAGTCCGTCCCTTCATGAGGCCACGCCAGCAGCACGCCGTCCTGTTTTTCCCACTCGGCCGGCAACCTTCTTTCGTTCATGCGGACCACTTCCCTTTCCCTTCCGTACCGGAGGCACAGGCATTTCCAACCTTTCCCCATCCATGCTCTCCGGCTATGTTATCCCATGGGGAACGATTTCTCCACGAGTTTCGGCACGCGAACGGCAGCACGCCTATAAGCGCAACGGGTCTTCTCCCCGTCACGCCATGCTGTTTCGGACGGATACTTCGAATATAATAAAGGTATCGCGGCCAGGCGTTTCCATTTCCCCTTGATAGCGGGACTCGGTTGGAATATTGTCCTCGCCCTGTACGTCGCGTTCAAATAGTCAACCACCAGGAGTCAGCATGTCCCAGACACCTTTGTCACCGTCCCAGCAGGCAGCCGTCTGCTATGTTTCCAGCCCCACGATCGTCACCGCCGGCGCAGGCAGCGGCAAGACACGGACCCTTACGAGCAAGATCGCCTATCTCGTAAAGCAACTCGGCTACGATCCTGCAAAAATTCTTGCCATCACCTTCACGAACAAGGCCGCCTCGGAGATGAAGCAGCGGCTCGAAATAGCCACGGGGAAGCCCATGGACCAGTTTCCGTGGGTGAGAACCTTCCATAGCGCCTGCTTCAGAATCCTCAAGGATCACTGCGAACTCCTCGGATACCGGAAACCGCTGCTCATCCACGACGATTCCCAGCAGCGGACGCATATGAAAAAAGTCCTCGGCGAACTCGATCTCGATCAGAAATACCTGTACGCGGCCATCGGCATGGTTTCCTATGCGAAGAATTCCGGAGATCCGCAGAAATACGTCAGCCAGAACGGAAAGCTCCCCAGGAAGCTGGAGATCTACCGGCTGTACAACGAAATGCTCGCACAGAACAATTCCGTCGATTTCGACGACATCCTGCTGCTCACGCGCGATCTTCTCGGCAGGTTTCCCGATATCCGGAAACAGTACCAGGAAGCTTTCGACTACATTCTCATTGACGAATTTCAGGATTCAAACGACATTCAGAACCAGATCGTCGATCTGCTCGTCCGCAACGGGAATCTCACCGTGGTGGGCGACGACTATCAGAGCATCTACGGATTCCGCGGCGCGGACCCGTTCCATTTCATCAATTTTCCGGAAAAATACGAAGGCGCAAAAATCTTCAGGCTGGAACAGAATTATCGGTCCACCTCGCAGATCGTTACCGCTTCCGACGCACTCATCGCCAATAATTCCCGGCGCATCGAAAAGACCTGTTTCAGCGACCGGGAGGGGGAGCGCATCCTCTTTCGGGAATTGCCCGACGAAGACGCCGAAGCCAAATGGGTGGCGGAAAAATGCTGGCAGTACGTCAACTACAAGAAAATCCCCATCGAACAGATCGCTATCCTCTACCGTACGAAATTCACTTCCCTGCCCTTCGAGCGCGCACTGCGCGCCGCCCATATCCCCTATACCATGGTCGGCGCACAGGGTTTCTTTCTGAGAAGAGAAGTCCAGGACATCAATTCTTACCTCATCTGTGCCGTGAACCCGGTGGACGACATCTCTTTCGAACGCATCATCAACGTTCCGAGGCGCGGCATCGGTCCGGGCGCGATGAACAAGATCTTCGGATGCCGCAGCAGGGAGATGTCCTTGCAGGATGCATGCAGGAAAGCGATCGAAGCCAGGATCATCCCGAAAAAATCGGCCGCCCAGATCGGGAATCTGCTCGATTTTCTCGCTTCCATTTCGCTGGAAAAACCAGACGCCGCAATCCACAGGGTCGTGGAGGAAATGAACTATGCGGACTACCTGGAGTCCTTTTCCGAAAGCGGAGAAGACCTCGAAGCCAGGCTGGAAAACATCAAGCAGATGATCTACGACGCTTCACATAAACGGTCCATTCCCGATTACCTCGAGGATGCGGCACTCATCCGCGACGATCAGGACCAGTCGGAAAAGAAGAGCGGCATGAGGCTCTCCACCATTCACGCCGCCAAGGGCCTCGAATTCAAGGTCGTCTTCGTGGTTGCCCTGGAGGAAGGGATTCTCCCTCACCAGAGATCCTACAACATGGACACCGACCTGGAAAACGACCGGGGCATCGAAGAGGAGCGTCGCCTGATGTACGTGGCCATGACGCGCGCCTCCGACCATCTCCACCTTACCTGCTCGTCGAGGCGCCGCGGGGAGATGATGGTGCCCAGCAGGTTTCTGGACGAAATCCCGGGATCGCTCCTCGGCTGAATCAGCCCACCGCCATGCATGCCCGGCCGGGCGTGCATGGCCGCCCATCCTTTTTCCCCGGCTTTTTCATCCGCAGCGATGCCGCAGAGTCTTCCGCGGGCCGCGGGCAATTGCCCGCACTGCATGCAGAACTCTTGCGCAGCGCCCCATGATCAGTTCGACCGCTGCCGGCAGGAAAGGAATCAAACCGGATGGCGGGTTTTGCCGTCGAATGGCGCGATTCGAAGGTTCATGGCGTGATTGCGTGGATTATGGCGGGATTATGTCTGGAAACAAAAATTCCGCCGAAAGATAGCCAAACCACATTTAATAATAAATAAGGTAACTTATGATTTTATCCCGGGTTGGCATCAAAGTTGCTCTAGTTAATAGGCAAGCAAGAGAAAAAAGAAACTCTTTCCTCCTCAGAGAGCCGATTCGGACCGCCCCTCCGATCGGTTTTCTCTTTTTTGGGGACTTTTTCCGGAGCCATCCCGCAGAGCAAATTTCCCCCGACAGTCCATCCGGCGCCTCCGACGGTCAGCCCCAAAGCCAGGCCGCTCCGCGCACTCCGCTCGAATCGCCGTGCCTGGGCGGCAGCAGCCGCGTATCCACCCGGTCGGAAAACACATACCGGCTCCAAAGCTTCGGCACCTCTTCGTACAGCCTGCGGATGTTGGACATGCCGCCACCCAGCACGATTGCGTCCGGGTCCAGGATGTTGATGACGTGTGCGAGCGCCCGCGCCATGCGGTCTTCATAGTCCAGCACCACTCTTTCGCAGAGGCTGTGGCCCTGCTCGGCCCGCACCACGATTTCCGCGGGTTCGACCGACTTCCCGGCCAGCCTCCGGTAACTGGCGCTCATCCCCGGTCCGGACAGAAACGTTTCCACACAACCGTATTTCCCGCAGTAGCACGCCGGGCCGGGGCGTTCCTCGTCCTTCGGCCACGGAAGCGGATTGTGCCCCCATTCCCCGGCAATTCCGTTGATCCCGTCCAGCGCCCTGCCGTGAACCACCACGCCTGCGCCCGTGCCGGTTCCCACGATCACGCCGAAGACAACCCCGGCGCCCGCGGCGGCACCGTCCCTCGCTTCCGAAAGCGCAAAGCAGTTCGCATCGTTGCTGATACGCACCTCGCGCTCGAGCTTCTCCTGGAGGTCCTGCAAGACCGGCTTTCCGTTCAGGCAGGTTGAATTGGAATTCTTCAGCAATCCGCTTGCCCGGGAAATTGCGCCCGGAGTGCCGATGCCGACGGTTCCCCGGCCGCCGGCCTCTCCCTCCACCGCATGGACGAGGCCGGCGATTGCCTCCATGATGGCCGCATAGCCGTCCCTCGGGGTAGGCAACCTGCTGCGCGCCCTTACCACTCCCGCGCCATCCATGGCGATCGCCTCGATTTTCGTTCCGCCGAGGTCCACACCGATACGGATCATAGATTTTTCATTTTCTTCTTCCCTTCAGCGCTTCCGCGAAGGGATTGTTGAAGGCTTTCCTCTCTTTTTCCTTCGCCTGTGCCCGCTTTTCCGGGCGCTTCGCATCCCCGGCGCCTTTCGGAGCTTCAGACTTTTTAACCTGGGGCCCCCCGGGCGTTTTCATGGAAAGCGAAATCCTCTTCCTGTCCAGATCGACTTCCGTCACCGTCACCGTGACTCTCTGCCGCACCCGTATCATTTCCTGGGGATCTTTCACGAAATGGTCCGAAAGTTCGCTCACGTGCACCAGGCCGTCCCTGTGGACGCCAATGTCGACGAAGGCCCCGAACGCCGTCACGTTCGTCACGATACCCGGCAGTCGCATTCCGGTCCTGAGATCTTCGATTTTTTCGATTCCGGATGCGTAGGAAAACGGATCGAAGCTTTCCCGCGGGTCCCTGCCCGGTTTGGCAAGCTCCTGCATGATGTCCCTGAGTGTTGGAAGTCCTGTTTTTTCAGTGACGTATTTCGAAAGATCGATCCGTTCCCTGAGGCCCGCCTCACGCATCAGGTCCGCGACGGTGCAGCCGTTGTCCTTCGCCATGGATTCCACGATGGGATACGATTCCGGGTGGACTGCGCTGGCATCCAGCGGATCGGTCCCGTTTCGGATGCGAAGAAATCCGGCGGCCTGCTCAAACGCCTTCGGCCCGAGACGGGGGACCTTCTTGAGCCCTGCCCGGCCGGCGAACGGGCCGTTGGCATCTCGGTAGGCGGTTATGTTCCTGGCGAGTTGCGGCCCCAGGCCCGACACGTACGACATGAGCTGCGCGCTCGCCGTGTTCAGTTCCACTCCTACGGCGTTCACACAGCTCGTCACCGTATCGTCGAGGCTCTTCTTGAGTTCCTTCTGGTCGATGTCGTGCTGATACTGCCCCACCCCGATGGACTTCGGGTCGATTTTCACCAGTTCGGCAAGCGGATCCATAAGGCGCCTGCCGATGGAGACGGCGCCGCGTATGGTCACGTCCTCCTCGGGAAATTCCTCGCGCGCGACCGCGGACGCGGAATAGACCGAGGCTCCGCTCTCATCCACCGACACCACCTGGATGTCGCCCCCAAGACCCGCCTCACGAACGAACGTCTCCGTCTCTCTGCCCGCCGTGCCGTTACCGATCGCAATCGCCTCGATGCCGAACGACGCGGCGAGAGCCGTGACACGGCTTTTGGCCAGGGCCGCCTGTTTCTCGCCCGTGTGAGGGTAGATCGTCTCCCTGTGCAGCAGCTTCCCCTGCGGATCCAGGCAGACCACCTTGCAGCCGGTGCGAAAGCCCGGATCGACGGCCATGACTTTCCTGGACCCCAGGGCGGGAGCCATCAGCAGGTGGCGCAGGTTTTCCGAAAATATCCTTATCGCGACCGCATCGGCCCGCTCCTTGACCATCGCCCGGGTTTCCGTCTCCATGGAAGGGGACAGCAGCCGCTTGTAGCCGTCTCGAAGCGCGATGCCCACCTCGCCGGAAGCCGGAGAACTCCCTTTGACGAACAGTCCGTCCAGCAGCGCATGAGCCTCTTCTTCGGGCGGGTCGATGTGCACCGCCAGGAATCCCTCTCTTTCCCCGCGAAAAAGGGCCAGGACACGGTGAGAAGGCGCTTCCTTCAGCGGTTCTTCCCACTCGAAATAGTCACGGTACACGCTGCCTTCCGCTTCCTTGCCGGCGACCGCGCGGCTGCGAATGACCCCGCGCTTCGCGAACAGATCCCTGAGCGCGGCGCGGGCGGAGGCGTCGTCGCTGATCGATTCGGCGATGATGTCGCGCGCACCGGCGAGGGCTTCCTCCAGCGAAGCGACGCCCTTTTCGTCGTCAATGAAACGCGCAGCCTCGAACTGCGGAAGAATTCCCGGCTGCTGGCTCATGAGGAGGGAGGCCAATGGTTCCAACCCTTTTTCCCTGGCCACGGTGGCTCTCGTGCGCCGTTTCGGCCGGTAGGGAAGATAGATGTCTTCAAGGGCGGCAAGCGTTTCGGCCCCGTCGACAGCCGCCTTCAGTTCATCCGTCAGTTTCTGCTGTTCCTCGAGGGACTTGAGGATCGCTTCGCGCCTCTTGTCCAGAACACGCAACTGGGCAAGCCGGTCGCGTATGGCCACGATGACCGTTTCATCCAGAGAACCCGTGGCCTCTTTACGATACCTGGCTATGAACGGCACCGTTGCGCCTTCATCGAGAAGCCGCGCCGTCGCCTCGACCTGCTGCGGCGTCAGGTGCATTTCCCGGGAAATCCCGGTACTGTACTTTTCCATCATCGACTCGCTTTCATTCCGCCCCGCCGTCCCTGCAGGCCCCGGTTCCGGCAAAGCCCCGGGCGAATTCCCATCAGCCGAACGGCCCCCCGAAACGTCTTGTTTTCAGAAACGCCTATTTCGCGGAGTTCTCCCCGTGAAACTGCTCTTTCGCCTCGATGGTCTTCTCGTATGTCCATATGGCCGTTCCCAGAAGATCGAGCCCCTTTTCCCACAGCGACATGGCCATATCGGAAATATCGGGTAAGTTCCTGAATTCCTCATCGAGTTTTTCCAGAACGCTCACAATTTCGTTCGTACGCTTTTCCATCCTGTTTTCAGACCTCCCTTTTTTTTTGCCTCTAAGAGATACTCTCATTGTATGGGAAGCCGCATCCATTGGGCAAATCGAATCTGCCGGAAAATAGAAGCGGGCAGGGCAATAATATTATCTTTCCCTAAATAAATCCTATCTTCTGGTCATGCTTTTCCAATTCATCCCCTTTACCATGGAAATGCGATTACTTATCTTCTATGTGGAAGATTTTCTCATCTTCTCCAAGACAGGAGGGTCCCATGACCAGAATCATCCTTGCATGCATGCTGCTGGCAGCCGTTGCGGGGTGCAGTTCCGTAAAGGCTTTTTACGATTCGCCGCACCCGGGGATGTACAACATCGGCGGAGCGGAGATACAGCTTTTTTACAGCAACCCCGACGCACAGTTTTACAATATCCCCAATTCACAATTGCCCCTGACGGGACTGGAGGTGTCGCAGATCTTCGAAAAGCGCGGTTCCTATCCCACAGTCACCGGCGGAATCGGCATCATGAGTACCTGGAGGTTTTAGGCGAACCGCGTTTGAAGGCCCGTTCACCTCTCCGGGAGTGATCTCGTTTGCAGAAATGCTGTTCATTCTCGCCGATCGGGCATAAAGGCATCCGGTTTCTGGCGCGGAGATGATTCCATGCATCCCGCGCCGCACCTCGAACCCGCGGAGGGATAGCCCGCCATTTCTTTGCCCGCAGCCTTTCGGATCACTGTCACCCGCGGTCGTGCAGATCAAAATTCCGCACCGGATCACATTGAGCAACCCCATCCTGTAAAACCTGCCCATTTCGTCGGCCTTTTCCCCACCGTCAGAGCAAATCTCTGCTATCTCCAATTGTATGGACTGTTCCGGTACCTTCAGCGCTGGAATTCCTCCGTGAATTTCACTCGGTTCATTATCTGCGGATGATACAAATTCTGGAATGATACACGAAACAGCCGGAACCTGCTTCACGCGGATCTACGATGGCTGCTGCGGTCGGAACGAACCGCCTGCGGCACTGATTTATCGGGGGTGGAACACCTGTGGAAGAGGGGAAAAAGGAAAACCCCTCCGAGAAGGGGTTGATTTTACTTAACATTTGGTCGGGACGACTGGATTTGAACCAGCGACCTCTGCGTCCCGAACGCAGCGCTCTACCAGGCTGAGCCACGTCCCGACTGAATGACGTTGCTTCTTTAACAAAATTTTCACCCGCTGTCCAGGTTTTTCGGGAAATTTCTGGTGCGTGCCGGGTTTCAGGGTCCTTCCGTGCGCCTGTTCCCGCTTCAGTGAAGCGGGAACAGTGTTCTAACCAATGGAATTCATCCGGGGAAGTTTTCCATCCCGTGTCGATGCCCGTTGATTTACCGCCCGGGATGCGCGAAAATAAGCAGTGAAATCGCATAATTTCTTTCGCAGGCGGCACCGGTTGCCGCCATTCTTTTCCGGTTCGACGATTCGAGAGGATTTTTCATTGAGTTCGCAGGAACAGGATTCCACGCAGACGCCCGCCCCGGATGCCATCGCCGAGGAACGCCCACTTTTCCGTAAAACGGTCACATTTCCGCACCTTCCAGGAGTCTATCTATTCAGGGATGAGGAAGGGGTCGTGCTGTACGTGGGCAAGGCGGTGGACCTGAGAAAGCGGGTCGGCAGCTACTTCCGGAACACCTCCGCCATCAGCGTCAAGACGCGTGTTCTCGTCTCCAGGGCCGCGGATCTTGAATTTGTCGTGACCTCCACGGAAAAGGAAGCCCTGCTGCTCGAAGCGAGCCTGATCAAAAAGCATCGGCCACGCTACAACGTCATCCTCCGGGACGACAAGAACTATCCCGCCCTGCGCATCGATCCCAATGCCCCCTATCCACGCCTGGAAGTCGTGCGCCGGTTTCAAAAGGATGGAGCCCTCTACTTCGGCCCCTATCCTTCCGGCTATGCGGTGCGGGAAACGATGAAGCTCCTCAACCAGGTCTTTCCCCTGAGGCAGTGCAAGGGATTACGCCTCGCCTCGCGCGACCGCCCATGCCTCAACTACTCCCTCGGCCGCTGTCTTGGCGCCTGTGCCGGAAAAATCAGCCAGGAAGACTATCGCAAGATGGTCGAAGAGGTGATACTGTTTCTCCAGGGCAAAACCGACGTGCTCCAGCAGCAGCTCCGCCAACTCATGGAAGAAGCCGCCGAAGTCCTCGACTTCGAGCGCGCCGCCTTTTATCGCGACCGGCTCAAAGGCATCGAGGCCATGCTCGAAAAACAGCACATCGTCTCCGACCGCTTTCTGAACCAGGACATCCTCGGCATTCACCACGAACCCGAAGGTACGGAACTGGCGGTGCTGTTTGTCCGGCAGGGTGTCCTCATCGGCCAGAAAAACTTCGATCTTCATGACGCTCAAGGAGAAATCCACGAACTCCTGGCATCCTTCATCCAGCAGTATTACGACGGCGGCCGCTACATTCCGGACGAAATCCTCGTGCCCGTGGAACTGGAAGACCGGCAGGTCCTGGAAGAGTGGCTCACGGAATCCCGAGGAAAGCGCGTCCACCTCTGGCCCGTGAAACGAGGCGAACGCCGCCGCCTGCTCGAACTCGCGGAACGCAACGCCCTCGAGCGCTTCACCAGTCGCCGGCGGTTTCACGAAAGAGATCAGGACATTCTCGCCGGGCTGCAGCGGCTTCTGAAACTTCCCCGTCTCCCGCAGCGAATGGCGTGCGTCGACATTTCCAACATCCAGGGGCAGCACGCGGTAGGGTCGGTCGTCGTTTTTTCAGACGGGCAGCCGGACAAGCAGTTCTACCGGCATTTCCGCATCGACGGCAAAAACGAGCCCGACGACCCCGCCATGATGGCTGAAGTGGTGGAAAGACTACTGGACAGCGATCCCGCCCTGGTCGACCGCCTCGACCTGTTCGTCCTGGACGGCGGGAAGGGACAGCTCAGCCGCATCCGTCATCTTTTCGAGGAGAAGGGCATGACCGAGCGCCTGCCCCTGATCTCCATCGCCAAGGAGCGCGAAGCGGACAGGGGCGAAAAAGGACGGGGGCTGTACGAAAAGATCTACATCCCCGGGCGGAAGAACCCGAGGTTTCTTTCCCATTACCCGGACATCCTGCACCTGCTCCAGCGCCTGAGGGACGAGGCGCACCGGTTCGCGATCACTCACTACAAAAGTCTGCACCGGCAGGGGCTTCTCCTGTCCGCCCTCGACCAGATCCCGGGCATCGGCCCCAGGAGGCGCCAGATCCTTCTGAAGCATTTCGGGAGCATCGAGTCGCTCCAGAACGCCGGCATTCGGGAAATCGGGGAGGTTCCCGGAATTCCCGAGGGACTTGCGGAAAAAATCCTGGACGTTCTCAAGATGCCCGATCAGGAATGAGGGTTCATCCGGCGGGGGTATCGTCTTCGGGAATCCGCTTCAGAAGCTTCGTTGCGAGTGACCGCAGCTCCTTATCGGGAAGTTTCATAATCAGTTCCCGCTCTTCGGCGGTCAATTCGCGCGGTGGTGCCTTCTTCCTCTTCGGAACGCGCAGCCGCTTCCTGGCCGCCTTCTCCAGTTCCCTGTAATCGGAGTTCAACACCGGCGCGGCTTCCGGCACCTCTCCGATCCGCAGCACCATTTTCTCGACGATCGGCTCCGGCCGCAGCCGGTTGATCTTCTCGATGAGCGCCTGCCGGTTCAATTCCAGGTGGTGCATCCAGACCGAATCGTACACCGTCACGACAAGAGTCTTCTTCTTGAGCGACGTCGGCTGAGAATAGCGCGCCATCTGTTCCCCGACCAGTTCCTTCCAGTCCCCGAGAGGATTGGCGGCAAAGACCGGGATCTTTTTCAGCATTCCGATCACGAGCGGGCCGAGGATCGATTCATGATCGGGCGTTTTCGACCTTGACACCTGGGACCACCTTTTCCTTTTCCCTTCCCATGAAACGCTCGATTCGCCGCAGGGCCGACTGAAGCTCCTGGTAATGGCGTTCCATCACCTCCATCAGGATCACGGTATCGCTGCTCTGAAACGGAAGCCTAGATAGAAACTGATCGTAGAGCAGCGCATCCACGTTGGAGAGATACAGTTCTTCGAAGCGTTTCAGCAGCGCGGAAGAAAGCCTGAATACGATCGTCAGGCCGATCACCTGAAGCACGGGAAGGAGGCTGGCGATCAGGAACCCGAACACGTCCTGGAAATCCTTCTGCCCGGCAATGGCGGGTTGCACCTGCTGAGCGAAGAGATAGCACGCCTGGAAGAGAGCCGTCAGGGGAAGAAGCCACATCAGCCACCCGAACGGTGCCCAGGAACCCAGAATGACGTGCCAGTCCGTTTCGACGATCCGGCGTTCCTTTTCGTTCAAATCCTCGGAAGCGAGAGCGCCCTGCGGGTTCGCAAGCAGCAGCCTCAGCCTTTGGTAGGGATGGAATAGGAAACGAAGCGGGAATCGCTCCACATCGCGGATCAGCAGTTCCGTGGAATAGAGCTTTTCGTGCCCCGCCTGCGGTGCGTTCGCCACGCCGCCGCCCCGCTTCCTGCCCGCGTTCATCTTGGAATCCAGTGTCCGTTTCAGGAGGTAGTTCCCCACGTATTGAACCACCAGCCACACGAACCGCAACCCGATGAACAGAAGCGCCACCCAGATCATATAAACCATGATCCGGCCGGAGGGTTCCACCAGGATCCACTGCAACTGCGTCCAGAAAGCCTTCGATTTGAGCAGTTCGGCCTGGAACGCACCCTGGCCGACAGCCCCGGCGGCGGCCACAGTATACGAATTGGCCACGGGATAGGCTAGAGCGAGACAGATCAGGAAGTAGAGAAACCACAGAAGCCTTTGCGCGGCTTCGTAACGTCTGAGCCCGTATTCCATAAAATTCGGCACTCCTCTCTTCGCCTGGTGTTCTTCAAGATACACGACGGACGCGCTGTCCGCGCCCCCTATCCACGCTTTCCTTCCGGTAATGCGGGGATCGGAACGCCCGAAGGCTCCAACGGGGAGCGTTGCATGCCGAACAGGCCCGCCGATCGACCCCGGTATGCTTTCTCTCTATGAACCTGAAATGACTGATCGTATGAAACACCCACAGAAAGCCGATGCGGGGTTGAACTTACACTATTCCTGGAGGAGAGTCAAAATCTTCGCATTGCGACACGGACGCGGGTTCCGGCGACACGGAAAACCGCCGGAACCCGCAGGAAGGCTTTTTCTAGCGCTGCTGCTTGCGGGCAAATTCTTCGCGGGTCAGTTCGCGGGCGATGATCAGGCGGCGCACTTCACTGGTGCCGGCACCGATTTCATAAAGCTTCGCATCGCGCCATAGTTTCTGAACGGGGAATTCCAGACAGTACCCGTACCCGCCGTGGATCTGCACCGCCTGATCGCACACCCATGTGGCCGTTTCCGCGGCAAAAAGGATGGCGGAGGCCGCCAGCTTGGTGAGTTCCGTACCCTTGCCTCCGCGGGGAGATTCCTGGGCGACCGTTGCCGCGCGGTAGACGAGGAGGCGGGCCGCTTCCGTGCGAGCGTACATATCCGCCAGTTTCTGCTGGATCATCTGGAAGTTGGCGATGGGCTGGCCGAACTGCTCCCTGTCCACCGCGTAGCGGATGGAATAGTCGAGTGCCTGCTGCGCCATTCCCAGGGACCCCCCGGCCAGGACGATCCGTTCGATGTCCAGGCCACTGGTCACCACGTGCACCCCTTCGTTCTCCACTCCTACCAGGTTTTCCGCGGGCACTTCGCAGTTGTCGAAAAGCAGTTCTCCCGTCGGGGAACCTCTCATGCCGCATTTCTTGAGCTTCCGGGAAACCGAATATCCGGGAAAATCCTTTTCCACGATGAAAGCGCTGATCCCTTTGGCGCCTTTTTCCGGGGCCGTTTTGGCGTATACGAGAATGGTGTCGGCGATCGGGCCGTTGGTGATGAACATCTTGCTGCCGTTCAGGATGTACTTGTTCCCCTTCTTGGCCGCCCGCGTTTTCATCCCCATGGCGTCGGAGCCGGCGTTCGGTTCCGTAAGGCCCAGCGCCCCGACGGCTTCACCGGCAACGAGAGGTGGAAGATACTTTTCCTTCAGTTCCTTCCGGGCATTCTTATGGATATTGTTGGCGCACAGGTTCGAATGGGCGCCGTACGTCATGGCCAGCCCGGGGCAGATCCGGCTCATCTGTTCGACGGCTATGGTCTGCATCAGCACATCCCCGTCAAGCCCTCCATACTCTTCGCCGATGGTGATTCCCAATATGCCGATTTCAGCGCATTTTTTAAAGAAGTCAGGTGGGAACCAATCCTCCTCGTCGATCTTTTCCTGGATCGGTCCCAATTCGTTCAAGGCCCATTTATAAACGGTTTCCTGAATCATGCGTTGTTCGTCTGTCAAACCAAAATCCATCCTGTTCCTCCCTGCGGTCTTCGGCATATTTTCGTTGAAAATCCGGACTGCAAAATGTTCTCTGCCGCCCGCACGCATCGTTACGCATGCGCGCACGCGTTCGCTCCATGCATTCGACTACAGCTCCCCCGTTCCACCCGACTTGATTTGCGGAACTGGACCCGATTCCTCGTCTTTCCCGGGTATCACTCGGTTCCCGTATGCCTCAAACAGCCTGGATTCAGACATGTACGACGCGCTAGCGGGAAAAACGCATCATGGAACGCTGCGAATTGCTGCCTGGATGGCCTTTTCTCCACTGTTCCATGCTACCTGGAGCTATACTAAAATGTCGGACAAAAGTGTATCGGTTTTTTGCCAAACACGCAAAATGCCTTCGATATGGATGCGCCGCAAGTCACGGCCGGGGTTTTATGTCACGGAAATCTTCATTCGCTCGGCCACCGCCCGGTCAAGCATTGCGGGGAGCCCTCCCATTTCCTCAGGAGAAAAACCGAAGGATTCCCTCCACACGTCCCTGCCCTCCATGCAGAGGTACACCCGCAGATCCGGGTCCACCCGGCGGATTTTCTCTACCATGAACGAGTACATTTCGACCCGTATGTCTCGAAAATACCGGTTCTTCTGATCGAGCCCCCGGATGAACTCTCCGCAGAGTATCCGACTGCCGGGATGATTCGCCTGGACGGCAGCCTTCAGGTCCGGCATGAACCGGAAAGCGCCTAGACTGATCCACACCACAAGGGAGGGATCGACCGCTTCGAACAGGCGATCGACGGTGCGCGCGTACCCGGCTTTCCAATCTTCATGCTCGATCATGGGATCGAAATGGAATGCGAGCTTATAGCCCCACGAAGCGCAGCGCCGTGCCGCATCGAGGCGCGCGCCGATCCCCGCAGTCAGGGACTCCTCCCTGGCGCGCACAAACCCGCTGTTCAAAGACCAGGCGACAATGGTGTGCCCGTTATGATCCAGGTCTTCGAGATTCTCGATAAAATCCGTTTTGGTTTTCAGCTCGAGGACGGCGTTGCCCTGCCGTGCGAAAAAAGGAACCAGCCTGCGGGAAAGACCGGTCCACGGATCGAGAAGCATCGAATCGGTAAACTCGCCGGTCCCGATCCGGTATAACCGCTCGGGATGGGAACGCAGTTCGGTGTCGACCCCATCCAGTGTCTCGTGGATATTTCCGAAGATTCTCAGGTTCGGCTGGTTGAGGTAGGCTTGCAGAATGCAGTAGGTGCATCCCAGAGTGCACTGGATGCCGAAATTGAGGATCTGGTAGCCGCAGCACAGGTAATGGCGCGTGCCCGGGCACGATTTCAGGAATTGACCTTTGAACGAAACGACTTCCAGGACTTCGGAATCCCGCTGCCTGGCCTCCGGCATCCGTTCCACGACCTCGATGCGTGCCCCGGGCAATCGCGACCGCAGGTCGGCCATGATCGGGGCCTCTGCGACGGCCGCTTCCACCCGGATGATTCGGGGGGGGCTTACCCGTGCTGCACTCATGAGCGCGGAGCCATCACCTCGGAAAGCGATTCCGGCTCGGTCCGGGATCGCACTTCCTCGAGCAGAGTCATGAGTTCGGAAGCGCTGGAGAAGGAAATCTCCAGCTGCCATTGATCTCCTTCAAAGGACGGAGGTGGAATCAGCCTGGCAGCCCCGGGCAGCCGGAGTCGGCCGGCCTGTTCCCGGAAAAGCTCGGTCCGGGCCGTGAGCCGCGGGAACCGCCGTCGATACAGCAAGTCCCTCAGGTCCCTGGTTTTTTCCCGGTGATTTCTCCCGTTGTCACGAACGATTGCTTCCCAATCCGGATCGTCGAGCACGGCAGTCAACGTTTTCCCGTCCCGCAGCGCAATTTCCCCCACCCTCTCGATGACTTCCACCTGGATGCTGGCACTGCAGCGCAGTTCCCGGAGAATAACGAGAATCCTTTCCCTCGCCCGTTCCTCCCAGTCGAGGAGTTCCATGGCAGCCCGCTCGCAGATTTCCCCCGCAGCGGCCGCCTCCAGCAGCGCAGTCCCGCATGCGGCCAGCCGGACCCACTTTGCGATGGAATCCGGTCTCTGGGAGACTCCCAGCCGGGAAAGCAGCAGTCGCCATGTTCCGCCTGCGTCCGAAAGCTCCGCCAGACGCGCGACGATCTGAGCCTTTTCCGCGAGATTGAGGGGAGATTCGAACATCTTTCCCTCGATGCGCCGCAGCCAGACGTCCGTGCCCTCCGAGCCGGCCGCAAACACCACGCATGTCGCCTTCTCATACCCACGGCTCCGGAGCCATCGCAGCCTCTTGAACCCGTCCACGATCACGGCTTTCGCATCCGTCCTGCGCAGAATCCACGGCGGATGCATCATGCCGAACCGTTCCAGGGATTCCTCGAGATGTTCGGAACCCGAATAGGGAAGAACGGCAAAGGAACCGTCTTCCCAATCCAGTTCGTCGAACCCTGTGGAGGCTATCGTGAATTCCGCGCTACGGGGCATGTCATTATCCGATGCCATGGCCGGAAATGCGCTCGAGGGCTTCGAGGTACCGCGAACGAGTGTTCTCCACGACATCCGGAGGCAGGGACGGAGCTGAATCGGCCACGGTCCACCCGGAATGGATCAGGTAATCGCGAAGGTACTGCTTGTCGAAACTCTCCGGGCTGCAACCGATCTTGTAGCGGTCGGCCGGCCAGAAGCGGCTGGAATCGGGCGTCAGCACTTCGTCCACGAGAAGGAGTCTGCCGTCCACAAGCCCGAATTCGAACTTCGTGTCCGCAACGATGATTCCCCGTTCCCGGGCATACTCCGCCGCCTTCTTATAAACCTTCAGGCTTGCGGCCTTCACCTGCCCTGCCAGTTCCTTGCCAATCTGTCTTTCCATCTCTTCGAACGTAACGTTCTGGTCGTGTTCTCCCCTCTCCGCCTTCGTCGAAGGCGTAAAAATGGGTTCCGGAAGCTTTTCAGCTTCCTGCAAGCCGGCAGGCAGAGGAATGCCGCAGATGCTGCCGGTGCGGCGGTAATCCTTCCAGCCGGAACCTGCCAGGTATCCACGCACGATACATTCGAAAGGCAGCATCTGCGCCTTCCTGACCCACATGCTGCGGCCGGCGAGTTGAGCCGCGAAAGGCTGGCACACGGGCGGATATTTCCCCACATCCGTGGCGATCATATGAGTTTCCACGACGTCTTTTACGAAGTCGAGCCAGAACTCCGAAAGCCTCGTCAAGATCCTGCCCTTGTCGGGAACGGGCGTGAGCATCACCACGTCGAACGCCGAAATCCGGTCCGTTGCGACGATGAGCAGTGAATCACCAAGGTCGTAAACATCCCTCACTTTCCCGCGCGAAAGCAGCTGCAGCCCGGGGAAATGAGTTTCCAGAACCGGTCCTTCAGACATCTCCTTCCTCCCTGTAAGATGTGATTACATGACGACCCCCGTGCGGTCGTCGACTTTTCGAGTGTGGCTATTGTATCATTTCGCGCAAAGTCGCGAAAGCTTCTAACGTCGCCCGCAGGCCAAAGCAGCTGGATTCAATATCCAGGTTGACCCTCTTACACCCATTTGTTATCCTGCTGCAAGTGTGGATATCGCGTATTTCCGGATGCGTGCCAAAAATGAAAAGTTGAGACGGGACCGGCGCTATGAAAGATTTTTCGAAGACGACAAACGGAACACTGCATGGTGTTGCTGCATTATTCGACGATTTCGAACGGAAGGAGCTTTTCCGAAAATATCTCATGTTCCTGGGCTGGATCGAAGTGCTCATCATCGCCGTCTGCTGGCTGTACCGACTCGGCGACGGAGTGACCGAGGGCGCATTCCCGTGGAAAGCCTATTTTCTCGTCTCCTTTCTCGCTCCGGTCGCCATCAGCTTCATCATCGGGGTCGTCATAGTCGGCTTCAACAAGTACTTCGGCGAGATCGAAACACATGCCGAATCCCCCGGAGACCCGGCCGCGTCGGAAACTTCTCCCGGCCAAACGGATCGTATCCACCAACTCGACAGGATGGTCACCTGGCTGCGCAGGCTGCCTTTTCTCTCCCTTCTTCTGCTCCTCTGCATCGGGGCCGGTTTTTTCTACAAGCTGGACTCCTTCCTCGGCTTTGTCGCAAACGTCGGTGAAAAATCCGTCCAGGTCGTCCTTATTTCCGCAGCGATTCTCGTGGGCGTTGCCTCCGTGTTCGGTCTCATTCTGGTCGTACTCAACTACAAACTGCGCAGGCACTCCATGGAGTACCAGTATCGGAGCGAAATGGCCCAGCGATTCGGCCTGATTATCCTGGATGACCACACCGTCCTCAGCAGTGAAGGAAAGCTCCTGGTAACCGGCAAAAAGTGGAAGGACAGCGTTCCGATGCTGCCTGAAAAAACGCTGCCGACCGGGGCCGAAGCGCTCGGCGGACCCCCGCCGGCCCTGCCTCCGGGTCCCGCCGATCTCAAAACCATCTGATGAACCACCCATCTTTCCAGGAGCGGGTCCTTGCATTCGTTCACCGCAACAACCTGATCGCCGCGGGTGATCGCCTGCTGATCGCCGTTTCCGGAGGACCGGACTCCACGGCCCTGCTCGACGTGCTTGTTTCACTGCAATCCGCACTGAACTGTTCCGGCCTCACGGTCCTGCACTTCGACCACCGGCTCCGGGGGGAAGACTCGGACGCCGATCGCAGGTTCGTCGAATCTCTTGCCGAAAAATACCGTCTTCCCGTCTGCGTGGAATCCGCGGATGTCCGCTCGCGTCAGCACCAGCAGCGCGGCATCTCCCTGGAAATGGCCGCCCGCGAATGCCGCCATGAATTTTTCAAAACCTCGCTGAAACGCGTGAACGCTCAGCGGATAGCCCTCGGACACACCGCCGACGACCAGGCCGAAGAAATCCTTTTACGCCTTGTCCGGGGCACGGGTCCGTCCGGCCTGTCGGGCATGCTTCCCGGAACGCGCTCCGGAATCGTTCGCCCTCTCCTTTTTGCGACCCGCTCCGAGATCCTGGATTACCTGCACGAGCGCAGCCTTTCCTTCAGGGATGACACCACCAACCAGGAACCGTTCTGCCAGAGGAATGCACTGCGACTCAAGGTCTTTCCGGTCCTCAAGGATTTCTTCCACCCGCAAATCGCTCAGACGCTGTCGCGGCATGCCTTCCTGGCGGCGGAGGAAGAGAGCTTCTGGAAAGAGCACCTGCACGGGCTTTTTCAAAAGGGCTGCACCTTTGAGGACGCTTTCCGCCTGGACCTCGGCGTGCCGTTCCTGCTCTCCCTGCACCCGGCCGTGCAGAAACGCCTGCTCCGGTTCGCGGTCGAGCGCCTCCAGGGGCACACCCTCAGCCTGTATGCCGTGCATATCGAATTGCTCGTCCGCTGGATCGCGAAAAGCTCCCCCGGGAAAGTTCTTCATCTGCCGCGGGGCCTCACGGCGTCGCTGGGCAAGGATTCCCTCTCCTTCAACTTGCAGCCTTCGCAGCCGGAAACCTCCCCGGAAGAATCCGGACATCGCCGCAGGCGGCAGCCTCCCCCGCCGCCGAAGGCCGTCCACGGAGAAGAAATCACCCTCTTCGAACCGGGCCGCTATGAGCTTGGTTCCTATCTTTTCCAGTTGAGAGAAATCGAGCCCCCCATCTCTGCGGCCGATCCCCGCCCGCCCGCTTCCCCCTCCACGGTATTCCTGGACTACGACAAGATCCGGTGGCCGATGACCCTTCGCTGGTGGAGACCGGGAGACCGTTTTCAGCCATTGGGGCTAAAAGGGACCAGGAAGCTGCAGGATTTCTTCACCGACGCCAAAATCCCCCGGGGACACAGGGACAGCATTCCCGTTTTGTGCGATCGGGAGAAGATCTGCTGGCTGGCGGGTCTCCGCCTGGACGAACGGGTCAAGGTGGAACAAGGAACCCGGCGGGTGCTCGTGGTGGATTTCTCGGAAAATCATTCTGTCTGAAGACGCCCTGAATCTCATCCGCGGCGATTTTCCTTCAGTCCTTCATGGGAATTGCCCTCCTCACGTAAGGATGCTCGACGAGAGAAGCGCATAGATGACGAGGTCCGCAAAGAGATGTGCCGCAACGGGGGCCAGCATCCCGCCGGCACGATGTCGAAGCGCGCCCAACATGCATCCGTATATGCCCGCCAGGATCATCCCGGAAATTCCCCTTGGAAAACCGTGAAGGTGAGCAATCCCGAACGAGAGGGCCTGAACGACGACCACTCCGGCAAGAGGCAGGCAACACCGCTCCAGTGCGCTGAAGATCATGCCCCGCCACAAAAACTCTTCGCAGGATGCATTGACGATGGAAAACCCGACTCCGACCGCGGCAAGAGCTACAGGGCTCAAGTACGGCATCCTGTCCAGGAGATCGCCGATATCGGGCCTCGTGAAATGGTACCAGCCCGCGAGCGCAATTCCCGATACCAGCGCGATGAGTGCAACCATGGCGCATTCCGTGCGTCCGCATCTTCCCATCTTAAGCCAGGCGAAGGAATCTCTTGCGAAACGCATACATCTGCCGGCGACGAACGACACGATCAATGCCAGTGCAAAAGGGAGCGGCCAAATCCGGATGAGGGGCTCGATTTTGAACAGGACCGTCAAGCCGCATGCCAGCCCCAGGAGAAACACGTCGGCGATTCTGAAGACGGCACCGGCCAGCATGACGAGAAAGAGGGCAAATGGCCAGCCGGCATTCTGCCGAAAGTAACCGGCTCCGAAAAGAACGAGGATCAAAAGCACGGGGACCGTGCGAAGCCATCTGCCTTTTCCTGCGATCCGGCACCCGGGAACATTTTCCATTTCGGCCCGCCTCTTCTCCCGATCAGCGTCGTCGGCCCGTTTTCCCGAATACGGCGAGAGTGTTTTGAAATCCGGCACAGGGAATAGACTGCGAACCACAAAACTGCCAGGAGGAGATTCCGCAGGAATCGGGATCACGGGAGTAAGGTATTACGGACGCGAAAACACCAAGAGGCGACACACCGGATTGCACCGGGCGGATGAACTTCACCCGGCAGGGTCTCCCGTTCTACATTCCGGTTCGAGGCGAATCCGATGCGGCGCAGTGCGGCGCCGCATCGGACGTTCAATACGATCTATTCCGCCATGTACGGCAGGCCTTTGAAGGACGTCTTCTGCTCTTCAAAGATGCGGTCCAGGACGGTTCCTATTTCCGCCTGAGGGCAGACGATCAACTCTCCTCCCCTGCGCACCTTGACTTCCACCTCTCCCCTGGCGAGCAACTTCTGGCTGATCACGACCCGGACGGGGACACCCAGCAGGTCTGCGTCCTTGAACTTTACTCCGGCCGATTCCTCACGGTCGTCGTAGAGCACTTCGTAACGGGCTTTCAACTGCGCATAGAGCACATCCGCCGCTTCGACAACTTCCGGCTTCTTTCCGATTGAACTCAGGATGACCTGGAATGGAGCGATGGAGGGCGGGAATACGATACCCCCGTCGTCGTGCCACTGCTCGACCACCGAAGCCATGAGGCGTTCGACGCCTATCCCGTAGCACCCCATCACGATGCGCTTCTGCTCACCAGCCGCATCGAGGAAGGTGACGTCCATGCTTTCTTTGGCCGTGTATTTCGTTCCGAGTTTGAAGGTGTGGCCCAGTTCGACGCCGCGCCCGATTTCCAGCGTCCCGACGCTGCATTTTCCGCACAGGTCGCCCTCGCGCACTTCGGCTATGTCCACCTTCGTCCCCATCGCAAAATCCCTTCCCGGGAGAACGTTGCGGTAGTGCACGTCGCGCTCGTTTCCTCCAGAGATGTAAAGCGCACGGTCTTCCACGGAGGTGTCCACGACCACCCGCACATCGCTGAGCCCGACGGGCGAGAGAAAACCGGCGAAAAGCCCTTTGGCCTTCAACGCTTCCTCACCGGCCATGTCCAGGTGCACGGCCCTCAGGTGATTGCCCAGCTTTGTCGCCGAGACTTCGAAGTCTCCCCGGATCACGGCCAGCACGAGTTCCCCGTCGGCTTCGTACGCGACCGTCTTGAGGAACCGGTCTTCGCTGGAGTGGAAGAAGTTCATGAGGTCCGCAATCGTCTTGACGGCCGGCGTGGAAACCTTTTCCCGGGGCGGCGGATCTGCGGGAAGATCCTCCGTCACCGATGGCTTCAATCCGACGGCCTTTTCCGTGTTCGCGCGGTATTCGCACCGGTTGCACCGCACGAAGCGATCCTCCCCAAACGGCGATTCGAGCATGAATTCATGGGATCCGGTGCCTCCCATGATTCCGGAATCGGCTTCGATGGGGACCGATTTCAGGCCGCAGCGCGCGAATATGTTCAGGTAGGCATTGAAGATCCTGGGATAATACCGGTCCAGGTCTTCAAAGTCCCGGTGGAAGCTGTATGCATCCTTCATGAAGAATTCCCGAACGCGGAGCAGTCCCGCCCTGGGGCGCGCCTCGTCGCGGATCTTCGTCTGTATCTGGTAGAGCATCACGGGAAGGTCGCGGTAGGAACGCAGGAACTGGCCTGCGATATCGGTCACCACTTCTTCGTGGGTCATCGCCAGGACAAAGTCCCTCTCCTTCCGGTCCTTGATGCGGAAGAGTTCTTCCCCGATGTCGTAGTAGCGCTTCGTCTTCTTCCAGAGTTCGGCGGGATTGAGAACGGGCATGGTCATCTCCAGCCCGCCGATGGCATCCAGTTCTTCCCGGATGATGTCCTTGATCTTCTCCGCCACGCGGTGTCCCAGGGGCAGCAGGCTGTATAAACCGGCGGCAAGGGGATGGATATATGAGGCCCGCAGAAGCAGTACGTGGGACGGCGTCTCCGCTTCCTTGGGAACCTCGTACAGGGTATGTATGAACGATTGTGTATAACGCATTACTTTCCGCCTCCCCAAAAACAGCGTTCAAGCTGAACGGACTCAGGATTTCGAGATGAATGACACGACCGCAGCGAATGGACCAAATCTTTTGAATATTAACACGCAATGAATTCAGGCCACAACCCCTATCTCGACGGGCAGTCCGTCGCAGCGGCTCCCCGGTTCCCTGAAACGGCGCCCGGAGCGTCTTTACTCTGCCTTGACATATCCATGTCCCTTCCTTATCCTAAGGAACGGTAAATCCCAGACAATGCAGCTCGGATAAGGCACGCGGCGGGACGTTCGGAAACCGTGCACGCGGGTCCCTTTGCATTGGCGCGGCCTGGATGTCCCCGGGAAATCCCGCACGAGGGGCTTTTATCGTCCGCGCGTTTATGAACAACGGAGAACCTTGATGTCGAACAATGTCACCAATCCTTTGCTGAACGAGCTTCATTCGATGAAGCGGAAAATGGACGCGCTATACCTGCAGAGCTTCAGCGCCGACGATGCGGCGTCTCCCGCCGAAACACCGGACAGCCCGGACTGGCAGCCGGCCATCGATATCTGGCAGACGCCCGCCGAGTGGATTCTCGTCGCCGATCTCCCGGGAGTGGCGGATTCGGAACTGCACGTCCACCTGGTGGACAGCAAACTGACCATTCAGGGCCACAGGGAAGCCGCTCCGTGCAGAGACGGGGCCGAACCCTTTCAAAGGGAGCGGCCGAACGGCTCTTTCACAAGAACGTTCATGCTTACCCAGGACATTCAGGAAGACTCGATCTCCGCGGAATTCAAACGCGGAGTCCTGACGGTCGTGATTCCCAAAATCACCGCACAAAGTGGTCCGCCACACAGGATCGCGGTACACTCGGCTTGAACGCATCCGTAAACTCCGCTCAACGGGTCGAATCATCGGCCTTTTCTTCGAAACCGGTTTCCGGCTGGCATTCCGGCCCGGCTTTTTCCCCGCGAATGCCGTTTCGTGAAACCCGGAGCGACGAATAAGCATCTCTCGAGGAGTAAATCGATGGACAGCAGGTTACGTACAACAGTTTTGCTGGCTGTGCTGACCGCTTTGATCGTTTGGCTCGGAGGAGCCATAGGCGGGTCGAACGGCATGATGTTCGCCCTCGTTCTGGCGGCGGTCATGAATCTTGGCAGCTACTGGTTTTCGGACAAGATCGTGCTGGCAATGTACCGGGCTCAACCACTGAGTGAAAGCGATGCGCCGCAGTTGTACCGCATTGTTCGCGACCTCGCTCATGAGGCGGGCCTGCCCACGCCCCGCCTGTACATGATTCCCGAAGACACCCCCAACGCCTTCGCCACGGGCCGAAATCCCGAAAACGCCGTAGTGGCCGTGACGGAGGGACTCTGGCGCCTGCTCACGCCGGACGAGATCCGCGGCGTACTGGCCCACGAACTCGGGCACGTGAAGAACCGTGACATCCTCGTCAGTTCCATCGCCGCGACCCTTGCGGGCGCCGTCATGATCCTGGCGAACATGGTCCGGTGGGGTGCAATTTTCGGCGGCTTCCGGGGCAGCGACGAAGACCGCGGGGGAGGTATCCTGGAACTGCTCGTGACGGCCATCCTGGCGCCTGTCGCGGCCACGCTGATCCAGTTGGCGATATCGAGATCCAGGGAATACCTGGCCGACGAAACCGGCGCGAGTCTTTCCCACAGTCCCGAATCCCTGGCGCGAGCCCTCGAAAAGCTTTCCATGGCTTCCGAACGCATCCCGATGGAGGATGCACGTCCGTCGACCGCGCATCTTTTCATCGTGAACCCTCTTTCGGGCAGAACTCTGGCGAACCTGTTCAGTACGCATCCGCCCATCGAGGAGCGGATCCGGCGTCTGCGAACCATGCGCTGAGGAATCCCGCTGCGGGTCCGGCCGCAAGTCATCCGCGCAGGCAGGGTATTTACGGGGTAAGGAAAGAATGCCCTTCCTGCGGCCGCCCCAGAGAAATTGCTTTGACACATGCGCTTTTTTTCATTACAGGTAGCGATGCGCAATTTCTGACTCCTGCACACAAGGCAACTTGCGACACGGTCGATCTTTTCAGATCTTAGTGACTTAATGCATAGCGGGCGCCGATTTGCTGTGCGAACCGGAGAGCAGGCTCCGGACGAACGCCTCTGTTCGGCATCCGCTTTTGCCGGCTTCGGAGCCGGCAGTCTGAAAAGAAGCCCAAAGCATCCCCGATTCAAAGGAAGAAATCGTCATGGCCAATGTGGTAGTCATCGGAACCCAGTGGGGCGATGAGGGAAAAGGGAAGATTGTCGATCTGCTCACC
>JAJFUA010000435.1 GCA_021372635.1 Desulfobacteraceae bacterium | reverse complement strand
CCGCTACGGGTTCGAAGCGCTTTCGAAGCAGGGGGATTTCCGGAAAGCCGCGTCGTCGGGACGGGAGGAGTTCACGAAATTCCTCGAAAGATACAGCGCCAGGGACGTTCCGAATCTTTTCTGGACGACGACCGCGTGGGCTGGCTGGATCGCCGCGAGCACCGGGAGCGTGGAATCCATGGCGGACCTTCCCGCACTGGAAGCCACCATGGAGCGGATACTGGCGCTCGATGAAACCTTCTACCATGGAGGACCCCACCTGCTGCAGGCCGTGTACCTCGCCGCAAAACCCAACATCATGGGCGGGGACCTCGCCAGGGCGAAGCGACATTTCGACCGCGCCTTCGCTCTCGGCAGCGACCGCCTGCTGATGGCGAAGGTCTATTTCGCCCAGTATTATGCCAGAGGGATGAAGGACAGGGCGCTTTACGAAAGGACCCTGCGGGACGTGCTCGCCGCCCCCGTGGATGCCGTTCCCGAACTCACCCTCGCCAATACGATTGCCAGGGAAAAAGCCAGGAAACTGCTGGATCGAACGGAGGGATACTTTGAAGAACCATTATGATAGCGCTTCGGTGAAAACCGGTCGACGCCGCGTCGTGCCTCCTGCGGTGACCGGACTTGTCCTGCTGCTTCTACTGGCGCTTGTGCCCGCAGTCCAGGCGGCCTTCCCCGAGTTCGAAATCAAGCTCGCGACCCTGGCGCCGGAAAACAGCTCCCTCATGAAAATCTTCAACGAGATGAACGCCGACCTTCTGAAGGAAACCGGCGGCAAGGTGGGGTTCAAGATGTTCGCGGGCTTCGTGCTGGGCGATGAAGAGGACGTGCTGCGAAAGCTGCGAGTCGGCATGGTGCATGCGGCGGCCTTCACCAGTACGGCCCTCACGGACATCAACATGGATCTCCGGACCTTGCAGGTCCCTTTCCTGTTCCGGAATTACAAGGAAGTGGACTACGTCATGAGCAAGATGGACGCGGACCTGAAGCGCGGCTTCCGGGAGCGCGGCTTCGAAGTGCTCGGCTGGCCGGAACTGGGTTTCATCTATTTCATGTCCACCACACCCGTCAGCAGCCTGCAGGACCTCAAGGGGAAGAAGGTGTGGGCGAAAGCCAACGCTCCCATGTCCCAGGCGCTGATTCAGAAGGCGGGGGTTTCCACCGTAGCGATCAACGCGCCGGACGTCCTGGTCGCCCTCCAGACGAACCTGGTGGACGTGGTGTACAATTCCCCCTATTACGCGCTGGTCACCCAGTGGTACACGCACGTCAAGTACTTTACCAACGCCCCCCTGTCGTATATCGGCGGAGCGCTGGTCGTGGACCGGAAGGTGTTCGACAGGATACCCGCGCCGCTGCAGGAAACTGTCCGCAAGGTCTGCGCCAGGCATGTCCAGCGGTTGATCGAAAAGACGCGCCAGGACAACGCGGAGTCGCTGGACGCCATTTTGAAGCGGGGCGTGAAGGAAATCCGGCCGGATGACGCCCAGATGGCCACCTTCAAGGACTTGAGCGAGCAGGCCATGGCGGACCTCATCCCGAAATTCCTTCCGGCCGAAACGATGAAAAAGGTCAAAGGCTGGATTGAGGAATTCCGGGCGAAACCCGCCGGCTGATCCGTCCGGTTCGAATGAAATCATGGATGCGGCGGGACCGGGCCTCCGAGACGGGAATGGCCGCCTGCCGGTTTGTTCCTGCCGATTTGTCGGTTTGTCGGGATTTTGAACGGTTCTTCAGAAACGAGTCGGAAGGGACCGGCGGTTCAGATACATGGCGTCCGCGTGCGTGAGCGGGCCGCCGGCATGTCCCTGCGGTTCGTACAGTTCGAGGAGTTCGAACCCGGCCGCAGTGAGAAAGCGATCGATTTCATCGAACAGGGGCTGCCCTTCGTAGCGTTCGACGAACCCCACCTCGCAGCCTATCGCCCCCGTCCTTTCCAGAAGATCTCCGCACCCTTTCAGGGCTTCGAGTTCATAACCCTGGAGATCCAGTTTCAGAATGTCCGGGCCTCCGTCGAGAATGCCGTCGAGGCGCACCTGGTCGACGATGACGTGCCGGACGACCGTCGTCCCCGGCCTCCGGAAGACTTTCGGGTCGCTCTTGGGAGCCAGGGCCGACGAAAGCGTCCCCGCTTCGAGTATGTTGAAGGGGATGCGGCTGTTCGCCGCGCCGAGCGCACAGGGGTATATGCGGACGTTCGCGCGCCCGGCGTATTTTTTCCGCAGTCCGCCCGCCCTGCCTGGATTGGCTTCGAAGGCGTGGATGACGGGTGAGCCATACTGGAGCAGGAAAAGGTCGATCATCTCTCCCTTGTAGGCCCCCCCGTCCACGATCACCGGAGCGTCGGAGGCTATCCGGCGCTTCAGGTTCGCGAATTGCCTTTCGCTCAGGGCTGAAACCGGGACTCGATGCGTCATGAAACAGCGCTCCACATTTCAGGCACAGGCCGGTTCGCACGCGGTTTCGGACTCGGCCGCCCAGCAGGGCTTCATCTTCCGTGGCTTGCGACCGGCATTCGAGAACAGGCCGCACGAATTCATCGCGGTGTCCGGGTAGGTGATGAGATAGACGAGAGCGGCGCAGCGGATGCATTCCTCGAAAGCGTCTTCGGCGCTCAACTGCTCTCTTTCGTATCCCCGGCATTCCTTGCAGGTGAAGCCTTCCCAGTCGTTCCGGATGGCATAGTCCAGGCAGGTGCCGTAATGCGTGCAATATACGTTGCGAGTCACTTCCCGGGCGCTGGCGGCAGGTTTACTCGGTGCCGGCGACAATCGTTTCATGGCCTTTCTCCTTTCTTCCCGGTTTCCCGGCGGACAGCACGGGCAGGGGAATCGCGGGAGGCACTTCCCGGTCCGCTCCGGGCAGTACGAAGCCCGGAGCCTCGCCGGCCGCCGCTCCGGGCGGCCGGAACAGGGCGGAACGGCCCGCGCCGTGTACCACGCTAGCAGATTCACTTAGTTTTGAAATCGGGTCCAGAGAGTATTTCGATGGTAGGATGACTGTATTTCCTGATTAAGCAATGGTAGTCGTCTACATATCTTGTCTTTCTAAGTTTTCATGTTAAACAATTACAAAATTTCATCGCGAATGATTTTTATAGACGCGGCTGCGCCTTCGTACAGACGAGATTTTTGAATGCCGGAGCTTTGCCGGGCGTGGCCGTGAATGCCCGCTTACGGGCCGGAGGCGGCGTTTGGCGGCGCCCTGTGGGAAATCCCTGCGGGCAGCCTGGGGCTGTGAGGGCCTTCATCGGCCCGTTTTTCGGGGAAGAGGGTTGGTTGTGACTTTCGAGGAAGCGAAAAAGACCATCAAGCGGCACATGGACGATATCGGAAGCAGGATCGCCGAAGGCGACCCGCTTTGCACGACCATTGTATTGCTGCTCCAGGTTTACCTGGAAGAACCGGGCAACCGGAACGTCGTCGGCCTGCTCACCAAAGCGGTCGAAGAGTACCGGGACACCATCGTTTTGGGTATCGTGAAATCCTGCCGTCATCCGGCCGCCCTGCACTGAACGGGGCCTTCGGCTTGGGGGAGCGAATGCCGAAAATGCGGCGGGACCTCTCCCCTGAACCATTCCCGCTGCAGCCGCGCGGGGATTCTTCACTTTACGTGCATAATTTTCCGGAATGCGGTATAAGGCTCCTGAAAAACTTGCAGACTAGCGGGCGAGCCGTCCGGGAAAGCCGGCGGGGAGCGGGAAATCTACCTGGAAGGGAACGGGAGTCGATGGGAAACGGAGGGCCTTCAGAGCGTAGTCTCCTGGATGGCGCTGGGGTGTGGTTCGAGCGGCTGGAACGATGGGTCCTCGCATGCCTCGTGCTGTTCCTGTGCGGATTCGCGCTCTTGCAGATCGTGCTGCGCAACTTCTTCTCCACGGGGATCGTCTGGGGGGACAGCATGCTCCGGCACACCGTCCTGTGGTGCAGCCTTCTGGGGGCGGCCCGCGCGACCGCCGAGGGCCGGCACATTCACATCGATCTGCTGCCGCAGATATTGCCCGAAAGATACACGCGGTTCGTGAGAATCCTCGGCAACGCCTTCCCTCTCGCCGTCTCGGTCGCTCTTCTCTATGCTTCCCTTGAATTCGTCGTCGGAGAGATGCTGTCCGGAAGCATCGCTTTCGGTCCGGTCCGCCTCTGGTGGCTGGAGTTGGCCTTTCCCCTGTCTTTTGCCCTGATGGCCTTCCGGTTCGGGTGGAGGCTTTTCGAGGGGCCGGACCGCGGTCCGGGGAGTCCTCTCCCATGACGGCGGTGGTGAGCGTCTTTCTCCTGCTGATGGCCTTTTCCGGATCGCCGCTTTTCATCGTCATATCCGCGGCGGCGCTCATCAGCTTCTATATCCTGGGAATCGACATTTCGGTCGTCGTGATCGAAATGTACCGCCTGGCTGCGAACCCGGTCCTCCTGGCCCTACTGCTCTTTTCCTTCGCGGGGTACGTCCTGGCCGAAAGCGGTGCCAGCAAGAGGCTCGTCAGGCTCTCCACGGCCCTCCTCGGGCGGGCCCCCGGGGGACTCGCCATCGTCTCGCTCCTGTCCTGTTCCTTCTTCACGGCGCTCACCGGCGCATCGGGAGTGACGATCGTCGCCCTGGGCGGGCTCATGTTCCCGGCTCTCATAGCCGACAAGTACCCGGAAAAATTCTCCCTCGGACTGCTCACCACCTGCGGGAGCCTCGGGCTTCTCTTTCCCCCGAGCCTTCCTCTCATCGTATACGGCATGGTGGCGGACGTGAACATCTCCGATCTCTTCCTCGCCGGGATTCTTCCCGGTGGGCTCATGCTGCTTCTGCTTTCCCTGCACAGCATGGTCCAGGGGATTCGCTCGGGTTCGGCCGGCGCCCATGGCGCCTTCAGCATGCGAGAACTCCTTGGCGCGCTGCGCGAAGCCGCCTGGGAGATCGTGCTGCCGTTCGTGGTCTTCGGCGGGATCTTCAGCGGGTTCCTGGCGCTGAGCGAAGCCGCCGCGGTCACGGTGTTCTACGTGCTTTTCGTGGAATCGGTCATCCACCGGGAAGTCCCGTTGAAGACGCTTCCGACGGTCATTATGAAAACCGTAATGATGGTGGGGGCGATCGTCGTCATCCTGGGCGCATCGCTGGCCTTCAACAGCTTCCTCATCGACCAGCAGATCCCCAACAAGATCCTGGCCTTCATGCAGACCCACGTTTCGAGCAAGTTCGCCTTCCTGATCATTCTGAACGTGTTTCTGCTCGCCGTGGGGTGCGTGCTCGACATCTTTTCGGCCCTCATCGTCGTTGTGCCTCTCATCGTGCCCATCGCCAGGAGCTACGGCGTCGACCTGCTGCACCTGGGCATTATCTTCCTGACCAATCTCCAGATCGGATACTCCACGCCGCCCATTGGCATGGACCTCTTCATCGCGAGCCTCCGCTTCGAGAAATCCGTGGTGGAACTCTACATCGCTTCTCTTCCCTTCCTGGCCATACTCCTGGTCACACTGGGCCTGATCACCTTCTTTCCCGACCTCAGCCTGTTCTTCGCGAAATAGCCGCGACGGGCGGGCAGCGGGGAGCAGTCGCCGCGGGTCAGGGCGCGAGGACGATTTTTCCGAACTGTTCGCCTCTTTCCAGCATGGCCATCGCCCTGGCGCCGTCCCTGAGCGGCATCACCCTGTCGACGAGAGGCCGGAGCCTGCCCGAATGCAGCAGGGAGACGATCGTCCGGAAGTTCTCGTGCGTGCCCATCGTGCTTCCGATCAGGGAGATCTGCCTGGAGAAGATGTAGCGTATGTCGATCTCCGCCATAGGTCCGCTGGTGTTTCCCACGATGACGATTCGCCCTCCCCGCGCCACAGCTTTCATGCTGATGCCGATCGTGGCGCTGCCGACGTTGTCCACCACCACGTCGACGCCACGTTTTCCCGTGAGTCTGGCAAGTTCCCTGCCCCAGTCCGTTCTGGAACGGTCGATCGCGAAGTCCGCTCCGAGTTCCATGGCGGCGGAAGCCTTTTTCGCGTTGCCGGCGACCACGTACACGGTCGCCCCGGCGAGTTTGGCGATCTGCACCGCCATCGAGTTGACTCCTCCCCCGGCGCCGACGACGAGCACGGTTTCCCCGGCCCTGAGGCGGGCGCGGTGAATGAGCATCCTCCACGCGGTGAGGGTGACGAGCAGCGGGGCCGCGGCTGTGGGAAAGTCGATTTCGTCGGGCAGGGGCACGATGTTCGCGGCGGGAACGGCGATCAGTTCCGCGAATCCTCCGCGGACGTGTTCGCCCAGGATTTTGTATCCCGGGCTGAGGGAGTCTTCACCGCGCCGGGTGAATTCGTCTTCCATTGTGTTGAAGCCGGGATCGACGACGACGCGCCGCCCCGGTTCCCACCCGGTTACGCCGTGGCCGGATTCCCGGATGGTCCCCGCGATGTCCGACCCGCCCCAGTGGGGCAGTTCCAGCTTGAGCCCCGGGATGCCGCGCCGGACCCAGACGTCGAGGTGGTTGATGGAGCACGCCTTCACGTTCAGAAGCACTTCTCCCGGGCCGGCGACGGGATCGGGTACGTCTTCGCAGCGCAGCACTTCGGGACCGCCGTATTCATGGAAGCAGAGGGCTTTCATGGCTTCAGATCTCCTTGTTGACCGGGGATGGTTTGGAATCGGCCGGGTCGGGCCGAGCAAAACGCCGTCGAGAGCAACGTAAAGTGGGTCGGCCCGCCGCGCAAGGCCCCAGGGGTGGAGGTTCGCCGTGCGGGATTCGGCTTTTCCAGGCGTTCCAGGCCCTTGACCATTTTTCCACTATGATTTTTAAAATGTGGTAACATAATCAATTCAAATGAGGTGTGGGGAGGCGGCGATTCCAGATGGGAACCGCAGCCGTACCCCGGTCGGGATCGGGCCGAAGAAATGCCTGGCCCGGCGGGTTTTCTCCTGCATGGAGTCGAAGGCCGCCGCGTGCTTTTTGCTCGGGGCGATCTTGAATTTGTTGGGATGGTTGTTATGAATACGTGCCGTATGGCGGTCACGATCGTTTCTGCCGCTGTCCCGGCGGATGTTGCCGGGACAGCGGGATTTCGAAGCGTGCGGTAAAGATTTTTCGGAACCGGTGGGGGTACACCATGAAACGCGCAGGCTCTCAGAAACGAGCCCCAGGGAAGAGTTCATTCCGGTGGTTTTTCTTCGCTTTCGTATCGGTTGGCGTGTGTATCGTACTGGCGGGCGTACTGGCGGCGGCCGCCTTTTATTTCCAGGTCGAGCGCTCCCTTCCCAGCGTGGAATCGCTCAAGACCTATCATCCGCCCCTCGTGTCCAGCGTTTACGCCTCCGACGGGACGCTGATCGGTGAGTTCAACGCCGAAAGACGGTACATCGTGCCGGTCGAGGAATTGCCCCCCTTGCTCATCAAGGCATTTCTCGCCGCGGAAGACGTCCGTTTCTACGAGCACGGCGGGGTCGATTTCCTCGGGATCGTGCGGGCGAGCCTGAAGAACCTCCAGGCGGGCGAAATCGTCCAGGGCGGCAGCACGATCACGCAGCAGGTGGTGAAGTCCCTGCTGCTCACGCCGGAACGAACCTATGTCCGCAAGCTCAAGGAGGCGATCCTTGCCTACCGCATCGACCATTACCTGGCCAAGGACCAGATCCTGTACCTGTACCTGAACCAGATCTACTTCGGGGCGGGCGCGTACGGGGTCGAGGCCGCGGCGCAGACCTATTTCGACAAGCACGCGAAGGAGTTGAGCCTGGCCGAAGCGTCGCTCCTTGCCGGACTCCCCAAGGCGCCGAGCCGTTTTTCGCCGCACACGCATTTCCCGGCGGCAAAGGAACGGCAGCAGTACGTGCTGCAGAGAATGGCCGAAGTGGGGTTCGTCACCTACGACGACGCCAAGCAGGCGCTTGCGGCCCCCCTCCAGGTGTCCAAGCCCAAGCACTGGAAGATGAAGGACCTGGACTCGTTCACCGAGGAAGTGCGCCGCCAGGTGGAAGCCCGCTACGGCCGTGAAGGACTCTACCGGGAGGGGCTGAAGATTTACACCACGATGGACGTGAAGGCCCAGCAACTGGCCGAGAAGGCCCTGGACCAGGGTCTGCGCGAACTCGACAGGCGCCACAGGCGCTATCGGGGCGTCCATCTCAACGTGGCGAAGGAGGACTGGCCGAATACCCTCAAAACTCTCGTCGACCGGAACGGGCCGCTGCTCCAGGGGCAGATCGTGGGGGCACTGGTGACCGACTTCGACTCCAGGAGCCGGACGGTCCTGGTGAATCTCGGCTCGGCCAGGGGGAAGGTGCCGCCTTCGGGATGGGAATGGACACAGATCTCCAGCAAGAGGGCCGCCAGGATGTTCCGGGCCGGAGACCTGGTCCGCGTCCGGCTGCAGAAGATGCAGGAAGACGGCGTCTGGCAGACCGTACTGGAACAGGACCCCGGAATGGAGGGGGCCATCATGTCGATGGAGCCCGAAACGGGCAGGGTGATCTGCATGGTGGGTGGCAGGAACTTCGAGAAGAGCCAGTTCAACCGCTGCACCCAGGCCATCCGCCAGCCGGGTTCCGCGTTCAAGCCGATCATCTATGCCGCGGCCCTGGACAAGGGCTATACCGAGACCTCCATCCTGATCGATTCTCCTCTCGTCCTGGACGATCACAGCCTGAGAGGCCCGTGGAAGCCGGCCAACTACGACCGGCAGTTCTGGGGCCCCATTCTGCTGCGAAGAGCGCTGGTGCATTCGCGCAACGTCGTAACGGTCAAGCTGCTGAGCGCCATCGGGGTGGATTACGCCATCAACTACGCGAGGCAACTGGGAATCAACTCGTCGCTCACCCCGACTCTCGCGCTGGCCCTCGGATCTTCCGGTCTCACTCTTTCCGAGCTTCTGACCGCCTATTCCGCCTTTGCCAACCAGGGAGACCGGGTCGAACCGTACCTGATCGAAAAGATCTGCGACCGCAACGGCAACCTGATCGAGGAGCACCAGGTGAAGCGCGTGAACGTCATCCCGGCCCCGACGGCCTATATCATGACGCACCTTCTCCAGGGGGTCGTCGAGGAGGGCACGGGGGCGCGGGCGAAGGAACTGGGCAGACCCGCCGCGGGGAAGACGGGCACGACCAACGAAATGAAGGACGCCTGGTTCGTCGGGTATACGCCGACGGTCCTCACCGGGGTCTGGGTCGGCTACGACGACCACAACCTGTCCCTGGGCAAGGGAGAAACGGGCGGCCGGGCAGCTTGCCCGATCTGGGTGTATTTCATGAAGGAATATTTGAAGGACAAGCCCGTGCTGAGCTTCCCGATCCCTTCCGGCGTCGTCTTCGCCCGGGTGAACCCCGGTTCGGGCAACGTCATCCGGGGTGAGGAGCAGGGGGGGATCTTTGTCGCCTTCGCGGGGGATGCGCCGCCGGAGCCCAAGGCTTCCCGCTCGAATGCCGAAGGCTATTCGGCCATGCCGTCGTCTCCCGCGGAATCCTTTTTCAAATCGGATCTCTTTTAGCTCGCGCGGACCGGGCGGCGGCGAGCGTTTGAAGGCCTGACGAATGCAGCGATATTTCGGTCCCGAAGGGCTCCTTTCCAGGAATGTGTCCGATTTCGAATACCGCGGTTCTCAACAGGAGATGGCCGAAGCCGTCTTCGAGGCGCTTTCCGCCGAAACGCCGCTCATGGCCGAGGCGGGGACGGGGACTGGGAAGACCTGGGCTTACCTGATCCCCGCGATCCTGAGCGGCAAGAAGGTGATCGTATCCACGGGCACCAAGACGCTCCAGGACCAGATCCTCGACCACGATATCCCTTTTCTGCGGGAGCGTTTCTTCCCGAAGCTCCAGGCAGTGTGCGTCAAGGGCCGGGGCAATTATCTCTGCCGCAGGCGGTTCCGGGAATTTTCCTACCAGCCGACGCTCTACAGCAGGTCGGAGGCGCTGCTGTTCCGGAGGTTCCAGAAATGGGGCTCACGGACGGACACGGGTGACCGCGCCGAAATCGCCTGGCTGCCGGACCAATTCCAGACCTGGAACGAGGTCTGCTCGAGGACGGAATACTGCCTGGGGCAGCAATGCGAGGACAACGGGCGCTGCTTTCTGACCCGGCTCCGGATGGAAGCCTCCCGCGCCAATCTGCTCATCGTCAACCACCACCTGTTCTTCGCCGACCTGTCGCTGCGCCGCAAGGGACTCGGCGAGGTGCTGCCCGATTACGACGCCGTCATATTCGACGAGGCGCATCAGCTGGAAGACACGATGGGTCTCTATTTCGGCGTTCACTTCAGCACTCTGAGGCTTGCCGACCTGGCACGCGATCTGAAACGGGAATGCGGAAAGGACCCCAAAAAGGCGAAGAACTTTCAGCCCATCCTGAACATAGCCCAGCAACTGGAGCAGCTTGGCCGCTTTCTGCACCATTATTTCGTCAAGCTGAACGGGAACCCCGGCCGCTTCCTCCTGGACGGCGACAGTGCGGGGAGCGGGTTCGTGGATACGTTCGACCGGATCATCCACGCCCTGGAGCAGTTGAACGGGCATCTTGCGCCTCTTTGCGAGAAGAACCCGTCGTTCGAGGTGGTCAGCCGCTGCAGCCTGGAACTGTGCCAGGCGGCCCAGGAGATCCTGGACAGGAAGGACCCTGCTTTGGTCTACTGGTTCGAACTGACGCAGCAGGCGGTCTTTTTCAGCGGCACGCCCATCGACGTGGCGTTTGTGTTCCGTGAAAGGCTCCTCGCCAAGACGCCCGCCGTGGTCCTGGTTTCGGCCACCCTCTCCGTTGCGGGGTCCTTCGATTTTCTCCGGCAGTCGGTGGGCATGCCTCCCGAAAGCCGGGAGATGATCCTGCCTTCTCCTTTCTCCTACGAGCGCCAGGCGCTCCTCCACGTGCCTTCGCGCTTTCCCGCCCCCCAGGAGCCAGGCTTCGTCGCCAGGGTGGCCGAGGAAGCGCTGGAAATCCTCGACAAGACGCGGGGCAGGGCGCTCTTCCTGTTCACCAGCTACAAAAACATGCACGAAGTCTATCAGCGCCTGAAAGACAGCCTTCCGTATCCGCTCTTCATCCAGGGCCAGAAACCGAAGCGTGCCCTGCTCGCCGATTTCCGGGAGCAGATCGATTCGGTGCTGCTGGCGACGAGTTCCTTCTGGCAGGGCATCGACGTTCCCGGCGAATCGCTGAGTTGCCTGCTGATCGACAAGCTTCCCTTCGAAGTCCCCGACGATCCGCTGATTGCCGCGCGCATGGCCCAGCTGACGGAACGGGGAAAGAGCGCCTTCTTCCACTACCAGGTCCCCAGGGCCGTCATCCAGCTGAAGCAGGGGGTCGGGAGGCTCATCCGGTCGTCCCGGGACAGGGGCATCATCGCCATCTTCGATGTGCGCCTGCTCACGAAAAACTACGGGCGGCTCTTCCTCCGGAGCCTGCCCCCCTGCCGCATGGTCCATGAACTGGATAAGATGGACGAGTTTCTGGCGACCTGGGAATCCTTTCCCGAAAACTGCCCGGACGGGGTGTCGGCAAGCTAAAACGTTTTCTTCCCCGCGCCGGGAAGTGGTAGAATGAGTTTACATGCGTGACCGCCGGGCATCAGGGTGAAGCGATCGCTCCACGTTCGAATTTCCTCCGGCCCGTATTCCATCCTCACGTCCCTGATCAGGCGTCAACTATTTCCAGGATGCTTCCGATTAATACTCACAAGAGGGTCCCTCCGCCGTTTTTCGCATGCAGACGGCTGCGGGCGCCCGCCAAAGGAGGATGA
>JAJFUA010000395.1 GCA_021372635.1 Desulfobacteraceae bacterium | reverse complement strand
GGCTTCGTCAATTTCTGGCCGAGGTGCGGGGTATTTGTGAACCGGCTGACCCTGGACGCGATCCGGCATTGCTACGAAATGCTCGGAGCGCTCGAGATCGCGGTGATCATCTCCTATTTCAACGGGATTGACGGCAACCGGATCGCAAGGATGAAGTGGATCAACGCCGGGCTGAGGGATGCGGTTGTGCGAGAGGACTTCGATGCTCTTTACGAACTCAATCTCGCTTTCCACAACGTATTTCTGGATCTTTCCGACAATATGGTGCTTCGCAGGGCCATCGACGTCGGCAAACAGCGACTCTATGATTTTCCCCGAAGAGGGTATATCACGCAGTGGGAAATGAGAAACTGCGATGAACACGATCAACTGATAGAAGCCCTGGAAAAACACGATCTCAATTGCGCGATAAGCGTGTGGCTTGAAGGGCATTGGTCCTTCAAGGTGCAGGAAGATTTTATCCGGCAGTTCTATTTCCAGGACGAACCCGGGGAGGCTGGCGCCGCCTTGGGTGCGAGCGAGGGAAACGGCTGTGCTACCGATATGCCGGCCAAAGCGACAAAACGGAGAAGGAAGGGGGTTTCGAGCGCCAAAATGGTTCGCAGGAGGGTTTCCTGAGTTTTGCGGACCCTGGGTGTTCCGCAACGTTGGAGATTCCGTCCCCGCCTTGTGGCAGGGAGCAGTAATAGGTTTATCTCAGTGTGTTTTATGGTGCAACAGCATTACGCAACGTCATGCAAGCGGTCTAGGATGAGAAGGAGCCAACCTAATGTCAGAACAATGCAAATGCGGTCAAAAAGCTCTTGATGCGGAAACCATTAAGAAGTGGGAACTGGATCACGTTCTTTATCCCTGGCAGGTTCAGAAGGGTTTGAACCCGCTGATCGTGGACAGGGCTGAAGGTAATTATTTCTACGATATCAACGGCAAGCAATATCTTGATTTCACTTCGCAGTTCGTCTACAGCAACCTGGGCCACGCCGATAAACGGATGGTCAAGGCCATATCCGATCAGGTGGCGAGACTGGAAACGGCCTCCTCTCCCTTTGCGACGGAACCCAAGGCAAAGCTGGCAAAACTGATTGCCGACGTGACCCCCGGCGACATCAGCAAGACCTATTTTTCGACGAGCGGCGCCGAAGCCAACGAAGGTGCCGTGAAGCTGGCTCGTATGTCCACCGGCAGAGAGAAGATCATCTCCCGGTTTGTCGGATACCATGGGTCCACCTACGGCGCCATGGCTCTTTCGAACGACTACAGGAACTGGGCCTGCGAACCCTCCATTCCGAGCGTGACCCGCTGCCTGGGCCCCTACTGCTATCGCTGTCCTTTCGGCGCCACCTACCCCGCATGCGATCTGCAGTGCGCGAAGCATGTTGAAGACGTGATTCGCTTCGAAGGTGAGAAGCGGGTGGCTGGTTTCATTTCCGAACCGATCGTCGGCGCCAACGGCATCATCGTTCCGCCGGACGGCTACTGGCAGAAGATCCGCGAAATCTGCGACAAGTACGGCGTCATGCTGATCCTCGACGAAGTCATGACGGGCTTCGGCCGGACCGGCAAGTGGTTTGCCTGCGAGCACTGGAACGTGGTGCCCGACATCATGACGATGGCCAAGGGCGTCACCTCCGGCTACGTACCTCTCGGCGCCACCAGCATGAGGCCTCATGTTGCGGCGGCCTTCGAAAACAAGCAGTGGGTACACGGCCACACCTACAGCGGACATGCTCTGGGTATGGCGGCAGGCGTGGCAGCCATCGAGATCTACAAGGAAGACAACATGATCGAGAATGCTGCCAAGATGGGCGAGTACCTGATCGACAAGGTACGGGAACTCCAGGATAAGCACCCGTCCGTGGGCGACGTCCGCGGCAAGGGCCTCTTTGTGGGCATGGAACTGGTGAAGAACCGCAAGACGAAGGAACCGATTCACGATCCGTGGATCGAAGGTCCGAGGACCCCCACCGCGAAGATGAAGGTGTTGGGCAAGGTCATGCAGGAAGGCGTGTACTGCCTGCCCGGCCAGACCTCGGTTCTTATGATGGCTCCTCCGTTGACCGTCACGAAGGCCGAAATCGACAGGGCCATCGCAGCGTTCGATGTTGCTCTCGCCCTCTCCGACGCAGAGGTTACGGAGTAGTTCTGAAACAGAACTGATCGATGCGATGACACCACCGGATCCCGAGGGGCGAGGATGCACGGGCCCGCCCCTCGGGGCCTCCCGGTCGTAGATTTGCATGTCAGTAGTTCGGCTCAAACGGCAGCCGGCATCCCCACTTCCGCCGGCTGCCGTTCATTTTTTCCTTCAAATCCCCTTGCCGCATGCGCGTGGCGCATACCCCGAAGTCTCCAGCCTTCTTTCCGTTCCCAGCGTGGCGTTTTTCAGCGAGCGAACCGCTTCCCCCACTGTTTCGGGCAGTTCCGGCCGGTCGAGGTTGGCCTCTATGATCCGTTCGAACGCACTGCCCACCACTGCGCCGTCGGCAATGGAGCCGAGAGCCGCCACCTGGTCCGGCGTCGAAATTCCGAAGCCGATGCAAACGGGAGTTCCCCTGCTGCGGGACGTCAGTTCGCGCGTGACCGCCCGGATCTCCTCCGGATCAATGCCCGCGCTGCCCGTAACGCCGGTCATGGAAACCAGGTAGAGAAAGCCGGAAGCTTGCGCGGCGATGGCGGACATCCGCTCCGGCGGAGTCGTGGGTGCGACCAGGCGAATGAGAGCCAGGGATTCGTCCGGCCATTGAGAGGTGAGGTCGCTCGATTCTTCCGGAGGAAGGTCCACCACGAGAACGCCGTCGGCCCCGGCGGAAACGGCGTCCCGGTGAAACGCGGCGGCGCCGTAGGCGAGGATGGGATTGTAGTAGGTGAAGACGACGACGGGGATTTCGGTTGTGCGCCGGATTTCCCGAACCATTCGGAGCACCCCCGCGAGGGTCATTCCGGCACGGAGCGCCCGTCCGGAAGACCTCTGGATGACGGGTCCGTCCGCGGTGGGATCGGAAAAGGGCACACCCAGCTCCAGGATGTCCAGGCCCGCGGCACACATGGTGCGGACGATCTCCAGGGACTTTTCAGCAGTCGGGTCCCCGGCCGTCACGAAGCCGACCAGCGCCCGTTCCCCTCTTGCACGCAGTCTTTCGAAAGTTCTGTCTATCCTATTCATGAGAGTTCCTCTTGTTGAGAATGACCGGCAGCCCGCCGGCAATGTGCGCAGTTTGGATGGGCTCAGCCCGGAAAACTATTGGCCCGATACCCCGGAAACAATCCCGAGGTCCTTGTCGCCTCGGCCCGAAAGATTGACGAGGACGATCTGCGAAGCGGGGCGACGGGAAGCCTCGATCATGGCCCTGGCCACGGCATGGGAGCTTTCCAGGGCCGGGATGATGCCTTCCAGCTCGCAAAGCTCCCGGAAAGCGCGAAGGGCCTGGCCGTCTTCCACGGATTCATAGCGCGCCCTGCGGCACTCTTTCAGGTATGCGTGTTCGGGCCCCACGCCGGGATAGTCCAGCCCTGCGGAGATGGAATGGGCCTCCATGATCTGGCCGTTTTCGTCCTGGAGGATATACGACTTGGAGCCGTGCAGAACGCCGACCGAGCCGGCCCCCAGCGTGGCCGCGTGCTTGCCGCCCGTGATGCCCAGTCCCGCCGCTTCGACGCCCACCATTTCCACCGGGTCGTTCAGGAAAGGGTAGAACAGGCCCATGGCGTTGCTTCCTCCTCCCACGCAGGCGACGAGGAGGTCGGGAAGGCGCCCCTCGGCCGCGAGGATCTGTTCCCGGGCCTCGTCGCCGATGATGCGCTGAAAATCGCGAACCATTTTGGGGTAGGGATGGGGGCCGGCCACGGAGCCGACGACGTAGAAGGTGTCCCGAATCGCGGACACCCAGTAGCGCATCGCCTCGCTCATGGCGTCTTTCAGCGTCCCGGTTCCGGCTTCGACCGGAACGACTTCCGCGCCCAGGAGATGCATTCTCTGGACATTCGCCGCCTGGCGGCGAATGTCTTCGGTTCCCATGAAAATCCTGCATTTCATACCGAAGAGGGCGGCCGCGGTGGCCGTTGCCACCCCGTGCTGGCCGGCGCCGGTTTCGGCGATCACCTTTTTCTTTCCCATAAAACGGGCGAGAAGAGCCTGTCCCAGGGTGTTGTTGATTTTATGCGCGCCGGTGTGGGCGAGATCTTCCCGCTTGAGGTAGATGGCGGCTCCTCCCGCGGCGGCGCTGAGACGCCGCGCGGGAAACAGAGGAGTCGGGCGGCCGGCGTAGTCGTGAAGAAGGTCCCGCAATTCCCGCTGGAACTCCGGGAGCGGGGTCATTGCCTCATAGGCCCTTTCCAGTTCGATCAGGGCGGGCATGAGCGTTTCTGCGACATACCTTCCACCGTAGGGGCCGAAATGCCCCCCGGCGTCCGGCAAAGAACCGAATAAGACCTGCTGTGCGTTTTCCACTGCTCGTTGTGCCGTTGCGTTCATCGAAAAATCCTCCTGTTCCTTCCCGAAGCGCTGCCGCGGGAGACTGCTTCCAGAAATTGCTTCACCTTGTCGATATCTTTCCTGCCGGGCATGGATTCGACGCCGGAACTCACGTCGACTGCATCCGGCCGTGCCCGGCCGATGGCCTTGGAAACGTTGGAACTGTTCAATCCGCCCGCCAGGACGACCGGATAGGAGCCGGAAAGCCGGGCCGCGGCTCCCCAGTCCCACTCGATGGCGTTGCCTCCGGGGAGGGGGCCGCCCGCGCACTCCGCCAGGAAGGCGGAGGCGCCGTATTCATCTGCCGAAGCGAAAGCCGGCGCGGTGTTTTGAAAGAGTGCCTTGATGACCGTGACTCCGGCGCGCAGCAGTTCGTCCACGACGCCGGGAGGTTCCTGCCCGTGCAGTTGCACGGCTTTCAGCCCGCAGCGATGGACTCTGTCGAGGATGCCTCCGGGGGGTTCGTTGACGAAAACGCCAACGGTGCAAACCCTTTCCGGCAGGGACAGGCATATTTCCCGGGCCCGTTCGTCGGTGACGAAGCGGGGGCTCGGCCGGTAGAAGACCAGGCCGACGGCGTCGACACCCAGTTCCGCGCAGGCAGTTGCCTCGTCGATGCGAGTCAGGCCGCACACCTTTACCTGCGGCGGCCGCTCGGGTGTATACGCCGCTGATTGTTCACCAGGGTACCGCAGGGGATTCACGATCGCCCCTCCCCGGCTGGTGCGCGTCCCTCGGCGGCCTTGCCGGAGTCGACGGGCTCGATCGACTCCCCCGGCGAGGTTCCCAGGAGGTGCCTGAGGGATCGTTCCGGGTCTGCCGCCTTGACGAGGCTTTCCCCGATGAGAAAATTCCGGATTCCCGCGGCGAGAAGGATTTTGACCTGTTCCCGCCCGTGAATGCCGCTTTCCGACACGGCGATCTGGCCGGGACGGAGCAGCCCTGCCAGTTCGACGGACGTTCGGATGTCCGTCCGGAAGGTTCCCAGGTCCCTGTTGTTGATGCCGATCAGGCGTGCACCCGCGCACGTGGCCGCATCCATTTCCTCGGCAGAGCGCACCTCCACGAGGGCGTCGAGGCCGAGGTCCGCGCAGAGGCCCAGGCAGGATTCGAGAAGAGCAGGGGAGAGCGCCCGTACGATGAGCAGCACGGCATCCGCGCCCATGACCGCTGATTCGTACACCTGGTAAGAAGAGATCAGGAAGTCCTTCCGCAGGACGGGCAGCCGGACGGCGGAGCGGACGGATTCGAGGTCGCCGGGCCGTGCCTGGAAAAAGGGGTGGTCCGTCAGGACGGAAACGGCGGCGGCGCCTCCCGATTCATAGGCTCTTGCCCGTGCGGGGGCATCCATTTCCCTGTCCAGAGGCCCCTTCGAGGGGGAGGCCCGTTTGATTTCGGCAATGATGTTCGCCAGATGCCCACTGCCGGTGGTGGAAAGTCTCTCGAGAAACGGGCGCCTTTCCCTGCCGGGCTGGACTCGAACGGCGAGTTCCTCCTCCGGGACCGCCTTCTTCCGTTCTTCGACCTCCTCCCGCTTACGTTCGAGAATTCGATTCAAGAAATCGCCTGCCATGGCCGTGGATCTCCTTTCCAATGCCGACTCGCTCATGAACGGTACCCGCAGGTGAACCGCACCAGCGCGTCCAGTTTGCCCCGCGCGGCGCCGCTGTCGATGGAGGCTTCGGCCCGGCGGATTCCGTCCGCGAAACCGTCGGCGACGCCGGCGGCCATGAGCGCGGCGGCGGCGTTCAGAACCGATACATCGCGGCAGGGACCGGGTTTGCCGTCCAGGACGCTCCGGGTGATCCGGGCATTCTCCTCGGGCCCTCCGCCGCCGATGTCCCCTCTTTCCGCCCGACGCCCGAGCAACTGCTCGGGCGTGACTTCGTACGTCCGGGTCAGGCCGTCCTTCAGTTCCGTTATGCGCGTGGGAGCGCAGACCGTGATCTCGTCGAGGCCGTCGTGACCGTGGACGATCATGGCCCGGCTGGCGCCCAGCAGGCGCAGGGCGTCGGCGAAGACCTCGGTCAGTTCCGGGGCGTAGACCCCGAGAAGCTGGCAATTGGCCCCGGCCGGGTTCGTGAGAGGTCCGAGCATGTTGAAGATGGAGCGGATTCCGACTTCCTTTCGGGCTTTGGCCGCATACCGCATGGCTCCATGGAAGATCTGCGCGAAAAGGAAGCCGATCCCGACCTCCCCGACGGCCTCCTCGACCCCCTCGGGAGGTACGTCGAGCCGCACGCCCAGGGCTTCGAGGAGGTCGGCGCTGCCGCATCGGCTCGAAACGGAGCGGTTGCCGTGTTTGGCGACGGTCACGCCGCAGCCGGCCACGATGAATGCGGCGGTCGTGGAGATGTTGAAAGTGTGGGAACGGTCTCCGCCCGTGCCGCAGGTGTCGACGACGGTGTCCGCGGTGACCTGGATGCGGGTCGCTTTGCGCCGCATGGCCCTTGCCGCTCCGGCCAGTTCGGAGAAGGTCTCTCCCTTGGTGGCCAGGGCGCCCATGAACGCCCCGATTTGGGAATCAGTGGCCTCCCCGGACATGATTTCCGACATGACCGACGACATTTCCGCCTCGTCGAGGTCCTGGCGGAGCACGATCTTTTTCAGGCTGTCCCGGATCATTGCAGGTACCCTCCTTTTGCCTCTTGAATTCCGGAAAGAAAATTTCGAAGCAGTCGCTTGCCCACCAGGGTCATGATGGATTCCGGGTGGAACTGGATGCCTTCCGTGGGGTGTTCGCGATGGCGGATTCCCATTACTTCGCCGTCTTCCGACTCGGCGGTGACTTCCAGGCAGTCCGGCAGGCCGTCCCTGGAGACGGCCAGCGAGTGGTAGCGCATTGCCTGAAAAGGGCTGGAAAGACCGCGGAAGATGGATTTGCCGTCGGCGGTCACCGTGGAGACTTTGCCGTGCATCAGTTGCCGGGCGTGGACCACGTTTCCGCCGAAGGAGACCGCGATGGCCTGGTGGCCCAGGCATACGCCGAGGATGGGCATCCTGCCGGAGAGCGCCCGGATGAGGGGAACGGAAATGCCGGCGGATTCGGGCCGCGAAGGCCCCGGCGAGATGACTAATGCATCCGGGTTCTGTGCCTGTACGTCCTGGACGGTGACCGCATCGTTCCGGGCGACCCGGACTTCCGCCCCGAGCACCTGGAGGTACTGAACGAGGTTGTAAGTGAAAGAGTCATAGTTATCGATCATCATAATCATGGCATGCTCCTCGCTTTTCGAAGAGGGGGATTCTGAAAACCGCCCTGGTTCAACGTTCCGACCGATGGATCATCTCCAGAGCCCTTTGGATGGCCCTGGCCTTGTTGATGGTTTCCCGCCGCTCGCTCTCCGGGTTCGAATCGGCCACGATTCCCGCCCCCGCACGGACGGTGAGGGTCCCGTCCTTCATGCAGGCGGTGCGGATGGTGATGGCCAGGTCCATGTTTCCCGTAAACGAGAAATAGCCGATGGCGCCCCCGTAAGGGCCGCGAGGTTCGTCTTCGAGTTCGGCGATGATTTCCATGGCCCTCACCTTGGGTGCCCCGCTCAGGGTCCCGGCGGGGAAGGTGGCCCGCAGGAGGTCCCATGCGTCGCAGCCCTTCTTCAGATCGCAGGAGATGTTCGAGACGAGGTGCATCACGTGAGAATACCGTTCGACGATCATCAGGTCCGTCACCTGGACGGTTCCCACTTCGGCCACCCGCCCGAGGTCATTTCTGCCCAGGTCGACGAGCATCAGGTGTTCGGCCTTTTCCTTGGGGTCCTGGAGCAATTCGTCGGCAAGGCGGCGGTCTGCCTGTTCCGTTTCTCCCCTGGATCGGGTTCCCGCGATGGGGCGAAGGGTCGCCACACCGTTTTCGAGGCGGACCATCGTCTCGGGGGACGAGCCCACGAGCACCGTATCGCCCAGGTGCAGGAAATAGAGGTAGGGGGACGGGTTGATGTATCGTTGCGCCCGGTAGAGGAGCCAGGGATCGGGAGGCGTGGCGCACGTGAAGGGCTGAGAGACGACCGCCTGGATCACCTCTCCGTCGGAGATGTATTCCTTGACTCGTTCCACCATCGAGCGGAACGATTCGGGCGCCAGCGTGCTCACAAGCTCCGGGACCGTTTCCGTGCCCTGTCTCGGGGGCAGGGGGCCGTCCAGCGAAACCCGCATCCTCTCGATTTCGGCAACGGCGTTTTTATAAACTTCGTTCCGGGGCGTTCCGTCTTCCATGAAAGCGTAGGCCACCAGTGTGAGGGTGTGACGGACGTTGTCGAAGATATACAATTGTCCCGGAACCATGAAGTGGGCCAGGATCTCGTCTTCGCCGCAGCCGTTTCGGATGGCTTCGAAGAAGGACACCGCCTCGTAGGCGATAAACCCGACCATGCCTCCCCAGAAGCGGGGCAGGCCGGGGAGGGAGACGGGCCGGTACCTCTCCGAGAGGGATCGCAGCACGGCAAGAGGGTCTCCGAGATGGGGTATTTCCCGGCGTGTGCCTCCTTCCTCAACGTCCACCCTGTGGCGATATACCCGAATGTCGGATCGGGGCGAAGCCCCGAGGAAGCTGTACCGGCCCCACCGCTCCCCGCCTTCCGCGCTTTCGAAAAGGAAAACCGGATCTTTTCCGTTGTACAGCTTGCCCAGCGCCGACATGGGGGTTTCCATGTCCGCCAGGATGTCCATGCAGACGGGGACAAGGTTGCCCTGTTCGGCAAGGGTTTCGAAATCCTCTCTGGCGGGATATTGTCTGAGTATCATGGCTGTCTATCCTTTGTCTGTGTGCGATGGGCCGCGCTTGCAGGGGTGTTTTCCTGCCCTCAGACGGCAAGAGCGGAGGCAAGGGGGCGAAAGGTGTCGAAAATGGGACCGATCTGCCTGCAAAGGTCTTCGAACTGTCCCGGATAGAGCGACTGTGCCCCGTCGCTCAGGGCGGCATCCGGGTTATGGTGCACTTCGACCATCAGCCCCTGGCACCCGACGGCGACGGCAGCCCTGCTGAGCGGTATGACCTGATCGCGGCGTCCCGCCGCGTGGCTGGGATCGACGATGATGGGCAGGTGGCTCTCCTTGTTCACGACGGGGATCGCCGAAAGATCGAGGGTGTTCCGGCTGTGGTGTGCGAAGGTCCGGACACCGCGTTCGCAGAGGATCACCCTGGAGTTGCCGCCTTCCATGACGTATTCGGCGGCCATCAGCCATTCTTCGATGGTCGCCGCCATGCCCCGCTTGAGCAGGATGGGCCTGGAGGAACGGCCGGCGCGCCGCAGGAGGCTGAAATTCTGCATGTTCCTTGCTCCGATCTGGACGACGTCCGCGTAGGCCTCCACGATGTCGAACACTTCATGGTCCATCGCTTCCGTGACGACGGGCATGCCCGTTTCCTCACGGACCTTCGCGAGGATCTTCAGGCCGTCCTCCCCGAGGCCCTGGAAGGCGTAGGGGGATGTGCGCGGCTTGAAGGCCCCGCCCCGGAACAGGCTCGCCCCGGCGCGCTTCACCTGCCTGGCGATGGTGAGGGCCTGCTCCTCGCTTTCCACGGCGCAGGGACCCGCGATGACGGTCAGGTAGCCGTTCCCGACGAGCACTCCGCCGACGTCGATCACGGTATCGGTGGACTGCGTTTCCCTGCTGACGAGCTTGTAAGGATGGGTGACGGGAATCACGTCCTTCACTCCGGGGAGTGCATGAAGCGATGCCCCTTCCACGGGCCCGTGGTTGTGGAGCACGCAGATGGCCGTTCGCTGACCGCCGGGAATGGGGCGGGCCGTGTATCCCTTCGATTCGATGATCCTCACGACGTTTTCCACCTCCTCCTCTGTTGCCTTGTTGTTCATCACCACCAGCATGATCGTCACTCCTCTTCCGATGCGTCGAACGCTCGAACCCGGCGGTCTCCGGCCGGTGTATGCGGACAAAATAAAAAAGGGACTGTAGGAAATCCCACAGTCCCTTCGTGCAAAAAAAAACAAAAGGACCGTGGGCCAGGTGGCCCACGGTCCTCGTTCATTCATTCAAGCTGATGGATCAGCCGGGTTAGACCATGAGGGCACACCCCTCCCCGTCAACGCTCCACCACCAGCGCCAAGAACAGCTTGCAGAATATGTATTTTTGAAAACTTCG
>JAJFUA010000393.1 GCA_021372635.1 Desulfobacteraceae bacterium | reverse complement strand
GAGGACTTTGAACCAGGTGAAACCGGCGACGATCAGGAGCGCCGCCCCGACGGCGCACATGGTCAGCCCGTATTTCAGGTTGTCCGCAATGGAGAACTGCCCCGTGCTGTACAGGACCAGGTTCGGTTTCGCATTGGTGGGCAGCGTGATGACCCAGGTCAGCGTGAAGGCTGCCGGCAGCGCCAGGGCGACCGGCGGGAAGCCGAGTTCGCGGGCGATGGTGATGATGATCGGGATCATGATGATCGAGCGCATGGTCTTGCTGGTGAAGAACAGGTGGGCAAACATGCAGAAGGTGATGATGATCATGTAGACCACCGCAAAGCTCGCTCCCTTTTGCAGACCGATGGCTTCGAAAATGGTGCCGACCACCCACCGGGCGGCCCCCGAGTTGTAGAGCGAGAGCCCGCCGGCATAGGCGCCGGCGCTGAAGATCATTGTATGCCAGGGGATGTCGCAGTCGTTCCATTTGAGGAGGCCGACCTTGGGCAGGAAAGCGATCACCGCGCCGATGAGAGCCGCCATGACGGCGCTGATTTCGAACCCGAACCATCCGACATGATACTGGTCCGTGGCCCAGAGGAAAAGCACGAGGAAAAAGATGCCGCCGGCCCGCTTTTCGTCGAAGCTCAGCCGCCCCATTTCTTCCAGCAGCTTCTGCATATGGGTAATACCGCCCTTGACTCTCGGCTGACGGTCCTCTTTCGCGATGGGCGCGATGAACTTCGGTCCGATCCACCAGGAGATCAACATGGCGACAATGGTGATGGGCAGCATGCCGAACATCCACTCCGAGTAGTACACCTTGTGTCCACCCATCTCGTAGATGAAGGCCGCCGCCACGATATTGCAGGTGCTTCCGGTGAGGAACGCCGACGAGAAGATGCTGATCCCCTGCAGGTTCTGCATGAACAGGTTGACGCCGAAGTTGTTGTTGTTTTCGGCCGTGGAACCGTAAACCTGGGCAATGACCAGCATCACCGGCAGCACCATCATGGTGCGGGCCATGGTGGCCGGGATGAACGGGGCCATCAGGAGCTGCAGCCCCAGGAAGGCCAGGAGGATCAGGAGGGAATTCCTGCCCCATTTGACGCCCATCCACAGGGCCACCCGTTTGGCCAGTTGGGTTTTGACCAGGGTGGAGCACAGGATGAACGACAGGATGTTGAGCCAGATGACTTCCAGTCCCAGGACGCCGAAGATCTGCTTTTCCTCCCAGCCGCTGTACACGGTGAGCATCCCCAGGAGGACCAACGATGTGACGTAGGTTGGAAAGGGCTCGAGCACCCACCAGACAAGGGCCGCGGCAAAGCAGGCCATTGCCGCCTGCCCTTCCATCGTCAGCCCCGAAGGGGCGGGCATGTAATAGAGCAACGCAAAAATGATCAGTCCCAGGGGAAATCCGATGTATTTCTGCAAAGCGGCTTTTGACGTTTCCTTCTTTGTGGGCATGGCTGTCAGATTAGTCTCGAAACTAATCTCGCCGACAGCCGCATCTTTGGTCGCCGTAGCCATCGTTCATCTCCTCCTTTGTCATGAGATGATCTTATTGTAGTTGTGCATGAATACGATCAAATAAAAATGAATACGATGCGGGTTGAAGCAAAATTAACCTGCAATAATATTGCCTGATAGCACACCACCTCCCCTCCGAATTACAAATTTGAACAGTTCGGATAAAGCAGATCTGCGCCTGGAATACCAGGCAACGCCCTATGGAATAGGCAATACAATAGCAATGCACCAATAAAATATTTCTTACTTATATGGCTGCTGCTTTTCGAAATGAACTCTATCTATTTTTGCATCAATGTTTATCAAGAATTATGCCAGTGAGTTTTCCGGGCTGCGGGAGTGCTTCGGCAACCGCGCCGGAATGCAAGAGGTACGCCGGCTTGAGGGGGATTCTTCAGGCTGGAGACAGGCATTGGCGCTGCGGATATTGCAGGCTGGACATGAAAAACGGGAAGAAAAAACGGACGAAAAACCGTCAGGTGACGAGTTCTCGTCCCCGCTTGTCGCCCGATGACGAGGCCGGAGGTTTCCCGGGAGGCATGGCATGGTTGTTGTATCAAATATCGATTTATTCCCGAAACGGACAGTGCTACTCTCTTGCATTGATCCTTTTGCCCCTGGCGCTTTTCGGACAAGGCGCGGTTCTCCGGGGATAATCCCCCCTTGCACAGACCGGGGAGCGGCCCTGGCGACGCATTCCGCTCATCGTCGAGGGCGTTTCGGACCTTCGATCCATTTTCGGCCGATGGACAGTTCAGGCAGTCATTCCATGACCTTGCAACCGAGTACCAGCGTAGACGGATGACCGATGCTCAAGATTCTCATCATCGAAGACGAAAAGATCAACCGGCTCACCCTGGAGCAGGTGCTGAAGAAAAACGGCCACACCGTGGTGGCGACGGACAACGGCATCCATGGGATCGAACTGATCGGAAGCGAATCCTTCGACGTGGTGCTGAGCGACCTGCGGCTTCCGGGCAGCAGCGGCATGGAGATCCTGGAGCAGGTGAGGCAGAATGCGCCGGGTACCGAAACCATTATCATGACCGCCTTCGCCACGGTCAAAAACGCCGTGGAATGTTTGAAAAACGGGGCCTACGACTACCTGACGAAACCGTTCCAGGTGGACGAGATCCTTCACCTGCTGAAACGCATCAAGGAAGTCAGGACATTGAACCGGGAAAACGAGGCCCTGAAGCGTCGCCTCGCGGACAAGCAGGAATTCCCGGAAATCGTCGGCGAGTCGGATGAAATCCGAACGGTGCTGGAGAAAGTCTCCCTGGCGGCTCCCGGCGATCACACGGTTCTCATTCAAGGGGAAAGCGGCACGGGCAAGGAGTTGATCGCCGACGCGGTCCAGCGGCTCAGTTCGCGCAGAGACAAACCGTACATCAAGGTGAACTGTTCGGCCCTGTCGGAAACCCTTTTCGAAAGCGAGATGTTCGGCCATGAAAAGGGGGCTTTCACGGGCGCTCTGCAAAAGAACGTGGGACGCTTCGAGCGCGCCGACGGCGGCACCATATTCCTGGACGATATCGACGACCTGTCCAGGCGCATGCAGACCAAACTGCTCCGGGCCATTCAAAGCAGGGAGATCGAGCGGGTGGGCGGCACCCGGGTGATTCCCGTGGACATCCGGATTATCGCGGCGACAAAGGCGGATCTGAGAGAGCTTGTGGAGGAGGGGAAATTTCGGGAGGATTTCTATTATCGGCTCCATGTGGCCAAGATCATGATAACGCCGCTGCGAGAAAGACGTTCCGACATCCCGGTGCTGATCCGTCATTTTCTCAGCCTGTTCGGGTGTACGAAAACCTTCTCCCCGGACAGCCTTCCAATCCTCAAACGGTACCACTGGCCCGGGAACGTCCGTGAATTGAAGCACTTCGTGGAACAGCTCACGATCTTCTCCGGGGGGCCCACGATCACCATCGCGGACCTGCCCGAATACATCAAGAAACCTTCCCCCAGGGCCGAATTTCCCGACGCCTTCAACGCCCGCCTGCCCCTGGACGAACTGCTCTGCCAGGTGGAGATTTCAAGCATCAGAAACGCCATGGAAAAATTCGATCAAAATCAGAAGAAGGCGGCCGATTTTCTCGGCATCCCCCGCACGACCCTGAGGAGCAAGCTGGAGCGCTATCAGCATCATCCGGTCAAGAAGCCGCATGAATGAAACGGGGGCGAAGCTCGGGAGACGGCAAGCCGGCACATTTCTTCCCACGGCATTGCGGCGCACGCATGCGGCGCGCTTTCGACAGGCAAACCGGCGGGGCGACGCCCGCTGATCCCTCCGCTGCGGCGCGTCATGCGGAGGCGAGGGCGCCCTTCACCCGCGCGGGGATCATGGGAAGCTGGAACAGCCTCGCCCCGACGGCGTCGAACACCGCGTTGGCCAGCGCCGCTCCCATGCACGTGATGGCCGGTTCGCCGCACCCCTGGGGCGGCAGTTCCGGGTTGTCCAGCAGCAAAACCTCGATTTGGGGAACCCACGAGAAGCGCGGGATTTCGTAGGAGTCGAAGTTGCGGTCGAGGACCGCCCCGCCCCTGAAGCGCACCTGTTCCCTGAGTGCGTAGCCGAGGCCCATGACGGCGCAGCCTTCCACCTGCATTTTCGCCCCTTCCGGGTTGACGATTTCCCCCATGTCGATCGCGAAGACGATCCTTTTGACCGTGATCCCGCCACGTTCCCTGTTCACCGCCACTTCGGCCATCTCCGCCACTCTGGTCCCCAAGTAATCGACGCATGCGACCCCCTGTCCCCGGCCTCCCGGGGCCTTGCCCGGGGTCCAGCCGAACCGTTCCGCCGCGGCTTCCAGCACGCGGCGCATCCTTTCGTCCTTCAGGTGAGCGAGGCGGAAGGCGACGGGGTCTGCGCCGGCCGCCGAAGCCATCACGTCCATCTGGGATTCCCGGGCGAAGGTGTTGGTGTTGGCACCCGGTCCCCGCCATGCGCCGACGTCGAAGGGGTGCGCGCCGGAAGAATCGAAGGCACTTCCGTGCGAAGTCACGCGAACGTTGGGAACGTCGTAGAAGAGCTGCGATGCGCGGTCTCCGGCGAAGCAGACCTGGTAGTCCCAGAAGACGATCCGGCCGGCTTCGTCGAGGCCGGAGGCCACGACGGCGAAAGCCGCGGGCTGGAAGGTGTCGTTGAAGAACTCCTCCTCGCGGCTCCAAGCCACCTGGACGGGCTTTCCGGCGAGTTTCGCGAGCCTGGCAGCCTCCAGGGCCTGTGCGTTCCGGCTCTTCGAGCCGAAACCGCCGCCGACCCACGGCGTGATGATGCGGACGTTTTCGGGCGGAAACCCCAGGACTTCGGCCACCTCGTCCCTCGCGCCGAAAGGCCTCTGGGTCGACACCCAGGCCGTCGCCCTGTCCCCCTGGACGGCGACGGCGGCCGTGTGCGGTTCCATGGGGGCATGGGCCACGTAGGGCACCTCGTAGGTGTTTTCGAACGTCTTGACGGCGAGGGTTCTGCCTTCGTCCAGGTTTCCCTCGTCGGTCACCGTGACTCCTTCGGGAACGCTGGCGGAAAGATGCCCGACAATGGTGCCTTCGTTGAGGGGGGATTCCGGAACTTCGAATTCGGCCCGGATCAGCGAAAGGGCCTTTTCGGCTTCGTCCGGGGCGGCGTGCAGCACGGCGATGAAATCCCCGTCGCGGACCACCCGCACCCCGGGAACCTTCGAGGCGGCTTCCGTATCGACGGTTTTCAGCTTCGCGCCGTGCGCGGGCGGCCTGAGGACGGAAGCGTAGAGCATGCCCTGGAGGCGGATATCCCCGGCGTACTTGGCCTTTCCGGTGACTTTCTCCAGGGCGTCCCTGCGGGCGGCGGGCCTGCCGGAAACGGTGCGGTCGGACGCGGGCTTTGCGGGCGGCCTGGGCTCCACGTGCCTATCGATCCTCTTTCCCAGGGCCAGTTCCGCGTAGGTGACGCGCTGCCCGAATTTCCCCGCCACGCTGATCGCCCCGTCCCTCGCTTGAAGACTGGAAGGACTGACCCCGAGGCGTTCCGAGGCAAGCCTGAGCAGCACGGCTTTCGCCTCCGCGGCGGCTTCCCGGAGGGCCGGCCCGAAGTACTTGGTGCTCCTCGATCCGAAGGTCCCCATATCCCAGGGACAGAGTTCCGTGTCGCCCATCACCATGTCGACGCGGTCGAGGGGGACGTCGAGTTCCTCGGCGGCCATCTGGGCCAGAGAGGTGACGATTCCCTGCCCCATTTCGATTTTCCCCGTGTAGCACGTGATGCGGCCATCTTCGCCGACCCGGATGAAGGCGTTCCAGTCGGAGGGAAGCTGCTGTCCGGGGCGGCCGTGCTGCGCGAGGCCTGGCAGGTCGAGGGTGAAGGTGACGACGATGCCGCATCCGAGGGCCTTGAGAAACTGCCGCCGGTCGATGGAGGCCGGGGAGTGCTGTCCGCGGGATGAGCGGCCGTCTTTCATGACTTGCCTCCTCTCATGGCCTTCGCGGCGCCCAAGATGGCGCGCACGATGCGCGGATGGGCGCCGCACCGGCACAGGTTGTCGTCCATACCCAGGATGACTTCCTCTTCGGTGGGTTTCGGGTTTCGGAGGAGCAGGCTGCAGGCGTTGAGGATCATGCCCGGCGTGCAGAAACCGCACTGGAGGGCGTCGTGTTCCATGAAGGCCCTCTGGAGCGGGTGGAGCCTGCCTCGCACGGCAAGGCCTTCGATGGTGACGACCTCCTTCCCGGCGACGTCCCGGACGGGCGTTTGGCAGGAACGGACGGCGGCTTTTCCGACCAGCACGGTGCAGGCTCCGCACGCCCCGATCCCGCAGCCGTACTTGGTCCCGGTGAGTCCCAGTTCGGTCCGGATCACCCAAAGGAGCTTCCGCTCTCCGTCCACCTCCAGGCGAACCGGCTTATGGTTCAGCTTGAATGCTATCTTCTCGATCACG
>JAJFUA010000071.1 GCA_021372635.1 Desulfobacteraceae bacterium | reverse complement strand
ACCAGATGACCGGCAAGAAATCCAAGGACAAGCCCCTGCCGCTGCAGGTATGAAGCCGGGTTGCGCCGGCCGGGTGAAAACCGGCCGACCCGGACGGCTGACTTGCCCGGGCCGGCCGCAGCGTTTCGATCGGGGTTGAAGTATGGTAGGTTGGGGTGATCGGTAGAGACTGTGTCGCAATTCGTTATCTCTGAAGTTTTCACTCAAAAAGTGGGCACGATTATTTAAATAGACACCAATTTTGCCTCTGCAGAGTATGGAATTGCTCGTGGGCAATACCCAAAGTGGGAATTTTTAAAGCCCTTTTGAACTGTGACACAGTCTCTTGTCGCTCACCCCAGCCTACCCGGCTTGTCGCCCGTGAGGCAAGGCACCGCTAAGTCAACAGCATTGGGGGCGGGCCGCACCTGTTCAGAAGGTGCTGGTTCCGTCCCAGCAGTGGGTGCAAAGCTTTTCCTTGGGCAGGCCGATGGATGCCACCAGGTCGCCCAGGCGCTGGTACTTGAGCGTTGTGAGGCTCAACTGCTTGCGGATTTCCTCGATCATCGCGAGGTTTTTCTCGGACCCGCACTGCGCGTAGGTTTCCAGGTCCTTGTCCCCGATGCCCTCGAGCTTCAGGATGGCCTTGCGGGCAATCAGGTCGAGGGTCGAGCGGGAAGTCGAAAAATTGAGGAATTCGCAGGCGTGGATCAGCGGCGGACAGGCGGGCCGCATGTGCACTTCGCGGGCGCCGCGGTCGAACAGCAGTTGAATGTTGTTCTTAAGCTGCGTTCCGCGCACGATGGAGTCTTCGCAGAAGAGGAGCCGTTTGCCTTCGATCAGCTTGCGGATGGGGATCAGCTTCATCCTGGCCACCAGGTCTCTCAGTTGCTGGTTCTGGGGCATGAAGCTGCGCGGCCAGGTCGGCGTGTACTTCACGTAGGGGCGAAGGTAGGGAATCTTCCTCTCGCTGGCATAGCCGATGGCGTGCCCGATGCCCGAATCCGGTATGCCCGCCACGCAGTCCACGTCCGTATCGTCGTTGCGGGCCAGTGCTTCGCCGCAGGTGTTGCGGACATATTCCACGTTGATGCCTTCGTATTCGGAGGCCGGATAGCCGTAGTACACCCAGAGGAAGGAGCACACCTGCATGTGCGGGCCGGGGGGGGCGCATTGTTCCCAGCCGTCGGCGGTGAGCAGGACGATTTCCCCGGGACCGAGAAACCGTTCCGTCTCAAAGCCCAGGTTTGCAAAGGCACAGGATTCCGAACTCACGGCCAGCGCGCCCTCGCGCCTGCCGATCACCAGAGGCGTTCTACCGAGGCGGTCACGGGCCGCATAGATTCCCCTGTCGGTAAGCAGGAGCAGCGAACAGGACCCGCGAATAGCGCTCTGCGCCTTGCGGATTCCGTCTACGAAGTTCTGTTCCTTGCAGATCAGCTTGGCCACCATCTCGGTGGGGTTGACCATTCCGCCGTTCGTATCGAAAAAGCTCTGCCGCTCGTTCAGGGCATGGAGGACCAGGTCCTCCATGTTGTTGATCTTGCCCACGGTAATGATGCCGAAAGTTCCCAGGTGGGATCTCGCCACCAGGGGCTGCGGATCGGTGTCGCTGATCACCCCGATTCCCCTGTTGCCGTGGAAGCCATCCAGTTCCGGTTCGAACTTGGAACGAAAATAGCTGTTTTCTATACTGTGGATGGCGCGCTGCACGCCCTGCGAATTGCTGACCGCCATTCCACCCAGCCGGGTACCCAGATGAGAATGATAATCCGTACCATAGAAAAGATCGGTGACACAGTCACTTGTGGAGACAATACCGAACAAACCGCCCATTCCGACTCCCCTTTCCCAGCAAATCCTTCACTTTTCGCTGTGGCAAGACACAGCTTCGAGACAATGATGTAAAAAACAACTTTGCTTTAGATCCATATTGATGTCAATAATATCTGGCGGATTGGCCACAGTTTCCCCCAATTTCCCGGGATCGTTCGAGCTGCCGGCGGCCCGTTGCGGCAGGCGCGTCGGAAGCCCCGCGGTCCGTGCCTCCCGGCGGGCGAAAGTGCCCGAGATTTTCCTTGACACCCCGAAACGGCTTTTCTATCAAAGCGTTCTGTACCCGAGCCGATCTGGGGCTCCCAAACCATCGACGGTCCTCCGGACGCCGGGGGCTCCACTCTCGTGCCCGGCGGACCCTGGAAAGGTGTCATCCATGGTCTACGATTCCATCGAACGGCTGGACCTGTATTTTCAAAAAGGCAGCCTGCTCCACGACGCCCTGACCCTTGCGGGACGGTTCGATCCCGCCGCTCCCGACGGACGGTGCGAAATCTCGGGCGATCGCCTGTACGCGCAGGTTTCGACCTACGAGACCCAACCCGCCGCGGAACGCCGGTTCGAGGCGCACAGGAAATACATCGACGTACAGGTCGTCCTGGAAGGGGAGGAACGGATCGACGCCTCCCTGGAGCCGGATCTGAAGCCGTCGACGGAATACGACGACGCCCGGGACCTGGTCTTCCTGGAAGAGCCCGGGGATTATGCCTCGCTGGTCCTGCGACCCGGCCTGTTCGCGGTCTTCTTCCCTCATGACGTGCACAGGCCCGGCTGCAGCATCCGGGAACCGGCGCGGGTCAGGAAGCTGGTGTTCAAGGTACTCGTCGAATAGACCGCCGGGGAATCCGTCCGCCGCGCATCCGGTTTCGTGGCATGGCGCGCGGGAACGTTTCCCGGGCTGGCTGCAGGAAAGCGATGTTATTCCAAAACCCGAGGAGTCGAGAAATGCCGTCCGAATATCCCGTGCGCATCGTTCAGTTCGGAGAAGGCGTTTTCCTGCGGGGCTTTATGAACTGGATGATCGCCCGCATGAACGAGTCGGCGGGCTTCGGAGCGTCGGCCTGCGTGGTCAAACCGCGCCCCGGGGATTTTCCCGCGGCCTTCCGAAAGCAGAACAACCGCTACACCATCGTCTTCAAGGGGATGGAAGGCGGCGGTCCGTGCGTCCGGAGGGAATCGAACGATACGATCGCGCGCCTCGTAAGGCCGCACGGTGAATTCGGCGCCTTCCTGGAAGAAGCCGACAACCCCGGCCTCTTCTGCGTCGTGTCCAACACGACGGAAGCGGGGATCGCCCATGCGGCGGCGGACCGGGCGGAAGACCGCCCCGCGTCTTCTTTTCCCGGCAAGCTGACGCAGTTTCTGCGCCGGCGCTACGAGACGTTTCGGGGGGCGCCCGGAAAGGGGTTGATCGTGCTTCCCTGCGAACTGATCGAAAGCAACGGCGCGGCGCTCCGGGAAATCGTCCTGGAGCATGCGCGGCGCTGGTACCGGGACGGGCGATTCGAGGACTGGGTCCGGGATGCGAATCTTTTTCTCGATACCCTGGTGGACCGCATCGTGAGCGGGTACAGCGAAGAGGAGCGGCGGTCGCTCAGGGAGGAAACGGGCTTCGACGACGCCCTCGTCGTCGTGGCCGAACCGTATCACCTCCTTGCCATCCGGGGGCCGGAATCCCTGGAGCGGGTGCTTCCCTTCCGCCAATCCGGGCTCAACGTCGTCTGGACGGAAGACATCACCCCCTACCGGACGCTGAAGGTGCGCCTGCTCAACGGGAATCACACCTTCATGGCCATGTGCGGCCTCGGCGCCGGGTTCGGCAACATCCTCGACTGCATGCGAAGCCCCTGGCTCCGGGACGCCGTCCGCGCCGCAAACGAACTGGAACTGCTGCCCTGCATGCCGTTTCCGGCCGAAGAATCCGGGCGCTACCTGGAGACAGTCTTCCGGCGCTTCGAAAACCCGTTCCTCGACCACCGACTGGAAAACACCGCCCTGAACGGGGTAGCCAAGTGGAAAACGCGCCTGCTGCCTCCCCTCCTGGACTACCATGCGCGGACGGGTTCCGCGCCGGTGCTCCTTTCGTTTTCCCTCGCGGCCCTTGCCGTCCGGTATGCAACGGCCGACTCCGTCCGGGACGACCCCGCCGCCGTATCCTTCTTCAAATCCCTCGCCGACGGGATGCGGAACGATCCGGATTCCTGCGCCCGGGAGATCGCCGGGAATGCCGCCCTGTGGGGAGAATCCCTGGCTCCGGTGGCAGGGTTTTCGGCGGTCCTTGCGTCGCAGATCCGCGACATTCTTTCCTCCGGCATGGAGAAAGCCCTGGCCGGGGCGGTGGAAGCCGCCCGGCGCAGGGAAGGTGCCTGACCGCCGGGCCGCCCCGTCGCGGGTAGAATCTCCTTTTCAGTACGGGGAAATTCATGTAGATTCGGCACAACGGGGGAAAGATCTTAAATTGCCACATATTAGCAGCCAACAACGATTGCTGTCATATTTCCATGCAGGAATCCGAACGGGCATCCGAAAAACACACGAAACCATGCGGTGGTCTTCCGAATGACGGGTGAGGCATCTGCCGGAATGTTGCCGCCGGGATGCGGCGGCCGGCCGGAGGAGCCTTCCGGGAGCGTCGCGCGGGAACGGCATGGATGGGAAGAGAGTGCGGAATCAATGGAAAGTCCAGCGGTTGAACTGAGTATCGTCATGCCCTGCCTGAACGAGGCGGAGACGGTGGAGCGGTGTATCGCTATGGCCCGCCGTTTTCTCGACGAATCGAAGATATCGGGTGAAGTCGTCGTTGCGGACAACGGGAGCACGGACGGTTCTCCGGAACTGGCAACCGCCGCGGGGGCGCGGGTGGTCCACGTCGGTGCGAAAGGCTACGGCAATGCGCTGAAGGGCGGAATTCTGGCCGCCCGCGGCAAATACGTCATCATGGGGGATGCGGACTGCAGCTACGATTTCCTGCACCTGGGACCGTTCGTCGAAAAGCTGCGCGAAGGCTTCGACCTGGTGATGGGCAACCGCTTCCGGGGAGGCATCGCCCCCGGGGCCATGCCTCCGCTTCACAAGTACCTGGGGAACCCCGTCCTGACGGGAATCGGTCGCCTGCTGTTTCAAAGCGGCTGCGGAGACTTTCATTGCGGTCTGCGCGGCTTCAGCAAGGAAGCCTTCCTCCGGATGGACCTGCAGACCACGGGGATGGAATTCGCCAGCGAGATTGTCGTGAAAGCCTCCCTGCACCGCATGCGCATCACCGAGGTTCCCACCACGCTGGACGTGGACGGGCGCAACAGGCCCCCACACCTGCGGTCGTGGAGGGACGGCTGGCGCCACCTGCGCTTTCTGCTCCTGTTCAGCCCGAACTGGCTTTTCATGGCGCCCGGAGTGTTCCTTTTCGTCCTGGGCGCCGTTTTCGGTTCGATACTCACCTGGACGCCCCTGCGGGTCGGCGGCGTCATGTTTGACGCCAACACGCTGCTGCTCTGTTCCATGTCGCTTCTGATGGGATACCAGCTGATGATATTCGGTCTTTTCGCGAAGGCTTTCGCGGTGCAGCAGAAGATCGTTCCCGGAGAAGAGCGGCTGCAAAAGTTCCTGCGCATGGCGAACCTCGAAACGGGCCTGGTGGCGGGGCTGGCGGTTTTCGTGGCAGGAGCGGCGCTGATCGCGGCGGCGGTTCTCAACTGGCGGCACCACGGCTTCGGGTCGCTTTCCTGTTCGGACAGCCTGAGAATCACCATTCCCGGGGTCACCCTGATCATTTTGGGCCTCCAGACCATGTTCTCGAGCTTCTTCCTGAGCATCCTCGGGCTGAAGAAGCCGTGAGCCCGCATGTCGAAAGCGGACGCATAGCCCTGCCGGGAGCCGGGAGGCTTTTCTCGAAGGTCGATTCCGGGTGGGCTGCTTTCGTTTTCGGAATCGTCGGCCTCAAGCTGGTCCTGTTCGCGCTGGACCCGATCCCGAAGTTTTTTTTCGGGGACTCCGGGTGGTACCTCGGCACCGCCTTCATGGACATGATCCCGGTAGACCGTTCCTTCACCTACGGATATCTGATCCGGCTTCTCAGCTTCGGGTCGAGGTCCTTCACCCCGCTGCTCGTTTCCCAGGTCCTTGCAGGCGCCGCGGTCGCCATCCTGCTCGCCTATTCCCTGAAAAAGCACTTCTCCGTCGGCAGCGGCGTCGCCTGCGCGGCCGGCTTCCTCTGCGCCGTGGAGCCCATTCAGCTGCTCTACGAGCGCGAGGTGATGACCGAAGCCTTTTCCCTGTTTTACTTCGCCCTGTACATGGTTTCCGCATTCGAATACCTGAGCGGCCGACGGCTGGGAAGGCTTTGCGTCGCGCAGATCCTCGGGACGGCGCTGCTTTCCCTGAGGGTGAGCTTCCTGCCGGTGGTCCTGGCGAATGCCGTCGTTCTGCCTCTTGTCGCTTCCTTTGTCCACTTCCGGGAAAACGGTCCGGGCGGGGAATCCGCCGGCTCCCGGTCCGGACCGGCGGCGCCGAAATGGCTTGCGCGGCCGGGAGCCTTCCTCGGCGTGCACCTGCTGGTTTCCCTCTGCTTCACTTTCGCGCTGCATGCCGGCTACAAGCAGGTATCGTCGAAGATCACCGGGTGTCCGCCGGCCTACAACGCCGCAGGCGGCTTCTTCCTGGCGTCCATATGGGCTCCGGTCGTCGAACCGGTGGATTTCCCGCACCCGGAACTCCGCGACGAGGTTTTCGGCGGCCTGCTGTACGATCTCAAGGACCGTTCCCTGCGAAACGAGCACAATTTTGCGGACGGGGGACTTGCGGACCGGATCCGCCGGGTGCTGCCCGGACCGGCCGGAAACAAGGCGGCTTCGGAGACGGCCATGAACGCGCTCAGGCGCGATCCCCTGGCCGTTATGGTGCTTTCCCTCCAGACGCTCGGGGACTATTTCAACCTGGAAATCCTGCGGGAGAAGATCCTGAACGACCTGGGGATGGACGCGGAAGGCATGCAGCTCTATGCCGACTGGCAGTTGGACTGCGGCGAGTTCATGGAGTTTCCGGGCCCTGTGGGGCAGCCGCAGGCGGATACCTGGACCAGGGCCTACTACCGGCTCGCCGTTCCCTGGTACTGGTTCTTGATCTTTTCTCCCGTTCCGGCGGGGGCAGCCCTGTTTTTCGCCCGAAACGCCCCCGCGGCGCTCGCTCCGCGAATCGCGGTCTTCCTGGCGGTCTGCGCCTGCGCCGCCGTCGCGTGCTTCCTCACCGTGTTTCCGGTGGTGCGATACCTGCATCCCGTGAGCTGGCTGGTCTTTTTCCCGATCGCCTGCCTCGTGGGCGGAGGAAAAGGCTCCGGGAGGTGGAAAAATTGAGGAACAGGCCGGCGACGGAACCGGCCGCGACCGCCAGCACGGGGCGGGCGTACATGACGGCCGAGAAGGTGATGCAGAGCGAATAGACGCCGTAGTTCACCACGCCTCCCCCCATCATCAGGGCGAGATAGGCGGCCCATTCCCTGTAGGTTGGCGCCCCCCGCACGCCTTTCGCGAACGTGAAGGCGCGGTTGAGCGCCCAGGT
>JAJFUA010000066.1 GCA_021372635.1 Desulfobacteraceae bacterium | reverse complement strand
TGCGAGCGGGAGGTGGAAGAGGTCCGGGTGGGAGACCGGTGGCTCCACGTGACGGCGGACCCTCTTCTCGACGACGACGGGACGTTCATCGGCGCGGTCCATCTCCTCAGCGACATCACCCTTCAAAAAGCCGGCGAGGAGACGCTGCGCCGGACTCACCGCGCCCTGCGCATATTGTCCCAGTGCAATGCGGCCGTCGTCCGGGCTGTCGAGGAACAGGCCCTGCTCGAAGATGTCTGCCGGATCGTCGTGGGGCCGGCGGGATATTACCTCGTCTCGGTCGGCTATGCGGAGCGGGATGAATCCCGGTCGGTCCGGTTCGTTGCGTATGAGGGGCCGGGAAAAGGCTTCCTGGACCGCATCCGGGTGAGCTGGGGGGACGACGAGTACGGGCGTGGGGCCATGGGCTCTTCCATCCGGACCGGGAAGCCGGTCGTAGCCCGGGATGTGTCGAACAATCCCGATTATGCCCCCTGGCATGAATTCCTGAGGGAACGGGGGCTTTCCACGGTCATCTCCCTTCCCTTGAAGGCCGGGGAGGAAGTGTTCGGGGCCCTGGCCATCTACACCGCGGAACCGGGCGCCTTCGATTCCGCGGAGGTGGACCTGCTGGAGGAACTGGGCAACAACCTGGCCCACGGGATCATGGCCATCCGCACGCGCAGGGAGCGCATTGAAGCTCTTTGCGCCCTGGGGCGGGCCCATGCGGAACTGGAAGACCGGGTGATCGAGCGGACGGCCCAACTGAGGCAGGAGGTCCAGGACCGCAGGGCCGCCGAGGAACTGCTGCGCCGGAGCGAGCAGCGATACCGGGAGCTGGTGGAAAACGCCAACAGCATCATCCTCAAACTGGATACGGTGGGCGGGATCACCTTTTTCAACGAGTTCGCCCAGAGGTTCTTCGGCTATTCGGAAGAGGAAATCCTCGGACGGAACCTCGTCGGCACGATCGTCCCCGAAACGGAAAGCAGCGGCAGGGACCTGGCCCGGATGGTTCGGGAACTCACCAGCCACCCGGAAGACTACGAACGGAACGAAAATGAAAACATGCGGCGCAGCGGCGAGCGCGTGTGGATCGCCTGGACCAACCGGCCGATCCGGGACGGCGAAGGGCGGCTGGTCGGCACGCTGAGCGTCGGCAACGACATCACGGAACTCAAGAACGCAGAAGAACAACTGCAGGTCTTTCGCAGGTTCGCCGAGAACGCCGGACAGGGCTTTGGAATAGCGGAACTGGACGGCCGGGTGACCTACATGAACCCGGCGCTCCTGAAGATGGTCGGCGCCCACGGGCACAGTCAAAGCATTCCCGCGACGCTGTTCGAAATCTATGCGCCGGACGACCGGAAGCGGCTCCGGGAGGAGATCGTCCCGGAGCTTTTCCGGAAGGGGTATTGGACCGGCGACCTGACCCTTGCGGCCGCGGGCGGACTGCGCGTGCCCGCCCTGGCCAACTTCTTCGTGATCCGGGACGACAGGGGCGGCCCGAAATTCCTTGCCGGGCTCATTACCGACATGACCCGGCAGAAGCTCACGGAGCGGGAAATCCTGCGGGCCAAGGAGAGCGCGGAATCGGCCGATCGCGTCAAGTCCGCCTTCCTCGCGTCCATGTCCCACGAACTGCGCACGCCGCTCAATTCCATCATCGGTTTCACGGGAATCCTGATCCAGGAACTGGCCGGACCGCTCAACGAGGAGCAGAAAAAGCAGCTGGGCATGGTGAGAAACAGCGCCCGGCATCTTCTGAACCTCATCAACGACGTGCTGGACATCTCCAAGATCGAGGCCGGGCAGTTGAGGCTCTCCAGGGAAGCCTTCAGCCTGCCGGAGGCCATTCGGGGCATCGTTCAGGCCATCGGGCCGATGGCCGGGAAAAAGGACCTGGAGCTTATCGTGGACATCGGGCCGGGAGTGGGCGAAATCGTGAGCGACCGCAGCCGGGTCGAGCAGGTCCTGATCAACCTCGTGAACAACGCCGTGAAATTCACGGACAAGGGGCGCGTACACCTCCGCTGCGTGCTCGACGAAAGCCGGATCGTCGTATCCGTTTCGGACACGGGCATCGGGCTGAGGCCCGAGGATTTGGAGACCCTGTTCGAACCCTTCCGGCAAATCGACATGGGGGTGTCCCGCCGCTATGAAGGGACCGGGCTGGGCCTGTCCATCTGCAAGAGGCTCATGGACCTGCTCGGCGGGGAGATCCGGGCGCTGAGCGAAGGAACGGGAAAGGGAAGCACGTTCATTTTCACTTTACCGGTAAGGTGAGGCGGAGTCTATGAAAGCGAGAGTGCTGGTCATCGAGGACAACGAACAGAACCTGTACCT
>JAJFUA010000365.1 GCA_021372635.1 Desulfobacteraceae bacterium | reverse complement strand
CTCCTGTTCGGCCTGGGCGGGACCTCCGTGGAACTCTTCCGGGACGTCACCATGCGCCTGCTTCCCATCGACAGGGTGGAGGCGGCGAAGATGATCGGAGAAATCCGGGGCGCAGCCCTGCTCAGGGGATACCGGGGCCGCCAGCCCATCGACGAAGAGGCGCTCGTTGACGGACTGCTCAAACTGGCGGCGATCGCGGAAGAACACCCCGACATCGTGGAGATCGACCTGAACCCCGCCTTCGCCTACCCCGAAGGGATCGTTGTGGCGGACGCCCGCATCATGAAGGCATAGGCGGTATTTCGGACACGCCCGTGGAGCGTTCACCGGTGCGGATCCGCCTCACCAGACGCGAGGGATCAGCCGGTGCCGGACTTTCCGCGTATAGGCCTCATAACCCGGGAGTTCCCGCTTGAGGAAGTCCTCCTCGAACCGGATTCTCAGAACGAGCAGGCCGGCGGGGAGGACGGCGGACAGGGCGCCCGCATACGATTCCAGCCATAGGGGCAGGCCGAGCATCAGCAGGACACCCCCCGCGTACATCGGGTGCCGCACGATGCCGTAGAGTCCGGTGTCGACCACCTTGTGCCCCCGCTCCACCTGGTGCCTCACCACGGAGGCCGCGAAGGCGTTCTGCCAGAGGGCAAAAAAAACGATCCGCCAGCCGGCGGCGAAGAGCGCCAGCCCGCAGAACGAAACGAAGCCTCCCGGTTTGCCCAGCAGGCGCAGGTGAAAAACGTCGAAGGAACTGAAGGCGACCGAACCGGAGTAGGCGGCCACGAACAGGGGCAGGATGATCTTGTCGGCAAGCGGCTGCCCCTTTTGAATCAGCGGCTTGAACCGCTCCTCCAGCAGTTCCTCCCGGCTGGGAAAGAGCTTTCGCATCGCCGCGAACGTACCGGTGGTGTACAGCCCGAGAAACAGCCACGCGCGCCCCCAGGCCAGGGTGCCCGCCGGAAGGAACAGCAGTACCGAGAAAAAAAGATAGTTCAAGGCGATGCCAAGGATCAACCGGCGCCTTCTCATGTCCTTTTCGCCTCCATCGGCGGGCGGGGTGCCTGCGCCCGCCCGGTTGCCGGGGCCATGAGGGGCGTTCTCCGCAGGCGTCCCCTCAGGATTTCAACGCTTCGAGCTTTCGCAGCGCGGACAGGGGCAGCGGATCGGGATGGTACTGGTTCAGCACGAAAGCGTAGTACAGGGTCTTTGCCGCGTGTTCCAGCTTTTCGAGACGCAGGTACGCTTCCTCCACGCTCTTCCCCACGGTCAGAGACCCGTGCCGTTCCAGTAGAATGGCCCGGTGCTTTTCGATATACGGCGCAATGGCCCTGGGGACCTCTTCCGTGGACGGCGTAGCGTAGGGCGCGGTGGGAACCGGGCCGATGGTCAGCCACACCTCCGGAAGCGCATCGGCCATGAAGGGAAGCCCCGCCAGGGTGTAGGCCGTAAGAAGCGGCGGATGGGCATGGACGATGGCCGCCACATCCGGGCGCTTCTCGTAGACTGCGAGATGCATGCGCACTTCGGACGAAGGTTTTCCCTCGCCCGAAAGCCTGTTCCCCTGCAGATCCACGACCAGGAGGTCCGATTCCTTCAACTCCCCCTTGGGCAAACCGCTCGGCGTGATCAGCAGCCGCCCCTCTCCCGCACGGCAACTGACGTTGCCGTCCGAAGCCGCAATCAGTCCCCGGCTCTCGAGCTTCCGGCAGACGCAGATCATCTCCGAGCGCAGTTCCATCTCTTCCAGCACTTCATCCTCCTGTTTGCGTAAATCTCATGGACGTATTTCAAAGTAATCATTCATTCCATACCCTGAAAAATGCCTGCGGCCATTCTGCCGGAAGCGGCGCCCCGCCCCGTCGCCTCCCCCCCCGAAGTGCCTCCGTGCCGGGTGTTCCGCCCGGAGTGACGCAATGGCCGCTTTGCTTTTTCAAGAGGTTTTGGTAATGATAAAATTCGTTATTCAGGCCATGGATTATGGCCATAAACTCTGCTCCTCAGGAGTGGGAGATTATCAGGGAGGACGTCGAAAATCCATGTTCAACTGGTTCAAACGAAAAAATAAGGCAGCCCGGGAACCCGAAGAAACGGTACAGTCCGAAGAGACCCCGCGGGAGGAGTTCGAAACCGTTCTGCGCGAAGAAGCCTCCGAAGCGGACCGTGAAGCTCCGGCGGAGACCTTTGAAGCGGCGGAAAATGACTTTGGGAGCACGGCGGACCGGGAAGGGGAAATTCCCGGAACGGCGGAGGAAGATGCCCCCGAAGGGTTCCGCGAGGAACCTCCGGAGGATGAAGCCGACGGACCGGAGGGAGAAGACGGCGAAGACGCACCTGTGCAGGAAAAGCGCCGGTTCTTCAAAAAGCTCAGGGAGCGGCTGCACAAGACCCGCGAAAAGCTCGCCAACCGCGTCGACCGCCTGGTGCTCGGCAAGAAGGTCATCGACACCGACATGCTCGACGAACTGGAAGAGGTGCTCATCACGTCCGACCTCGGCGTCAGGACCACCCAGTTGCTGCTGCAGCGCGTCACCGACAAGATCAGGCGCCAGGAACTGAAAGACCCGCAGAAGCTGCGCGAGGCGCTCAGGGAAGAGATCCGGACGATCCTCGAGGTGCCCGCGGACCCGTGGGACCTCGCGGCCCATCATCCCTGCGTGGTTATGGTGATCGGCGTGAACGGCGTGGGGAAGACCACGACCATCGGCAAACTGTCCCACCAGTGGAAGCAGGAAGGCCGCAAGGTCATGCTGGTCGCCGGAGACACCTTCCGGGCGGCGGCCGTGGAACAGCTCGCCCTGTGGGGAGAGCGCGCCGACGTTCCGGTCGTGCGACAGAAGAGCGGTTCGGACCCCTCCGCCGTCGTCTTCGACGCCATAGACGCCGCCGTTTCACGCGACATGGACGTCGTGCTCATCGACACCGCGGGGCGCATGCACACCAAGGTGAACCTCATGGAAGAGCTGAAAAAGGTCCACCGGGTCGTCACGCGGAAGATGCCCGACGCTCCCCACGAAGTGCTGCTCGTGCTCGATGCGTCCACAGGACAGAACGCCCTTTCCCAGGCGACACTCTTCAAGGAGGGAATCGGCATCACCGGGCTGATCCTGACCAAGCTCGACGGAACGGCGAAGGGGGGCATCGTCGTGGCCATCTGCGACGAACTGAAGGTGCCCGTGCGTTTCATCGGCATCGGCGAAGGAATCGAGGACCTGCGGCCGTTCGATCCGGAAGAATTCACCCGGGCGCTGCTCTGACAGGAAGGAAACGACCCCATGCCCGCAGCCCTTTCCGGCATCAGAGTCCTGGACCTCTCGCGCCTGCTCCCCGGCCCCTACTGTTCCATGCTCCTGGCGGACATGGGCGCGGACGTCATCAAGATCGAAGCCCCGGAGACGGGGGACTATATCCGCCTGTGGCCTCCGCTGCTGGGGGAAGCAAGCGGGTATCACGCGGTTCTGAACCGCAACAAGCGGTCGCTCACCCTGAACCTCAAGGTTCCGGAAGGGAAGGAAATCCTGGAACGGCTGGCGCGGGACGCCGACGTGCTGCTGGAGGGGTTTCGCCCCGGGGTGATGGACCGGCTGGGGCTGGGTCACGCCTCCCTCGAAAAGATCAATCCGCGCCTCGTCTACTGCGCCATCACCGGCTACGGCAGCGACGGGCCGCTCGTCTCCAGGGCCGGGCACGACATCAACTACCAGGCGTTGAGCGGGGTGCTCTCCTACAGCGGATACGGGAAGCGGCCCGCCCTTCCGGGCGTGCAGATCGCGGATCTCGGAGGAGGCGCGCTCCTGGCCGCCTTCAGCATCGTGACGGCGCTGTTCGCCCGCGAACGGCTCGGAAAAGGCCAGTTTCTCGATATTTCCATGACGGACGGCGCCATGGCGTGGAACTGCCTCCAGTGGGGCGCGTACCTGGCGGACGGCCGGACGCCCGGGCCGGGAGAAGGTTTCCTCAACCACGGGTGCGCCTGCTACAACGTCTATGAAACCCGGGACGGGAGGTACATGGCGCTGGGCGCGATGGAGCCGCAGTTCTGGAAAGCCTTCTGCCGTACCGCCGGCCACCCGGAATGGGACCGGCCGGACCATCTCGAGCCGGGACCCCACCAGGCGGAACTCCAGGAACGGATCGGGGCGTTTTTCAGGCAGAAGACTCAGAAGGAGTGGATCGAACACTTCGGCGGGGCCGACTGCTGCTGCGAACCGGTGCTGGACCTCCCGGAGGCGATGGACAGTCCCCTGGCCCGAGAGCGGGCCATGGCGGTCGAGGAAAAGGACGGGGTCCGCCGGCAGCTCGGGATTGCGCCCAAGTTCTCGCTGACCCCCGGAGAGCTTCGCGGCCGCGCACCGGCGCTCGGCGAGCACACGGCGTCCATCCTCGGAGAACTGGGTTATTCGCGCGCGCAGATTGGGGAGTTCCGCGCCGCGGGCGTCGTGTGAGGGATACCTCTACCGGGTGTGGCCGGGAAGGGTGAGCGTGGAGCAGGTGTTGCCGGACCCGCACGACCGGCTGGTCGCGCTGGGGCCTTCGCTCTTCGCCCCGCCGCCCGAACCGCCCATGGCGTAGCTGACGGAACTGAGAACACGCACCATCTCTTCTCCCTGGCATTCGGAGCATTTCATCTCGACTTCCTCGGAAGAACCGGTCGTCAGGAATTCCTGGATGTGTCCGCAGGCTACGCAGCGGAACTCGTAAATGGGCATCGTTTCTCCTCGCTGGCTGGATCGGTGTTAATAATCGATAA